>CAMBMH010000017.1 GCA_945868575.1 Singulisphaera sp. GP187 | reverse complement strand
AATGTCTCTGTGGCCCACTCCCACCCGGCGAATTGGCTAAGCCGGGGCAACACTTCCAGATACCAGCCAAACCCCGGATATTTCCCGGGCATACGCAAATGGAGCACCAGGTTAAAAGGCGCATCGACTCCATGCACCAACTGAAACCGCCTCAGCGTTTCCCCCAACACCCGGGAAAAAGGGATCGCCTCCCCCAGCGTAGGACAAAGCGGATCTTCATAGGTATCGGGAACCAGCCACAGACCATAAGGCGACCGGATGCTCTCCGGACAAAAGACCGAAAATCCCTCCCGGGAGAAGACCATCCGCTTGCGCGCCTTTTTTTCCCCCGCGACCAATCGCGCCAGCCATGAAGATCCTTCCCTGCGCCAATCTGCGGCGGCAAGTCGATTGGTCCGTTTCTGCGCCGGACTTTCCAACGAGGTGCCCAAAATCTGCGAATGCGGATGTTCCAGGCTCGCCCCGGCGGAAGCTCCCTGATTTTTAAACCAGACCAAGGTCTTCAAATCGCGATTTTCCCGATGCTCCCTGATCCGCAAAAGGATCATTTCCCAAAGGGCCGCGGTGTCCGGCGCTTCAGGATAGGCCCAACCGGGATTATGCCCCGGCGTTTCAATCACCACCTCGTGGACCCCAAATATCGCATTGGGGTCACTTACCCCCTTCGCATAAACTGCGGGGAAACGATTGGGAACGATCCGGCCAATCCAGGCGCCTGTCTTGTCGCTCTGGAACGCGGTGGAAGGCGGGGTTTCGTTTTCATTCCCCGGGCAAAATGGACACTTTTCATGCGGATCCGGACGGGAAAAATCGTCACCCGTCAAAACACCAGAAGCCAAAGCCCCGGGTCGCTCGGCTCTTGAGGGGGAAATGATGGTGAAGTGGCGCCCCAGCGGGTCTGCGCCCGTGAAACATTGCGGCGAACCCGATTTGCGTGAAGCCATAATTTTGGACAAAATTTGTGAGAATGGAACCAGTCCCAAAAGTCATCCCATCAACCGACCCGGAGTCGCGGATTCCCGCTATCGGATATTGGAGGTGACCCGGTAAAGCTCCTGGTACGAATCCGCGCTTTTGTTCCACGACCAATCGCGGGTCATCGCGGTCCGCATCAGTTGCGCCCAGACATCAGGCTGGGTGCGCCAGGTCTGGGTGGCGCGAACCATCGCTTTGGCGAACGCATCGGCCTGGTACGATCCAAAGTGGAATCCCGTTGCGCTCTCCCGGGCAAGATTGTCGGGGGTGGCGTCGACGATGGTGTCGGCAAGTCCTCCTGTCGCCCGGACCACGGGGATCGTCCCATATTTGAGACTGTAAAGCTGGTTTAGCCCTGATGGCTCGTAAAGACTCGGCATGAGGTAGATGTCGCTACCCGCCTCGATCAGGTGGGCGAGCGGCTCATTAAACCCGAAGTTGAGCGAAACCTGCCCGGGAAAGCGCGCGGCGATCTCTTCCATGGTTCGGCGATGCCACGGATCCCCATCACCCAACAAGACAAATTGGGCCCCCTGGCGAAGGGCCGTGGGGAGGGCGATCCCCATGAGATCAAAACCCTTCTGTTCGACCATTCGAGCGATCATGCCAAGCACAGGTACCCTTGGATCTACCGCAAGGCCGAGCTGTTTTTGCAGGGCCGCTTTGCAGACTCCCTTGCCAGGCTGGACATTTTCCGGGCCAAAATTGGCGGGAATCTGGTGATCCGATTCGGGATTCCACTCGTTGTAATCGACTCCGTTGACGATCCCCGAAAGGACCGCGCTGCGACGGGTGAGGAGTCCTTCCATCCCCATCCCATACCAAGGCGTCTGGATTTCGAGGGCATAAGTCGGGCTTACCGTGCTGATGCGGTCGGCAAAGTTAAGGCCCGCCTTGAGAAAGCTGAGCTGGCCATGGAACTCTACGGCTTCATGATGGAACAGATGCCCAGGCAGCCGGGCACAATACATCATCAGGGCCGGAAAATTCCCCTGATAGGCGATATTGTGGATCGTGAAAAGACATCGGACCGTCCGCCAGCGGCGCGCCACGGTGAAGTTCGGATCGCGGTCCGCTTCCTGACGCAACAAAACAGGTACCAGCCCTGTTTGCCAATCGTTGCAATGAATGATCTCGGGCCACCAACCCATCCGGTGGATCACGGCGAGAATGGCGCGATTAAAAAAGGCAAAACGCTCGCCATTGTCAGGGTAGTCGATCTTGGCCCCGCCTGGCCCGCTGTATTGGTAGATTCCCGATCCTTGGGCGGCGTCATCGCGCTCGAAATAGCCCCCCTGCTCGATGCAAAGGACGGGTACCTCGGATCCGGGAAGTTTCGCCTCCCAAACCGCTCCGGAGACCATTCGGTCCCCCATCGGTACGGAAAATTTGCAACCGGTGAACTTGAGCGGGTGCTGTTCACGGATTTGGCGGTAGAGAGGGACGACGATGCGAACATCCAACCCTTTTTGATGCAGCGCACGGCCAAGCGCCCCCACCACATCAGCGAGCCCGCCTGTTTTTACGAAACCAACCACTTCGGAAGCTGCAATCAAAACCCGCATCATTCGCCCCGCTTTTTGGTTTGACTTCTTTTTCTCGGATTTTTGGGCGAACTCCAAGACAAATCCCGCCCTCTAGAAACCTCGTCGGCGAACCTAAGCAAGGTTCTGCCGGAAAAACCGGATCCAGTTGCCATGGGCGATCGCCTCAAGGTCGATCTGGCTATACCCACGCTGCCTGAGTATTTCGCAAAGTTTGCTCAAATCCGCAATCGTATCAAGATCACCAGGCGACTGCTCCAGACCAAATCCACCATCCAGATCCGACCCGATGCCGACATGGCGGACATTTCCGGCGAGTTGGCAAATGTGGTCGATATGGTCGGCGACATGGCGAAGGCCCACACCCGTCGACTCGACCGTGGTGGTTCCCCGTTTCCAACCCGGAACCAGCATCCACGTATCCATGGCCGCGCCTATCACCGCTCCCCGTTCGATGAGACGGCGGATTTGGTCATCGCTCAGCTGCCTTTGATCATCCACCAGCGCACGGCAATTGTGGTGGCTGGCAAGTACAGGCCCCTGGTAAAGGGACATTGCCTCGTCAAAAGCCTGGTCGGCGAGGTGGGTCACATCAAGGATAATGCCCAATTTTTCCATGTTTTTAAGAAGGTCCGGCCCCTTGGAGAAAAGCCCACCAATCGTGGCCGTTCCGTGGGCATATGGGGATACGCCATAGTGCGCGGGACCGATGATACGGAGACCTTTTTCAAACCACATGGGCAGCTCCGATGGATCCAGGACCGGATCAGCCCCCTCCATCGAAAGGATCATTCCTATGGGTGTTTTTCCCTCATGCGAAGCCGCGGACCAGTCGCTGATCGAGGCCTCGAGGTCGGCTTTTCCTTTGATCCAGCGGAAATCTCCGCGCCTTTCCATGGCAGCGTACCAGGCCAATTGGCCCATCGCCGCAGCCTGGGCAGCCTCCATATGGTCGTAGCGGCAAAATGACGGGTTGCTCTGTTCCTGGACTACCCGGGCAAGCAGGGTTCCGATTACGATACCAACCTTCCCCTGGCGCAAATCGGGAAGGGTTACGGTGTTGGCGCAGCGTGCCTTAAAGGTCAGCCCACGGTCCTTCTCCACCTTGCGTAACTCATGACAGGTCCGGGTTAGGTCCCGGTTCCACTCGATAGCGTTCCAGGCAAGGTCGAGGTGGGCGTCGAAGAAAAACATGGGGAATCTCTCTGACTTCAAGTTTTTGGTGGTTTATTGCGGGGTTTCGGCAAGTCAAAAAAGCCTAGGCGACTGGTTACTTCCTTTGGGAACCGGACCCTTCGGGCTTTTTAGAAGCTAGGTGGCTTTGTGCCGAAGGCTAAACGGGAATTTGCCCAAAGACCAGGAACTGTGTGGGCAAGATTCCAAAACGATAGCCAAACAAAACCCTTTTACTAACCACCGAAGCAGTTTGGTTAAATCCCGGAACCAAGCCAATAACCTGATCCCAAAACCATGGAGGGGATACATTTGCAAGAAATTTGTGGAGGTCCTTGGTTCTCTGGACAGGAGAGGGGAATGGAAAGGTAGAGCTGCAAATTTTGCGCCCAAATCAACACTTTTTAACCGCTTTCTTCGGATTTGTTCAGGGAGCAAATGGTTTCCCGCCGCGGATTTTCCTGAAAGGTATTGGCAATTGGGGTGCCAGGTCGGCCACTTTCCAAGGGAGATTTCGTTGGCCGATGCCTGGGATTCCGGTAAAATACCGGCTGAAATTGCAGTCAGGGATTCGCCCTGGCACTGTTTTATTTGGACCAGGACAACCCCATGAGAGAGATTCAAGTCGGTTCGCATAAGGAAACGGTGATCGAGCGCTCGGATTACCCACCTGAAAAAATCCGCCAGATCCTGGCAAATGAAACGGTAGCCGTATTGGGATACGGGGTACAAGGACGCGGTCAATCGCTGAATATGCGCGATAACGGCGTGAAGGTAATTGTTGGTCAACGCCCCGGCACCAAGTCCTATGACCTGGCCGTTCAGGACGGCTGGAAGCCCGGCGAAACCCTGTTTGATCTCGAAGAAGCCGCCAAGCGCGGTACCGTCATCCAATATCTCCTCTCCGATGCCGGCCAAAAGGACTTCTGGCCCAAGCTCAAGCCCCACCTCACCAAAGGCAAGGCGCTTTATTTCAGCCACGGCTTCTCGATCATTTTCGCCGACCAAACCCATGTCATTCCCCCAGCGGACATCGATGTGATCCTTGTAGCCCCCAAGGGCTCGGGCACCTCGGTTCGCCGCCTTTTCCTCGAAGGCAAGGGGATCAACGCTAGCTACGCTGTTCACCAGGACTTCACCGGTAATGCGCATGATCGGGCCAAGGCCCTTGGTATCGCAATCGGCGCGGGTTTCCTGTTCCAGACCGACTTCAAGAAAGAGGTCGTCAGCGACCTCACCGGCGAGCGTGGCGTGCTGATGGGCGCGATCTATGGTATTTGGCTTGCCCAATATGAGGTGCTGCGCGAAAACGGCCACTCCCCCACCGAAGCCTTCAATGAGACGGTCGAAGAAGCTACCCAAAGCCTCTACCCGCTTATCTCCGAGAATGGTATGGACTGGATGTACGCAAACTGTTCGACCACCGCTCAACGCGGCGCTCTCGACTGGTTCAAGCGTTTCCGTGACGCAACCCGTCCTGTGTTCCAGGACCTTTACAAGAGCGTAGAAACGGGCAACGAAGCCCGCATCACCCTTGAAGCCAACAGCCGCACCGACTATCGCGCCAACCTTGAGAAGGAACTCAAGGAAGTTGCCGACTCGGAAATGTGGCGCGCGGGCGCGATCATTCGTGAGTTGCGCCCCGAACGCCAAAAGTAATATTCTATTTTTGCCTGGAACGAAAACGCGCACCCGGGCACCAATCCGGGTGCGCGTTTTTTAGGTCCCACTCTTTTTTGAAGACAAGGAGGAATACCGTCCCATGCAACCTTGGCTTGATGATGAATTTGTGGAGCATTCCCGAATCCTTTTAGACTCGTTCCGTCGGTATTTGGGCCGGGAACTGATGGACAGATCGGGAGATGCCCTTCTTGATGCAAAAAGGCTTTATGAAGCGCCTTTTGTTGTGATTTCCCACGGTTTACAGGCCGATCCCCTGATCAGCTATGCCAACAAAGCCGCACAAGACCTTTGGGAAGGCGACCGCAAGGCGCTCCTTTCCATGCCGTCTCGCATGACCGCAGAACCGATGCACCGCGACGAACGCACTCTCCTTTTGGCGAGAACCAAAGAACAGGGATTTGCAGACAATTACCAGGGAATCCGGATCAGCCTGAAAAGTCGCCGTTTCCGAATCGAAGAAGCCACACTTTGGAATCTTGTTGATTCCAAGGGCAAAACGGCGGGACAAGCCGCCACCTTTAGCAAGTGGGAATACCTTCCGGACTGATAGGCACTTTCGTCCTTCTGGCATTTCGACCTGTTTTTCCCCAGGGATGCCTTCGAAATTCTCCCTGGATTGGCCAAATTTGCGGTTGATGGATTCCGGAGTGCTTCGTTTTTCATGATATCGGACTGGGCCTTGGGCCGATAAACGGGCATAATAAAACTATCCAGCCCCAGACTGTTAAGCCCCAGATGGATTGCGTCAGATTCCCTCCCCAGGATGACGGACCATGCGAAACCAGAATTCTCAATTTTGTACCGGACCAGGCGCGCCGTCACGCAGGCGGGTCCTGAAGCTTGGTGCCCTTTCCATCTCCGGGGCAGGAATCACACTCCCGCCCCTATCCGCGTTTTCCGTGGGCAACCCCCTTTTGACCGAAAAGCCCGGTGATGATCCGGCGGTGATTTTTCTCTGGTTGCCCGGTGGGCCCGCCCACATCGACACCTTCGACATGAAGCCCGCCGCCCCGGCGGAATACCGCGGCGAATTCCGCCCCATCCCAACCACCGTTCCCGGCCTCGAAATTTGCGAACTTCTTCCGCTTCTGGCGGCCAAAGCCCACCAATTTAGCATCATCCGATCAATCCACCACAAATTCGCCGACCATGGCGGTGGCCACAAACGCTTTATGACCGGGCGGGACCCGATCGAGCCAACCGGTTTTGTGAACGATTATCCGGCTGTCGGGTCGATGGTCCACAAGGTTTTGGGTGATCCGACACCCGGCATTCCGGGATATGTCCTGGGGACAGATGGTGGCCGCGACCCGATCGATGTCTTCAGCCTGGGAGCATCGTACCTTGGCCCCTCGACCTATCCTTTCACCTTTGCCGGGGACCCTTCGAAACCCGACTTCCAGGTCCGCAACCTGAATACTCCTCCTGAGCGGATCGGTCAACTCCGCGAACGCCTTGGCCTATTGGGACCCTTGAGCGGAAGCGCGCAGGATCGTCTTCCCCCCGGCCCTGAGGTTTTCAATCAGCGGGCGCTCGATCTTGTCTCCAGCGAAAAGGCCCGGGGGGCGTTTGATCTCCGTCGCGAACCCGACCGGATTCGGGAGCGGTATGGCAACCACACCTATGGACAGCGCACGCTGCTGGCCCGGCGCCTTGTCGAGGCAGGTTCGAGATTTGTGACCATGGTCCTCGAATCTCCCAATGTCCCGGGCAAGGAATGGCCCAAGGATGTCTGCTACAATTGGGATTCCCATGCTGTCAATTGCCACATTTTCAACGACTCCAGGTGGCGGTTTCCCATGCTGGATCAGGCCGTTTCGGCGTTGATCACCGACTTGAGGGAACGGGGCCTCGACAAGCGGGTCATGTTGGTGGTGACAGGCGAATTTGGCCGGACACCCAAGCTGGAAACCGCCAAGGACCGCCCTGGCCGGGACCACTGGCCCCAGGCGATGAGCGTGCTGGTTTCCGGGGGCGGACTCCGGGACGGCATCGTCGTGGGTAGCACCAACTCCAAAGGCGAACACCCCAAAGACCGCCCGCTTAGCCCAAATGATCTGTGGGCCACGGTCCTTGCCCATCTGGGTATCAATGGGCAGGAAACCATCTTCACCGATCACACAGGTCGCCCCATGCCTATGCTCCCGGATGGCGACCCGATCCGCGAACTGGTCTAACGGTCTATCCATAAAGACTTGGCCGTTAGATTTCCTATTAGCCACCACAAAAATAGCCTTTTATTAACGAAGGCTTCCCGAACCCTATTAGCGTCCCCCATGAATTCGATCGGCGAACCAATTGACCGTGCGGGTTAGTCCCTCTGTCCGGGAAATCTTCGGTTCCCAATGAAGCAGCTTTTTCGCCCGGGAAATATCCGGGCGTCTGACGCGCGGATCATCCTGAGGAAGATTGCGGAATTCAATTGGATTTTGGGTCATGGTGATCGCCAAAATCTCCTTCGCGAATTCAAGGATAGTCACCTCATCCGGGTTACCCAGGTTGACTGGTTGCGAATCATCGACAAAAAGGAGTCGGGAAATGCCTTCGACCAAGTCATCGACATGACAGAAGCTGCGAGTTTGGGAACCGTCGCCATATACCGTCAGGGGCTCACCACGAATCGCTTGTCCGATCAGATTCGGCAGCACGCGCCCATCATTTAGTCGCATTCGTGGACCATAGGTATTGAAGATCCGAACAATCCGTGTTCGAACATTGTGGACCCGGTGATAGGCCATGGTCATCGCCTCGGCAAACCGTTTGGCCTCGTCGTAAACCCCCCGCACGCCGACCGGGTTGACATGACCCCAATATTCTTCCGATTGGGGATGAACCTCGGGATCGCCATAAACCTCGCTCGTACTCGCCAAAAGAAATCGAGAACCTTTGAGACGCGCCAATCCAAGCGTATTGTGGGTACCCAGGGATCCAACCTTAAGCGTCTGAATAGGCAGTTGTAGGTAGTCAACCGGGCTTGCAGGCGACGCAAAGTGCAGGATGTTGTCCACAGGCCCTTCAATCTCGAAAGGCAGGCAGATATCGTGGTGCAACATTTTGAAATTGCGATTGGGGTGGAGATGGGCCACATTCTGCTTGGAGCCTGTGACAAAGTTGTCCACACATAGGACCTTATGACCCAAAGCAAGGAATTTTTCACAAAGGTGAGACCCGATAAACCCGCCGCCGCCTGTGATGAGTGTGGTTTCCGCCATAAAAAACCATCCTTGTTGCCGTTATCCATTCCGTTAATGTTTTATGGATACAACTTTTATGGAATTTGAACCAGTTAAGGATAATCTCGGAAATCCTATTGTGCCAATAGACAAACAAAAACACCCGGAATCTTCTTCCGGGTGTTTTCGGGATTTGACATTTGGAGTGAAAATCAATTAGTTCCCGAAGTCGTTATCCAGTGAGTTACGGGAATCGGGATTAAATGCAGTAGCCCATGAAGCCGGGGAAACCCCTGTGCTGACAATACGGACCGAACCATCTCCCATAAGGACCAAAATTCCCGAGGAGGATGTGGAGTGGGCAAAAGCGTCCTTTGGCCCCTTGGTTTTGCTTTTGGGATCGGGAACCGCTTGGTAGACGGGGTTTTTGCTGTTATAGGTCGCGGAAGGGTCGATGGTCGGATCGAAGATGATGTTCGGGGATGCCCACCAGTGGATGTCATTGGGAAAGTCGACCGAAATCGCATACCTTTCCGTGATGAAACCGCAGTTGGAAGTTCCCACGCCATTGGTGATCTGGGATTGGCGACGAGGGCCCGCGTCCTTTACCATCGGATTGCCGCCAATCGTCGGCAGGTTTGTTCCATCCCGAAGGGTGTTTACCCCAGGAGCATTGGCATCGGCGCCACTAAAAGTTCCACCACGGAAAACAAGCGGATTGACGGCATAGCTTGCAAAACCCTTGGTGCTATCCTGTGTTGGGTCGGAATCTGAAACAAAGGATGCGATGCGCTTGGTTGGGGGAATCTGTCCTGCAGGGAAGTTGCCCGCAAAGTTAACATTGGGGATGCCCGATTCCTTGGCCTGGTTGTAAAGGTTGTCGTTTTGCAGCGAGGGAAGCAGATAATAAAAGAGGCTGCCGTAAACATTGGTGGGAATGTTGTTGAGCGCCCAAGGGAAGCCCCCTTCGGCGAAAGCGCCATAAGCGGGAGGATACTCACCCTTGGTGGAGTTGCCCAAGGTAGCCTCGATACCCAATCCCAGCTGTTTCAAGTTGTTTTGGCTTTTAGCGCGGGCGGCAGCTTCACGAACCTTCTGGACAGCGGGAAGCAAAAGTCCCACAAGCACGCCAATGATGGCAATAACCACCAAAAGCTCGATAAGCGTAAAGCCTTTGCGACGGATGATCATGGGGAGTTCCCTCTCGGGTCACCGTAAAAAAAATGGGCAACTGAATTTCATCACTTATTCTTACGGTTCCCCCCGACGGGCGCAAGGCATAGACCAAATGGGTAGAGTCTTGATTTATGGATGGGAAAGGAACCTTGGGTGCAATGAATTCTCCGAATTGCCCGTTTTCTGCCGTTCACCTTTCCAATCACAAAATGCCTTCCCACGGGATGACTTATCTTTCCGATGAGGAAGTCCGAACCTGGTTTGCCGGGTGGCTTGAGCTCTGGAAACCCGAAATCCTGGTCCGTCTCGAAGGACCTCCCCAAATCAACGGCCCCTATGACCACGAGCCCCCTCGGGGCAACCACATCTACACGGTCACAACCAACGCTCTTGCTTTATTGCCTCAGGATTGGCTCGAAAAGGCCCGCGAGGCGGGTAGTGAAGTTATCGAGATGGAAGGTATTGATCCTTCCCGCACCGAGGGGCATGGCCAGACCCCAAAGGAAATCGGACTTGCCTCGGGTTTTCCCCTCAAACTCCAGGCGCTTGGCTTTGGTTCCGCCTGGCTCGAGGCATTTTGCGAATCCCAGGATCACCCCAATCTGCTCGATGTGGGGCTCTTTTGGAGTCATGTCCAGGATGCCGCCAAAGCGGTCCTGGCAGAGGACGAGAGTCTTGCGCAGGCAAAGATGGATGAAGCGGCAGCCCTCCTTGTCAGTGCCCGGGAGGGCATCTCCACTCATGGGCTCCTCCATCTCGATCTGATATTGGGCTCATCACTACCCAAAGCCGATCTCGAAAGCGGCGCGTGGCTCGATGCGGAATATCCACGAAATCTGATCGCCAGCGGAACCTGGCTGGAGTCCCTGGAAGTGACTCACCCGGAAACTTTCCGGAAAATGCGAAGCAAGGTCGATCTTGGCCTTTTGGAAGTACTGGGCGGCATCCAGATCGAACGGGATGATCCATTAACATTGATCGAATCGCAGGAATGGAACCTTAAGAAAGCCAGGGAAACCCATGCGACCCTCCTAGGTCAGGAACCCAAGGTATTTGCCCGATCCTCTGCGGGTTTGCATTCGACCTATCCCCTTTTGCTCCAGCATGCGGGATACCGCCGCGCGGTTTTGGTCTCGTTTGATGAGGCGACCGTTCCGCATTACCGAAGTCCAGTCATTAGTTGGGCAGGGTCGGACGGCAAATCGGTCGAGGCGTTCGTACGCACACCCCTCCCCGCCGATTCCCTTCAAACATGGTTTCATTTGGCATATCACATTGGCCGGGCTGTGCGGGAGGACCACGCCCCAACGGTCGCGATTTGCCACAAAACCGCGCCTGGTGAACTTTCCCGTCTGGCAGGAACCCTCTCCCGATTGGGGCCGGTCATGGGGCGGTGGCTAAGGTTGGACGACTATTTCAACGAAGCGACCCCCGCAGAATATCCCGGTGTCGCTGCCGCGGATGAATTTGGCATGGATTGGTTGGCACCGGAAGCCGACAGGGACCGGCCAGAACCCGATCCGATCAGCCGTCGTGCTTTAAGGACCCGGGGAAGGCGCAAGCTGGAAACCGCATTCGCGCTCCATGCGATTCACGAAGTACTTGACAAGGGAATCGGCGATTGGCCACATCGCCGAAGGCTTTTGAAGGAGGCGGAAAACGCCTTTGAAACTCATGGCGAAGACCCCGGCCATGTGTTGCAAGCCAGTGCGGACGGCCTAGCCGCAAGGCTATTGCGTGGTGCTCCTCAATCGCCTGGAATCCTGATGTTTAATGGGTGCGCATTTACCCGGCGGGTTGCTTTTGAAACAACTACCATTAACGGACACCTTGCGCTCGAAGGGCCGGTAAAAGCGTTTGGCCGCGATGGGAACCTGAGTAGGGTTGTCGTGGAGGTGCCCGCGATGGGTTATGCCTGGATTCCACGCAAAGGCGGTGATGCCAAACCCGTTCCCAGGGCCCGAATGCGCCTTGCTGATGAGAAATCGGTTCGGAACGAATTTTTTGAAGCTGAGATCGATCCCGCCACCGGAGCGATCAAGGCATTTCGCGATTTGCGACTACGCCAAAACCGGGCTGCAATGCAGCTTGTTTTTCTTCCGGGAAGCCGGATGAAAGTGGATCAGATTTTGGTGAGTTCCACCGGTCCGGCACTCGGAGAACTAACTGTCCAGGGTGTTTTGACGGATGAACAAGGCGAGACCATTGCCAAGTTTACCAAACGACTAAGGGCATGGATCGGGCGACCGGTCCTTGAGATCAAGGTGGACCTTGAACCAATCAAGCCTCCTTCAGGGTATCCTTGGCATGCGCTTTACGCCGCCCGGTTTTCCCTTCCGACTGCGATCACCAGCCTGACCCGTGGTCTTAACGGGATGCTTGATGAAACTCGTCAAAACCGCCCTTTAAGCCCTGAATTTATCGAATGGAAAATCGGATCGGGCAACTGCGTATTGCTTACAGGTGGTATGCCCATGCTTCAAAGGCACGGCTCATCCCAACTGGATCTGGCCCTGATTCCACCGGGCGAAACAGGTACTTCGTTTGAGTTTGGCTTGGCACTTGATCGCAACCATCCTCAGCAAATAGCCTTGGGTTGGGCGAGCCCGTCTCCCCTTGTCCAGGTCGAACAAGGTCCACCTCCCGCGGGCGCATCGGCGTGGCTGTTCCATCAGGACCTTCCCAATGTGTTGGTTGGCAATTTTCGGGCTAATGAACCGCTGGAGGGGGATTCGGTTCGGGTCAATCTTCGTATTCAGGAATGCGAAGGACACTACAGCGTCGGGGAACTTCGCTGCTTCAGGCCGCCCCTTCGTGCTTCGGCGATGGATTCGGACGGGATCAGTTCGATGGGTTTGGGGATCAACGAAGATGCGGTTGGTCTGGAATTGCCCAGGCGGGAAATGGGTTGGTTGGAGCTGAATTGGTAGAAAAATCAGCAAATTCGATACAGAAATCCCAAAATATTCAAAATCTGTATTTAGCCCAAAATTAAAGGTGGACTCAACTTTAGGACCATGGGACTATAAAATGCGCAAAGCAGGTAACTTATAGCACCTAATCCCGAGGCACCCATGATCCGCAGATTTGCAATTGCACTGTTGCTGCCCGTTTTGGCCGCAACCGTTCCTTCCTCCGTTTTGGCTGGAGGCGGCGGCTATTATCCTCCCAATCAGGGAATCTTCTGTGGCTTAGGGGCGCACTTTTTCCCCGGTCACGCTTCCAGTCACCCAGTTGCGGGTCCCTGGTATAGCTATTACCCACACGAAGCCTACTTTACCCGTCCTGCCCCAACGGCATACCCTTATTGGCCTACCCAAATGTCCACAGGCCACGGCGCATATGGTGCTCCCCAAGCTTATCAGGCCTATCCGGGTACGATGGTTCCCTCTTATGGAAACTACCCGCAATATTGGGGTCGTTAATTCCAGTCCCAATCCGGATTTCGTTTTCGATTTTCCGGGGGATTTACGGTACAGGGGCCGATACTTTCCGTGGGGGGGGAGTGTCGGCCCTTTCCTTTGAAAAATCCTGATTACACCCTTTTCCTTCGGATTTGGGATCGGATACCATAAGGTCTTCGTCCCAATAGAGTAGACGCCCCGGGGAGGGTCTGGTTGGAGGTCGATTGCCCATGTATCCCGTTCAAGGTCGATTAGTGCCAGAAGGTGGCGGCGACAACATAGACCTCAACCGACCCGATTTGGTTTTGGGGCGGCGACCCTCTTGCGATATCCAGATGGAATATCCCAACATTTCGGGCAAGCATCTCCGTCTCTGCTTCAAGATGGGCTATTGGACCGTTGAGGACCTGGGATCCACCAACGGCATCAAAGTAAACGGCGTGCGGGTCCAAACCCGAACCGTCTACCCAGGCGATACCCTGACCATTGGCAAACGCAACTTCAAACTGCTCTACGAACTTCCAAGAATTTCCGCCGAGGACGACGAAGATCTCGCCACAGCGGCGCCTGTCACAGACCGTCCGTCCGATACACAGGACGGCATCGACCTCAGCCAATCACTTATGGAAAAGGCGGGAATTTCCCGACGCCGTCCAGCAAAAGAAGCTCCCAAACCACAGGGTTTCGACCCTGCTGCGTTTCTGCTCGATGAATAGAAGCGGGAAAAGACTCACTTTTTTGATCGAATTCCATAAAAAACCCCCGCAAGGGGGTGAATTATGCAACCTTGCTGAAATCGCTTTTGTGGAGCCTATTTTCAAAATCAGGCTCCACAAACCGTTTGTGGCGGTTGCAGACTCCACAAACAAAGGCCCAAACCCCAAAAGACTGACAGGATTTTATATAAAAATATCACAATATATTATTTTAAATCATTTTTCCTTCCAAACAAAATAGGTTGCCATAGCGGCACCTTCTTCCGGACTTCCCGCCGACACCCAGGACGGCATCAACCTCAGCCAATCACTTATGGAAAAGGCGGGAATCTCCCGTCGTCGGCCGGTCAAGGAAACACCCAAGCCACAAGGCTTCGACCCCGCAGCGTTTCTGATGGATGAGTAATTGACGCATTTGCGATCTATTGGATTTTCAATGAAAAAAACCCCGGAAAAAACCGGGGCTTTTTTGTTTATCTGTCCCCATGGAACCGCCAACGGGGCTGACTGGAGAAACCAGGATCTTGCACTTATTCAGGAAACAGCGGGGTGCTCAGGTAGCGTTCACCCAAGTCGGGAAGCACCACAACGATCAGTTTGCCCGCATTTTCGGGGCGTTTTGCAATATCCACGGCGACATGGGCGGCGGCGCCGCAACTGATTCCGCAGAGCATACCTTCTTCCTTAGCCAGACGACGCGCCATGGCAAAGGAATCATCATCAGACACCTGAATCACTTCGTCGATGATGCCGGTATTGAGTACTCCAGGAACAAATCCGGCGCCGATCCCCTGGATCTTGTGGCGGCCCGGCTTGATATCCTGGCCAGACATCTTTTGAGTAATCACGGGGCTGGTGGCGGGTTCCACCGCGATTACCTTCAGCATTGGGCGACGCGCCTTAAGCACTTCGCCACAGCCTGTAATGGTGCCGCCTGTGCCGACACCCGCGACCAGAATGTCGATCTTGCCATCGGTATCGCGCCAGATTTCCTCGGCGGTCGTCTTGCGATGGATTTCCGGGTTTGCAGGGTTTTCAAACTGCATGGGCATGAAAGAATTGGGAATTTCCCGGGTCATGTCCGCCGCTTTTTGCACGGCCCCTTTCATTCCCAGGTCACCGGGGGTGAGAACGATCTCCGCACCAAAAGCCTTGAGCAAACGGCGGCGTTCGAGGCTCATCGTTTCGGGCATAGTCACAATGAGCTTGTAACCACGAGCCGCACAGGTAAACGCAAGGCCGATACCAGTATTGCCTGAAGTGGGCTCGATGATGATGGTGTCAGCCTTGATCTTTCCTTCGCGCTCCCCTGTGTCGATCATCGCCACACCGATGCGGTCTTTTACAGACCAAAGCGGGTTAAAATTTTCGAGTTTGGCGGCGACATGGGCCTTTGCCCCATCAACGACTCGGCGCAGGCGGATAAGCGGGGTATTGCCAACGCATTGCGTGATATCGTCATAAATCTTGCCGCGGACGAAGCTATTTTGGCTCACGGAAACGCCTCTTCTGAAAAATGGAGATTACTGCCTGATTTCTAGTTTTTTATTCCATTTGCCTTCCATTTCCCAGTCCCAAGACCTAGGAAAGAATCCTGTCGACTGGCTTGGGCCCCTCGGCGGGACCAATGAGTCGCGCATTTAGCCCCTGGTAGGGAAAGGAGAAGGTTTCGGGATCCATTCCCATCAGGTGCAGGATAGTCGCTTGGAGGTCATGAACCTCGACCGGGTTTTCGGCGACAGAATAGCCCAGCTCGTCGGTAGATCCATAGGCCATACCACCCTTGACTCCCGCGCCTGCCATCCAAACGCTCATGCAATGCGGGTGATGATCACGGCCAAGGAACTTGGAACCGCCCCGTGCCTCGTTCATCGAGGTTCGGCCAAACTCGCCTCCCCAAACCAACAGCACATCGTCCAACATCCCCCGCCTTTCGAGGTCGGCGATCAGCGCGGCGATCGGTTTGTCGATTTCCTTGCATTTTCTTGGAAGGGCGGTGACGATGTCATCACCAGGACCGGTGCCATGGGTGTCCCAACCCCAATCAAAGAGTTGGACATAGCGGACGCCTTGCTCGACCATGCGCCTGGCCAAAAGGCAATTGTTGGCGAAGCTGGCCTGTCCAGGTTGGGCCCCGTACATGTCTATTGTCTGTTTGGTTTCCCGGGTGATATCCATCACCTCGGGGACAGAGGTCTGCATGCGGAAAGCGAGTTCATATTGCTCGATGCGCGTTCGGGTTTCGGGGTCCCCAAATTTTTGCGCCTCCATCTCATTGAGCTGTTTGAGGGTGTCGAGGCTTTTGCGCCTTGCAGGACGGTCAATTCCCGCGGGATCGGCCACATAAAAGATTGGTTCTGTTCCCGAGCGACACTGAATACCCTGATAAACCGATGGCAAAAATCCGCTTCCCCATACGCTCTTGCCCGCAGTCGGATCTGTACCACCGGAAACGAGCACGATGAACCCGGGAAGATTGGCGTTGGGGGAGCCAAGACCATAGGTGGCCCAGGAACCAATAGAAGGATAACCCGGGCGATTTTCCCCTGTGTGAATGAAAAGCTCTGCGGGGGCATGATTAAACTCTTTGGTCCGCATCGACCGGATGATGGTGGCGTGATGGGCCACTTCGTGAAAATGTGGCAAAAGGCTGGAAATCATGGCGCCCGAAGGACCGCGTGGCTTGAACTCGTAGGGTGAACCCAAAAGGACTGGATGCCCCTGGATAAAGGCGAAGCGCTTCCCTTTAAGAAGCTCATCTGGACAGGGTTTAAGGTTGTATTCGACGAGTTTGGGCTTGTAGTCAAAAAGCTCTTGCTGCGGAGGCGAGCCCGACATGTGCAGATAGATCACCGACTTGGCTTTGCCCGGTTTGCGGGGCGCACGGGGATCAAGCGGTCTGGCGGTGCCATCGTTGGCACGGGAGGTCCCTCCCCCAAATAACGCCATTGCCCCCAAAGCCAAAGGCGATTCCCTCAGAAAGTGCCTTCGCGTGCGAAGGCGGATTTGTTCCGTGCGCGGATCAAGATTTTGCAGATGGAAATTCATGGCAGAGACCTCAGTTTCGGGTCAATACGGTATCCAGGTTGAGCAACACATTGGCGACGACCCCAAGCGCGGCTCGTTCCGCGGGATCGGCGCCGGGTTTTTCGGCCAAACCTGTCAAAAACTTTTTGGCTTCCTCGGGATTGGCAACAAATCGCGCTTTTTCCGATGCATAAAGATCGGAAAGTGCGGCTAGTTCGGCCGGATTGGCATCCCTTGAGGTGCAAACAAACCAACCATGCCGGAGTTTGGCATCAATGTCGCCTCCCGAGGCCAACATCCGGTCTGCCAATCCATGCGCCGCCTCGACAAAATTCGGATCGTTCAAAGTCACAAACGCCTGGAGAGGGGTGTTGCTGGCGATCCGCCGGATGGTACACGCCTCGCGAGAGGGGGCGTCAAACGCCTGCATGGCGGGATGTGGGACTGTCCGTCGCAGGAAAGTGTAAACCCCACGGCGACGACTGTCCTCGCCTGTGCTGGTGGGATAGGTCCGCTCCCCGTTAAATGCGGCCTGCCACAAACCACCCGGCTGAGCCGGATAGACCGAAGGTCCAAACATCTTGGGACTTAGTAGTCCGGATAGTGCCAAAGCCTGATCCCGGACAGTTTCCGCCTCAAGACGAAACCGTGGCGCCCTTGCAAGAAACAGATTTTTTGGGTCTTTTTGGATCGTTTCCGGGTTGGTGGCCGACGATTGGGCGTAGGCCTCGCTTGAAAGGATCAACCGCAAAAGCTCTTTGGTATCCCACCCCTTTTCGCGGTACTCGACGGCCAGCCAATCAAGAAGTTCGGGATGAGAGGGGGCCTGTCCCATGGTTCCGAAATCTTCCTCGGTCTCCACCAGGCCACGCCCAAAGATCAGCGCCCAAAGCCGATTGACCGCGACTCGGCTGGTGAGCGGATTTTCCGCCGAAACCAGCCATTTGGAAAAATCGAGGCGATTGACGGCGGCATTTTCGAAGCCTTTGGCAAACGCCGAAGGGAGTTTTGCCGAGACTTCTTCGCCAGGATCAAGGAAGTTTCCCTTGATCAGGATTTTGGTTTTTCGCTGCTTGTCTTTGGCAAGCTCGCGGAGAATTGGGGTCGACACGATATCCTTGCTTATCGCCTCGCGATCTTTTTTCAGGCCTGCGATCGCTTTGGCGTTCACTTTGGATTCGGGCTTGGTTTCCCACCAAAGATTGATCAGGCTCTGGGGCGCCTTGTCCGGATTGGCCAAAGCCGCCTTTTCCACTTCAATGTCAATCGCTGGCGACGGATTGGGTTGGGTCGTCGCGGCGATACGGAATTTGCCCAAAATGTGCTTGTCCCCGTAGGAACAATTAAAACTCAATTTGACCGGGCCCGAACCAGCTTTCAGGGGCTCGGCCAATTGCACGGCAAGAATCTGATTGGTGCCGATTTTCCCACCGATGGCCCAGCCGACTTTGGGGTTGTTTTCCAACGCGGCCTGAGCGACAAACCCAGCACCCTGCTCATGGGAAGCGCTTGGCGCAACAAGAGCCAATACCGATCCCTCATGCACATCAAATACCATCGGGCGGGTGGTTGGCTTGTTAATTGGCTTTTGCCAAATCACCTTGTTACTTGCATCGCGTAGCTCAAGGACGGCCCCTGCGAGCCGCTCCGAAGTTCCACCATCGGTCCGGTTGTGGACAATGATCCGATCAATCGTTTGTTCGGATCCCAGATCTACCTGCCACCAGGGATCAGGGTCGCCGTCGGCCGTATGGGTCACCGAACCTTTGGAATGGTCGCCTTCGCTGTTTCCATCAATCGCCAAGAGGGCCGGACCATCAAACGAAGTGGAGGACTGGGTCGCTTTTCCCTTACGGGCGATGTTGGTCTTACCCGAAAAAACTTCGACTTCAGCTACATGGAGGAATTTCCCCATTTGATGACGCAGACGCACAAATTGGGCCTTGGGCGCCTGGGGCTGTTTTGCGGAGACCTCAAGATGGCTCAGGACAAAATTCCCATGGGAGGCCAGGCCAGGCCCTTTCCCACCAAACGACGGGTCCCTAAGGACTTCCAGACGCAAACCTGTTGTCCCCTTGGGGAGCCCTTCCAGATTCACCTCGACCTTGGCGGTTTCGGGCACATTGCCTGTTGCCTTCACCGCTCCATCAAATTGAACCTCATAACGAAGACCGTTTGTGGCTTTCACCGAGTTGACCTTGGGGAGAGACCAATAGTTTTTGGCCTTTTGGGTTTCCCAGAGCCATTCGGCAAATTCGGGAGTCGGCTTGGGGGGAATACTTGATTTGGCTCCAAGGACGGCAAGCTTGGCATCAATTTCGGCCAGGCGTTTTTCCTGGTCCTTTGTGGGCGTGGGCAAACGGGGAAGATCCTCGTCGTTATCGGCATCCTCGGTTTGATTGAAGATTGCAAAGATCTGATAATATTCCCGGTGGGTGAGCGGATCGAATTTGTGACTGTGACATTTGGCGCACCCGGCCGTCAGCCCCATCCATACCTGCATGGTGGTATCCACACGGTCCTTGACCGCTGCGATCCGGAACTCTTCGTTATCGGTCCCACCCTCGGTATTGGTCATGGTGTTCCGGTGAAAAGCAGTTCCAAGGACCTGGTCGGTCCTTGCCCCGGGAAGCATATCGCCCGCAAGCTGTTCGATCGTGAACTGGTCATAGGGGAGGTTTTTGTTGAACGCATCGATCACCCAGTCGCGATAGCGCCAGATGTAAAGACGCAGCGGATCCGATCCGAAACCCTTGCTGTCCGCATAGCGGGCCAGATCCAGCCAAGGGCGGGCCATCCGTTCGCCATAGGCAGGCGACGCAAGGAATCCGTCCACCATGCGCGAATAGGCATCGGGTTTTGTATCCGAAAGGAAGGCCCGGACCTGTTCAGGGGTGGGAGGTAGGCCGGTCAGGTCGAGGGATACACGACGAATCAGCGTCGATTTGTCGGCACGCGGATTGGGCTTGAGTCCGACTTTGGTCATCGAGGCGAAAAGGAAACGATCGATCGGGTTTTTGGCGTAATGGGGATCATTCACCTCGGGCAGCGGGGCGCGAATGGAGGGCTGAAACGCCCAGTGTGTCTTTTTCTGGCTGACTTTGAAATCCGCTGGCCAGGGAGCGCCCACGCCAATCCAATCCCGAATCAATTTGGCGTCTGCCTCGGGGAGAGCAGGCCCTTTGGGAGGCATCCGCTTCCCTTTTTCGCCTGTGATGCGAAGGAGCAAAGTGCTTTCCCCTGGCTTTCCCGGAACTATACCCGCCTCGCCAGAATCGCCCCCCTCTTTGATTGCTTTGGGATCATCGACACGAAATCCCCCTTTTTGCTGGGTGGGACCGTGGCATTCCGCGCAATGGGTCTGCAAAAGCTGGATGGTTTGGCGATGTGTGGCAGAGGATTCGTCCGCCCAGGCCGCTTGGAACCCGGAAAAGGCCAAAAAACACGCCAAAACCAATTGAAAAACATGCTTCATGGGATCGACCTGTTAGGAGGGTCTGATCAGGCACTGGTCAAGGCTGGCCAGGCAGGAAACGGCTCAGGTGGGTATTGAACACCGTTCCATCTCTCATTCTATCCATTAGACGGGGAAATGAAGGAGGCAAGAATATCATGCAAATTCATTCATTTTCAAGGATTTGGGCTGAGGCGGTCGCCATTGACGATTGTCAATTGTTCGCCACATAACCGGGAGCACTCTATCCTTGGTAAAGGGGCATTCCTGATTGTTGACTTTGGTGCAGGTATATTTTGATTGCCAAAATGACTTAAATCCCCCAAAATTAGGAATATCCCACCCGTACTCTGGCTTTGGATGGCTCCTTTCTTGAGAGCAACCCAATGCCGCTTTTCAAATGGTTGGAAACGGTCCAATCCCGAAAAGATTCGTTTCCATCGCAACTGAGGCATGCCCCCCATGATCTTTCAAATCGTTGCTCTTTTTGCGTTAGGAACTGGTGATTGGACACAGTTTCGTGGCCCCAACTCCGATTCCCATGTCATTGGCACCACGGCTCCCTCGCAATGGTCCGACACAAAAAATGTTGCATGGAAAGTAGGCATTCCGGGGCTAGGTTGGTCTTCGCCTGTTGTGGTGGGTGGTAAAGTCTTCCTGACCACGGCGGTTCCCCAAGGCGAGGGTCTGTCTCTGCGGGCGATGGCACTGGATTCAGAAACGGGCAAGGTTCTTTGGGACCGGGAAGTCAAATCGGTTGCCAAGGCACCGTCAATCCATGTCAAAAACAGCCATGCCAGCCCCACCCCGATCATTCAAGGCGATGCGGTGTTCGTGCACTTTGGCGCTCTTGGCATGGCCCGACTCTCCGCAAAAGATGGGAGCTTGAAATGGATGTGCAACCAGCTCGATTACCCACCGCTTCATGGGTGTGGTGGTTCGCCAGTGCTCCATGACGGGAAACTGGTTGTGGTGTGCGATGGAAGCAAAAAGCCGTTTGTCGCCGCCGTGGATGCGGAAACCGGCACGGTGCTTTGGAAAACGCTTCGTTCTGTCGAAGCCAAAATCAGCCACTCTTTTGTGACACCGATTGTTGCCAAAATAGATGGCAAAGCCCAGGTAATGGCTCCCGGGCCGGATCACTTTGCCGCTTATGATCTGGCTACGGGCGAGGAGCTCTGGAAGATCAAGGCTCTGGGCTGGTCTGTCGTCCCGCAACCGACCATTGGCTTTGGTCTGGTGATTTACAACCACGATTACGACAATCCGGAGCTCATTGCTGCCAAACTGGGTGGCAAGGGAGATGTCACTGATACCCACATCGCATGGAGACTGAAAAAAGGCGCGCCCAGCACCCCTTCCCCATTATTGATCGGAGAGGAACTTTATTTTGTTTCGGACAAAGGAATCGCCTCGTGCGTTAACGCCAAGACCGGCGACCGGTATTGGATGGAACGGATTGATGGAAACTATTCCGCTTCGCCTGTTTTTGTGAATGGAAATATACTTTTCCTGAATGAAACCGGGGTTGCAACCTGGGTCAAACCGGACAAAAAATTCACCGTGTTGGGCAAAAACACCGTTCCGGGCCGCACCCTGGCTACTCCTGCTTTTTCAGACGGCGCCATGTATTTGCGCACCGACGAAACACTCTACAAGTTTGTAGGGAAATAAGATCCCTGCCTGGGGCCAGAAAACTGATTGCGTGGCGCCCCAAAGTCGATTACGATAATAGTTCTGCCGGATCTCCCTCCCCCAAGGTCCCATCCCATGTTTCGTATTCTCGATGAAGGTGCCTCCGCCAAAGGCATGTCCCGTCGTGTGTGGATGGGTGTGGGTGGAATCGGACTGGGAGGTCTTACCCTCTCGGGTTTGCTGGCCAATCGGGCCCGTGCCACGGATCGGCCAGCCAAAGCCAAATCGGTCATTATTTTCGGACTGATGGGTGGACCGCCTCAACACGAAACCTGGGATCCAAAGCCCAATGCCCCACCGGAAATCCGGGGGCAATTTGGCACGATCGCGACACGAACCCCGGGATTTCGGGTGGGCGAATTGATGCCCCGGACCTCCCAACTCACCGACAAGTTGGCCATCCTGCGGGCCTTTTCCACCAACGACAACGCCCACAGTTCCAGTGGCTATCAGATGTTGACGGGCTTTCCGCACATTCCGCTCAGCCAGGAAAGTTCAGCGCCAAAAGCTCCCAACAACTATCCGTCGATGGGGGCCCTGATGCGGGCGCTTCGCCCCGAAACGGGCGGCCTCCCCTCAGCCATTACTTTGCCCGAACATATCTGGAACGATGGAAACTTCCCCTGGCCGGGTCAGGACGCGGGGCTCCTGGGAACCCGGCATAATCCTTGGCTGATCCATTGTGATCCTTCGGATCCATCATTCCGGTTGCCTGCACTAAGCTTGCCCGGCGAGGTTTCCCCACTTCGCTTTAGCGACCGCCGGTCCCTTTTGGACCAGGTGAATCACCATTACGACACCATCAGGCGTGCAGGCGGGACCGATTCCTTTTCCCAACATGCCCAAAAGGCTTCGGAACTCCTTTATTCGGCAAACGCCCGTCGGGCGTTCGAACTGGAAAGCGAACCTTCGAATGTCCGCGAGCGCTACGGAAGCAGTCGCTTCGCGCAGTCGTGTCTTTTGGCCCGCAGGCTTGTTGAATCGGGAGTTGGACTTGTCCAGGTAAACTGGACCAGGATCAAGGATCAGCCCAATGGCGGCGGTTGGGACACGCATGCCAAGCACAATGAATCGATCAAAAACCTTCTGATGCCCATTATGGATCAGGCCTTTTCCGCCCTGATTGAGGACCTGGAAATTCGCGGGCTTCTGGACGAAACGCTATTGGTCTGGTTCGGCGAATTTGGCCGGACCCCACGGTTTAACAAGGATGGCGGGCGTGACCACTGGGGAAGTTGTTTCTCGCTGGCTTTGGCGGGAGGAGGGATCCGGGGCGGAGTCGTCCACGGGACATCAGACAAATCCGCGGCATTGCCTATTGATGGCAAGGTTGAGGCTGCGGATTTGATCGCAACCATTTTTCATTGTCTGGGGTACTCGCCCGAGACAGAAATCCGCGATTCCTTTGACCGCCCCATCCCCATCAGCCGTGGCAAAGTAATCCGCGCAATTTTGTAAAACCTAGCACTTTGTGGCAGAAGCCTTTTTTGCCCCAAAGCTATGTGCTTAGACTCGACTTTAGGTCTTTTGGCCCCTGCCTCGACTTCGATTGTAATTGTCGGATGGAAAGCGAGTTACGACTTCTTTTCAATTGAGTGTTATGGTATCATGAAATTTGTGCCCGGGGATCAATACCCGCCACCCGCAATCGGCTCCCGCCTGTTGGACAAACCCAGAACAGCGCCTTTCCCATGAGGCACCAAGGCCCGCCCAATATTGAACCAAAGGGGAATGTTGTGCCAATCCTTTCGCGAACAGTTCCTTCGGCTTTGGCTACAAGTATGCTCTCAGCATTTTTCGGGGCTTTTACGGTTTTGCGCCCAGGAAGGGAATCCGCGCAAAGCTTTGGGATTCGGATCTTTTGGGTTATTGGGTTATTTTGCTTATCCGTTACAGATCTCAAGGCAAAAGCTACAGGGGATCCGGGAACGGAACTTTTTGAAAAAGAAATCCGCCCCCTTTTGATCAAGCACTGTTATGAATGCCACTCGACCAAGGAACCTAATGGGGGACTTGTCCTGGAAACGCGGGAGGGACTTTCCAAGGGCGGGGACTCCGGTCCCACATTGGTTGCAGGCGATCCGGACAAAAGCCGATTGGTCGAGGCGGTCCGGTACCAAAACCGCGACTTGCAAATGCCCCCAAAAAACAAGCTTTCCCCATCGGAGATCGATAGTCTCGTCAAATGGGTCAAACTCGGCGCTCCGGACCCGCGCAAACCCCTCACCACGGGAGCGGCCCCGGCTCCCAATGGGATGAGTGTCGAGGATGGGCGCAAGTTTTGGTCGTTCAAGCCTTTGATGAATCAACCTGCTCCCAAACCCCAAAAAGCTGATTGGGTAAAAAATCCGATTGATGCTTTTGTCCTTGAAAAGCTGGTATCCAAGGGAATCCAACCTGCCCCAGCCGCGGACAAACGAACCCTCATTCGGCGGATGACCTATGATCTTACGGGACTTCCGCCCAAGCCTGTGGAAATCGATGAGTACCTTTCGGACAAGGCCCCGGATGCGACCAACAAACTCATTGAACGCCTTTTAAAATCCCCCTCGTACGGTATTCGCTGGGGTAGACACTGGCTTGATGTGGCCAGATACGCGGATTCCAACGGGCTTGATGAAAACCTGGCCTTGGGAAATGCCTGGCGTTACAGGGATTATGTGGTGGACTCCTTCAACAAGGACAAACCCTTTGACCAGTTTGTTATGGAACAGATCGCGGGGGACATCCTTCCGGGCGCCAATCAGGAAACGCGCACCGCAACCGGTTTCCTTGTTTTGGGCGCGAAAGTCCTGGCGGAACCTGACCGTGAAAAGCTCGATATGGACACCATTGACGAGCAGATCGACACTATTGGCAAAGCATTTCTCGGAATGACCCTTGGTTGTGCCCGGTGCCACGATCACAAGTTCGATCCGGTGAAATTATCCGACTATTACGGCATGGCCGCGATACTCAAAGGGACAAAAACCTTTGGCGATACAAATTATGGCGCAATCAAACACTGGAACGAATATACCTTCGCCGATGCCGCAGAACTGGAAAAGCTCAAGGCTGTCGAAAAAGCAATCGCCGACAAAAAAGCTGCCGCCTCAACCTTCCGCAGCAATCTGACCGCAAAACTACGGGCGGATGCCCGGTCCAAAGGCGTTGAATACCTTAAAGCCGCCGCCCAATTTGATTCAAACGCCTCCCTTGGCCAGATCGAAGAAATCGCAAAAGTCCAATCACTTCACCCCCGCGTCCTGCATCATTGCCGGAAATATCTGGATCACCATCCCGACGATCCGTTCTTTGCCCCATGGCATAAAATGGCTGCGGCCGGGGACATTTCCGGAATTGAAAAATATTACAAGGATCTTTTTCAGGAAATGGAATCGGCCATCGCCGAATCAAAAAAAACCAAAGGAAAAACCGAAGTCCTTGGGGATGCGAAACTGGAATTGGCACGCAACAAGCTTAACGACACCTCAGGATTTTTGACCATCCCCCCAAAACCGGAATTCGCTTTCGATGACAAATCGCTGGCGGAATATTATCGACTCTCCGAGGAGGCCAGGATCCTGGAAAGCAACGCCCCCGACGCGGCAGGCGCCATGGGGGTCGCTGAAGGCAAAATCCAGAAGGAAATCCCGATTCCAATCCGTGGGAATCACAGGAACCTGGGCAAAGCGGTTCCACGAAATATCCCGGAAGTGATGTGGACCTCCACAGCGGCGCCTGTTTTTCGAAATAACCAAAGTGGCCGGGGGGAGATGGCACAATGGCTTGCAAGCACGCAAAACCCCCTTACGGCCCGGGTTTTTGTCAACCGGGTCTGGCGATGGCATTTCGGCTCGGGGATCGTGAAATCAACCGAAAATTTCGGGCGCCTTGGAGACCAGCCCACCCATCCTGAACTCCTCGATTGGCTCGCCAAAAACTTCATGGAATCGGGCTGGTCCATCAAGGACCTACACCGATTGATTATGACTTCGAACACCTATCAGATGGCATCCAGCAGCCCTTTGGACGAAAAAGCCCAATTAGTGGATCCGGAGAATAGTCTTTTGTGGAAGTTCAACCTCCAAAGACTGGAGGCGGAGGAAGTTCGCGACGCGATCCTTGCCGTTACTGGACGACTCGACAATTCCGTTGGAGGCAAATCGATCCCCCTTCGCAACAGGCAATTTGTGTTTGACCACACCTCCATCGACCACACCAAATACGACAGCCTGAGACGGGCCATCTATTTGCCTGTGGTGCGCAACAACCTTTATACTCTTTTTGAGCAATTTGATTTTCCCGACCCGACGATGCCCACGGGAAGTCGCAACTCGACGGTTGTCGCGCCTCAGGCCCTTTTGATGATGAACTCGGAACTGATCATGGATTCGGCAAATATCTGGGCGGCGACCCTTTTGAGCCAACCAGAAGATGACCGGACACGCCTTGCAAAGGCTTATAATCAGGCCTTTGGACGCCTCCCCACAAAAGCGGAGACAGACCGGGTCCTTGCGTATGTTGCCGAACAGACGCACCCTGCTCCCCCAGGCAACAGTCCAAAAACCTTGCCCGGGGATGCCAACCGGGCTTGGGCTTTGGTTTGCCAAAGCATTCTTGCCAGCAACGAATTCCTTTACCTGAGGTGAATATGTCTCTTATATCGCTTCCGGGAACCCGCCGGGACCTGCTTAAAAAATCCGCCTTGGGTTTTGGCCATCTGGCTTTTGGCGCGATTCTGTCCGA
Organism: Singulisphaera sp. GP187; assembly: GCA_945868575.1. Classification (GTDB taxonomy): domain Bacteria; phylum Planctomycetota; class Planctomycetia; order Gemmatales; family Gemmataceae; genus SYLG01. Next base: position 13,995 of record CAMBMH010000017.1, on the reverse strand, counting down.
AAAGGCGTTGGCAAACAATTCAGGCACCGCTGCCGGGCCAAAGAATCCGCTTGATCCGATAACGCCCCATTTTCCCGCCAGAGCCAAGCGGATTGTTTTCCTCTATATGAAGGGTGGGCCTTCCCATGTGGACACCTTCGACCCAAAGCCCCTATTGGATAGGGACAATGGAAAACAGCCCCCTTTTGCTTTGCCAAAAGTGCTTTTTGCCAAAGCAGGCAACCTGCTCAAATCACCCTGGAAATTCAAACGCCATGGGCAAAGTGGACTTCCTGTAAGCGACTTGTTTCCCCATGTCGCAAAAATGGTGGACGATCTTTGTATCCTGCGATCCGTCCACGGCACGAATCCGGCCCATGGTGGAGCCCTTCTTAAATTGCACACAGGAAGCGACCAATTCGTCCGCCCCAGCATGGGCTCATGGGTGGCCTATGGACTGGGCACCGAGAATCAGAACCTTCCCGCATTTGTGACCATTTGCCCCACTCTGGCCCATGGCGGGGTGAACAACTGGGGTTCCGCGTTTTTGCCCGCATATTGCCAGGGAACTCCGATAGGCAACGCAAGCCAACCAGCCTCAAAAGCGGTGGTCAAACACATCCGCAACCCAAGGATCGATACGGCCACCCAAAGGAAACAGATCGACCTGATTAGTGCAATGAACAAGGAACATTTGTCCGTCGCCGGCTCCAACCAGGCTCTCGAAGGCAGACTGGATTCTTTTGAACTTGCATTTCGCATGCAAGGACAAATGCCCGATGCCCAGGATCTTTCGGGTGAGAGTGCACCGACCAAAAGCCTTTATGGAATAGATGACCCGATTACCGAAAATTTCGGTCGACAATGTCTTATGGCCCGGCGCTTTCTCGAACGGGGCGTCCGATTCGTGCAGGTCACCCACAGCGACAGTGAAGTTCAATGGGATCAGCACTCAAACCTCTATCAGGGTCACACCAAAAATGCCGCGGAGGTCGACAAGCCGATCGCGGGGTTTCTTCGCGATCTGAAAGCTCGGGGGATGCTGGATGACACACTTGTGCTTTGGGGCGGGGAATTTGGGCGGACCCCAACCGCGGAGGCGGCGGATGGACGCGACCACAATCCTCACGGATTCACCATGTGGATGGCGGGGGGCGGTGTCAAAAAGGGATTTGCCTACGGCGCCACCGACGACTATGGCTATTTCGCCGTCGAGGACAAGATGCATGTCCACGACCTTCATGCCACAATCATGCACATCCTTGGAATCGATCACGAAAGGCTTACCTATCGCTACGCCGGGCGCGATTTCCGTCTGACCGATGTTGCGGGACAGGTGGCGACCAAGATCCTTGACTAAGGGGCCTGCAAAGTCTGGGTCGAAAATCTCGTTTACTTGTTGACAATTGGGCCTTATTGACAAATTAACCTTGGTCACCGAAACAGGTTCGCCCCTACTAATGTGTTTGGGATAATTAGATAAAGACATTGGTTGCGGACCAGGATTCCGGCCCAATGAAATCTCCAATATTTGTGGACAGGTAAGATCCGTGAAAACACTGGTGTTTGATCTGGGAAATGTGGTCGCATGGTTTTCGCACGAAAAAGCCGCACGGCAATTGGCCAAATTTGGCCCGATGCCTGATTGCGAAATCACCATAAAGGCTCTCCAGTCCCACTGTTTTGGTAGCCCACTTGACCATTCCTTTGAGCGGGGGCAACTCGATAAAGAGCATTTTCGGTCCCAGGTAAAAGCCCCATTTGGACTGAACCTTGCCGATGAGGAATTTGATCACGCTTTCAGCGATATTTTTGAACCCAATCCAAAAACCCATGCCATTCTGGACAAGATTCACTTGAATCCGGGACGACCAAAGATATGGCTTCTTAGCAACACAACTCCGCTTCACATTGAGCATATCAAAAAGCATCATCCCGAATGGTTGCGCTGGTTCGATCGTCTTGCACTCTCCTATGAGCTGGGATACCGCAAACCGGAGCCGGGTTTGTATGATCAACTATGTAAAGATTCGGGGGGAGATCCGTCGAAAATCCTGTTGGTTGACGACCTTCCCGCGAATTGTGAGGGGGCCCGCGACCGGGGGTGGAATGCTGTATGCTATCAGCCCCACACCGATTTGTTGGGCGAGTTGGCCGTCTTGGGTTGGTGAAACTCAGGGTATTGGTACTAATTGAGGCTGATTGAAAATGAATCCTATCGAATCTGTTGATCCTGCAATCTGGGATGCCATTCAGCACGAGCGGAAGCGCCAGCAAACCGGCCTGGAGATGATCGCCTCGGAAAACTACGCATCTTCGGCCATTCTTGCGGCCCAAGGCTCGGTCCTCACCAACAAATACGCCGAAGGCTATCCAGGCAAGCGTTACTACGGCGGTTGCGAAGCGGTGGACGATGCAGAAAAGCTCGCCATTGAACGCGCTATGAAACTCTTTGGCGCCGAGTTTGCCAATGTCCAACCACACTCCGGCGCTTCCGCCAACATGGCAATTTATTTTGCGTCGCTTCAGCCCGGCGACACCATCGTTGCGATGAGCCTTGCCCATGGCGGACACCTGACCCATGGGATGCACCTCAATTTCTCGGGCAAGCTTTACAAAGTGCACCATTATGGTGTGAAAGAGTCCGATGGTCTGATCGATTACGATCAGGTTGCGGCTTTGTGCAAGGAACACAAACCCAAAATGGTTGTGGCTGGGGCTAGTGCTTATTCCCGCATTATCGATTTCGCGAGGTTTGCGGAAATCTGCCGGGATAACGGGGCACTCCTTTTTGTGGATATGGCCCACATTGCCGGACTTGTGGCAGGCCAACAGCACCCCAGCCCGGTCCCTTTTGCGGATTTTGTCGGCTCAACCAGCCACAAAACCCTCCGTGGTCCAAGGGCCGGCTTCATCCTTGCCAAGAAGGAGTGGGGGCCCAAGATCAATCAGGCTGTGTTCCCCGGACTTCAGGGCGGTCCCTTGATGCATGTGGTTGCCGCCAAGGCAATCGCTTTCAAGGAAGCCCTTGACCCGAGCTTTGCGGCTTATGCAGCACAAACGGTGGCAAATGCGCGGACCCTCGCCCACGAGTTCCTCTCCGCGGGCCATACCCTAGTATCGGGCGGAACCGACAACCACCTGATACTTGTCGATGTCAACGCGCGTGGCCTTGCCGGTCGCCAGGCGGAACGCGCCCTTGATGCCGCGGGCATCACCGTCAACCGCAACGGCATCCCCTTCGACAAGCGCCCCCCCTTGGATCCTTCGGGAATCCGGGTTGGAAGTCCCGCCCTCACCACACGGGGAATGAAGGAAACCGAAATGCGCCAGGTGGCTCGTTGGATGGTCGAGGTCCTTGCCGCTCCGGAAGACCAGGCCATTATCAACAGGGTTCGTGGCGCAGTTGCCGAGCTTTGCATGAGTTTCCCCACGCCTCACGAACACGCTTAGGTCCATGGCGTTTAAGCCGAAAAACATACCCCGCCCGTTCCAGCCCATAAAGGTTTTGACGGGCGGTTTTCGTTTCCAGGATTCGTTTCTCCAGGGTGTCACAATACCCCCGATTCGGTTTCCTTTGGCGATCGTCTCTCCGGGAACTAGGTTATACCTCGCGGCTATCCAAAACCATTCCCCCCACCCCGGATGCGCACCATGACACTTCGCCAATTCCTTTACATTCTTCCCCTTTGGGGATTTTCTATGCCTGCTTTATCCGCTGATTTTCCCAAACCTGGCCACCTCCCCGAAACCGCGGGGTTGCCTGATCCTCTTGTCTTTATGGATGGTTCGCGTGTCAGCGAAAAATCCCAATGGCCGACGCGCAAAGCGGAGTTGAGAGGCTTGGTTGCACACTACATGTATGGGCGGATCCCGGAAAAAGTCCCGGTGGAATCCAAAACACTTTTTGAGGACAAGGAGGCCATGGGAGGCCTTGCCACCTTGCGCGAAGTCGACCTCACATTGGGAAAATGGGAATCACCCCGAATTCGCCTCTTGATTGCCATTCCCAACAAACGGGTGGGTAAAGTTCCCGCATTTCTTGGAATCAACTTCCACGGCAATTCCGCCGTTCTCGATGACAAGCGAATCGCTTTGCCTTTGGGATATTTGATGAATTCGGCGGTGGGTCAAAAAGCGAACAAAGCAACCGATGTCGGCAGGGGCAGCCAAACAGCCGACTGGTCCATTGAACAGACCATCAAGCGAGGTTACGCAGTCGCTGTATTCCATTGCGCGGATGTCGCCCCCGACAAGCCTGGCACAAACGAGCTGTATTTTGCCCAAAAACCTAATGGAGCCGACAAGGACGGAGGCGGCACCGCCACAATCAGCGTTTGGGCGTGGGCGATGATGCGTGCCCTGGACCATCTGGAAACCTGTCCCGAAGTCGACGCCAGCCGTGTGGCGGCGGTGGGCCACTCGCGTCTTGGAAAAACCGCCATAGTCGCGGGCGCATTTGATGATCGCTTCGCGCTTCTGATTCCCCTGCAGGCAGGCTGTGGTGGCACGGCTCCAAGCCGTGGAGTCGTTGGCGAATCCGTAAGGCAGATAAACGACAGATTCCCCCATTGGTTCTGTCGCAATTTCAAATCGTTTAACGAAAACCCTAAAAAGATCCCTTTTGATCAAAATAGTCTTGTGGCGCTTTGCGCCCCCAGACCCATTCTTTTTGCCAACGCCCTGGAGGATAACTGGGCCAACCCCGATGGCCAATTTGAGGTTCTCAAAGCCGCCGATGCCGCTTACCGACTCCTGTCCCCGGGCGGGCTGGAAAGCCCTACGATTCCGCCTGTCGGGGACCTATCTCCCGGTCTGCTTGGCTATTGGAAAAGAAAAGGGAAACATTCCATGAACGCGGAAGACTGGAAAGTTTTTTGCGATTATGCTGACCGATATTTGAAGCCCAGTCCGAAATAATCTTAAAACGCCCAAAAAGCACAAAGCCGACGATCCCAGGGGACCATCGGCTTTTGTCTTTGATAAACCAACTGGAAAAACTAATCCGCGTAGAAGTCGTCGCGGGTCGGATGGGCGGTGAATTTCCAGGCGATCCGTTTGCCCAGGTATTCGAGGAACGATGCGCGGAATTCCGCGGGGCTCTTGTCTGTTGGAGTCAAACCCATCCGAAGTTCCCGGGGATACGATGCGGTGAAGGGCTGGGGTGGTTTGGATTCGTCGGGCTTTGCGACATCCACGAGCGATACAGTAATGTCCGCTTTGCCACGATAAAGCGTTCCGCCTGAGCCTTGTTCGTACATCGAAAGTTGGTTGACTTCGAGGTAGATCACATGGTCCGCTTTGAAGTGCTTGCCGATGTCGGATACTTCCTTGTCCTGCCAGTCAGGATGCTGGTTTTTGTAATCCTCAACCTTTCGAGGCGAGACGATCGAAATCTTTTCCTTGTTGGCGGTCGTAAGCTCTTTCAGGTTCTTCTCGAGGAAGAAGGCAATTTCCCTGTCGGCCTGGAGGAATTCCGGGCGCAGATCCAGTTTCATATAAGTCAAAATCAGAATCTTGTTTTCTTTTTTCTTGTCCTTGTTGGCAATCGTGCCAATTTCCGCCTCCTTTTTTGGCTCCGGCGCCGCGAAAAGGAAGTAGGGAACGGACAACATATTGCAGCCTGAAGTAACCCCAAGGAGTACCGGAGCAATGGCTCCGAGAAGGCCGCGGCGGGTGAATCGGTTCATTGTAAATTCTCCATCAATTTCCAAAAATGCGGGGAACCACCACCATCGCCAACCATCTGAGCAGTAGAAGAAGGAAAACGGCGCCCAGCCAAAGTACCAGGCGAAATTCCCATTTCCGGCTCCAGTAGAACCTTCGGTGGGCAATGCACACCAGGCTCCAAATCCATAAAATTCCGCTCAGCATAAGCAGAATTGGCCCCGCCGGATTGGCCCGAAAAGCGGGCACCGGGTCGAAATGGGCCATAAGCGAAAAGCTTGTCGTCAATCCGCAACTGGGACAGGGGATTCCCGTGACGGCGAGGAATGTGCAAGGAGGCAGGCCAAGCTGTGTATGGCTGGCCATTGCCTTGGGCATTCCATCGGCTTCGTAGGGTTTGATCCACCGGGCCAGTCCCCAAACCAGGGAGATCCCCCCAAACAGCCCCACAAGGAGCAGCCAGCCAAAAAGGCCAGGACGCATACAAACGCCTTTTGTTGGAAATCGCTCAAGTCCGGCCGGTGAATAACCGAAGCGGTTTTCGAAAACAAGGGGTAAAAGCAAAGAAGGTAAACGCCCGACCCATTCCATCCCGGGTTTAAACCCAAAAGGGATGGCCCATCAAAATCCCTTTCAAACTCCTAGCGATTTGGCCCGGATCCCGCTCTGCGCAATAAGTATTAGGGATTTGCTCGCGCAATTACGCGGCTTTACGGCGAGGCAAATAAGGCCCAATATGCTGCTTTACCTTGGATTTTACCCACTGGAGGTTGAGTTTGATCAATTGACGAATCAGGATGGAATTTGTTGAGGCATCGGACCCGGTTGAGTAAGCCACTCCACCCGCCCGGGGGCGAAGAATTGCCCGAAGGGCACCGCGGTCGATTTCGACTCGCGTTGCAAACAGTCCCGCCGCAAGAAACATCCTCTGGTATTCCTGGGCCGTGAATACCTGTTCATTGATGCCACTCTCAAGCTCCTTGAGCAACTTGGCATCGACCGTTTCCGCCATGTAGGACCCAACAGGTTCGGTTCCCATCATGATGAATCCGTCCGGCTTGATAACCCGGCGAAACTCGGTGAGGCAAGCAATTGGGTCCGCAAAGTGGTGGAGCGTTGCAAAAAGCACCACGCCATCGAATGTACTAGGGGCGAAAGGGAGCCTGGCGGCATCCGAAGCGAGGAATTTCATATTGGGAAATTTGGACGCAAATCGCAAGCGGCCAACCTGGAGTGTCTGGGCATCAATGTCGGAAACATAGATGTCGCCGTCCATTCCGTGAGTCATGGGGCTGGAACACCCACCCACTTCAAGCAGCCTTGGAGTACGATTTTCCTTGAGCTCTTCCTTGAGGAAGGAAACTCCCAACAGGTGATCCTCCACATAATCAAAGGTCGATTGGGGTTTATTCAGGCGATTCCAATGATTTGGCAATTCCAATTCCAAACCAACGACACACTGTATCAAAAGGGGTTTGCTTTCGGAAGAAATCCATTCTCCTGAATCGCTGATTAGTCCAATTTCCAGAAGGTGAAGCCCATTTCGGGCGGGAGCGCTGAGCATAAACGGGACAGAAAGGGCCCGTCCACATGCCAAATCCACAGGCAAGGTGGTCGGCCGTCCGGCCATTGCAATCAAATTTCCCACTCCATCCCACCAACGATGGGCCAGTCTGGCTGAGCCTGGCCCTTTTGCATGTATAGGACCAGGACCATCGTTGATTATCCGCACATTCCAGGAATAGGTTTGGCCCGCTGGAATGGTCTCGGGAATGTAATGGCGTTCAATGTGAAAGTGCAAAGGACCATTGGCAGTTGACGGGATGGCCTCGGCGGATTTGGATTCCTTTGAGGTTTTGGAATTTCCCTGAAGGAATTTCTCCAACTCTGGCACCCGTTGGAAGTAGTAGTTATTTTCCGCAGAGAGATGTAGCTCGGGCAAGTTGTAGTTGTTGGAAAAGATACGACGCATTTGGGTAATATTTTCAGGAGACGCGGGAAGGGACGCCGATTGGCAAACCGCTTCCCATGCATCTTTTGGCATGGAAATATGGTTTTCGACAACTTTAACCCCGGGCAAAAACAGGGAAACCCCTCCGTGAACCAGCCATAATTTCCCACATGCGGGGCACTGATGCCCGGCTTCAACAACTTCAAGGTGATTGTGACCACAGTCCAGACAACAGTAAGGGTTTTGGGTCATTTTTGATTCCGAAATCTGGCTAACTTGGGGCAAATGCCCATTCCGCGTTAGAGTTGGCGGATGGATTTAATGAAAGGTATCGGTCAAATTCCGAAGAAAGCAGAAGTAAAAAAGTTGCGGGTTTGACCTTCCGGTTTTTTTCGGACCGGTTTATCGCCCCCCGTTACCTATCTGATGAACAACCTTGGGCCAAAAAGCAGCAAGAATCCGCAAACCCGTCAGACAACCCTTGGCAATCGATTGGAGCTTGTTGGCCCATGGGCACCACATTGGACCGATGGAAATCGATGGCACAAACACAAATGATATTCACGATTGATATAAACAACCCAACTTTACCAATATCCGGGGATTGGAACTCCCGGACGGAATATTCCATCAGCACCCCGAATCATGGGATAGTTTTGCCCAAAACCAAAGGGAATCAGGTTTTGCTGAAAACAGATGCAGGCAAGGTGCCTGTGCTATCTGCGAATGTGTCTTGTTCGACACCAATGGACCTAAGGATGCTAAGGTGCAGGTTGGACATTCGTGTCTCCCCTTGCTTCCAATAGTTTCCATGCTTTAGCCCCAGACCGCCTCCACCCACCACAAGTGTGGGGAGGTTTGTGGGGTTATGGGTGGTGCTGGCCCCGCTACCGTAAAGGACAATGGTATTGTCGAGGACGGTTCCACTCTTGTCCTTGCAGGAATTGAGACGATCGAAAAAGTGGGCCAATTGTCGGCTCAGGAAGAGATCATACTTTGCGAAGTTGATCTGCCCCGCTTTATCTCCTGCATGGGAAAGATTATGGTGTGTGCCGGAAAGACCCAATTTGAGCGGAAAAGTATCGCTAATTCCCATTCCGTCCTCGCGATTGAGCATGAACACCACCGACCTGGTGATGTCCGCGTCAAAGGCAAGGGAAATCAGATCGAACATGTTTCGGTAATATTCGGCCGGATCTCCCTCGTTGGTCGCATCCAGGTTAAGATGTTTGTAATCCTGTTTTTTCAGCGGTACATCGATCCATTTCTCCGAGGCGATCAGACGCGATTCCACCTCGCCCAAAGAGGTCAGGTATTGTTCCATCCGGTCGCGATCGGAACTGCCTAGCTGACTGTTGAAGGATTTGGCGCTGGCGCCAACGGCGTCGACCAGGCGAATTTGCCTCCGCAGCCTCTCCCTTTCCCCCTCCAATGAAGCCTTATCTCCACGAAATAGCCGGTTGAATACCCGGCGCGGATTGTTCTCCGCAGGAATCGGACGCCCCTCAAGGCTATAGGAGATGGTCCCGGTCCGCGAAAGGAAACCCGTCCCGGCATCAATTGAAAGCACCAGTGAAGGCTGCCGACAATATTGGCGCGTATGTCGGGCGATTACCTGGTCCAAACTGACCGAGTTGTAGGTTCCGGGCTTCGGGTTGTGCAAGGGTGCCCCGGTGAGCCACATATCCGAACAAACATGGGGATCGGCCTTGGGACCGCTTGGATGATAAAGACCTCCAAGGAAACTAAGCTGTTTCCTAAAGGGCGCCAGCGGTTCCGTCGATTTGCCAAAAACAAATTCGCCTCCATTGCTGGCGGCCGGAAACCAACTCCACTCCTGAATTCCGTTTTCGGGTCTGGGAAGGGCCATCCCGTTGGCCGTATACAAGGCGCAAAATCGCCTTGGGACCCGACTGTTTACTTCATCGCCCATGGCTTCCAGGACAGGCAAAGCCAAGGCAACGCCGCCCACACCCCGCAAAAACGCCCGCCTGTCCAGTTTTCGCACGCTGATCATGATTGAGTCCCCATTCACCCAGGTATTCCAGGACACATTTGGCCCCGGACCTTTTCGGATCATTTTTCCAGGAACAACGGACTTTTTACCACCAGATGGATTAGGTCCCGGACCTTGTAACCCGAAGGCTTCAGGGTCAGACACTCCTTTTTCAAACTTTCTAGCTCGTTAAAGGACAGACTCCTGCCATTCGCGTATATGGCCAAATGCCTCGCCAAACCAAAAGCAACCTGATCAATCCGCTCTTCCGCAAGGTATTTTCTCAATTCCAGAAAACCGGAAACCTCTTTGCCATCAGGCAAGGTGGAGCGGGAGTCCACTTTCATGGTTTTTGCCAAACCTCCCGCGTCGAATTCCTCCAAGGGAATCCCCCATGGATCCACCCTGGAATGGCAACTGGCACACCCAGGCTGGTTGCGGTGTTTTTCCAGCCGCTCCCTCAGGCTCAGGCTTTTTGTGTCTTCCTTGAGTGTGGGGACATTAGGCGGAGGATCATCGGGAGGCTCGGCCACGATTCTCCTGGCCATCCATGCCCCACGCTTGACAGGGTTTGACTCCCTCCCATCCGACAACCCCGCAAGAATGGCTGGTTGGGACAATAGCCCACCCAGCTTTTCCTGCCCATGGGCGACGGGCACAAATCGGAACCCGGATTCCACCTTGTCGCCCAACCCGTAGTAATCGCCTACCACTTCATTCGCCATGATAAAATCGGATTGTATCAGATTGCGGACAGGCAGATTGTGCCTCGCCAAATGGGAAAGGAACGCAGCCGATTCTTTTGAGAGGTGACCACGGACATGGGGAGTGAGACGGGGAAACCGCTGACGATCCGCTTCCAAAACAGCGAACTTGTCCAAAGCAAGCCATTGTGAGGTAAATTCCCCTACAAAGCGGTCAAATAGAGGACTATCAATCATCCGGTCAACGATTGGGCCAATGTTTTTTTGAAGCGCATTCCCCGACAAGGCCGATTCCAACAGTGCCGCATCCGGCGGTCCGTTCCAAAGAAAATACGAGAGCTTGTTTGCGAGCTCATGGGCGTCTAGCGGGTCACCCTTGGGGGAAACGCTCTTCTCGACCAGAAGCAGGAACTGGGGTGAAGTAAGTACCACCTGAAAAACATCCCTCAACGCGCCGTGGTAACCTACCCCATCCTTGCGGGATTTGGTGAAAATTGCCAGAAGGCTGGCTGCCTCATCGCCTGTGATTGGACGGCGAAACGCTTTGGTTGCAAAACGCTGGATTAACGAATTCGCTTTTTGATCGGATGGTTCGCCCTCATTCTCATGGAAAAGATTTTCATGAGGTTTCGGAGGCCATGTTTCAAAATAGGGCCCTTCAAACTCAACTGAGCGGATCAGTAGCCTTGGGGTATCACGGCCATCCGTAAATTCACTTCGGACTCCGATTTCCCTTATACCTGCGAGGTAATTTACATTGTCCTTTTCCACATCCGGACTGGGATGATTCCGGATAGCCCCCTCGAAGGTGTACTTTGTCAGGCTGGTCCCGTGTACGACCTGCGGAGTTCCCACGGGTGACAAAGTGCTGCCGCAATCGCGACGCAACCCGAGGTGAACACCCACATGAGGATCCCGTTTTTCGAAAGCGAGGAATTTCCGGGTGTTTGGTGAGTTTTTGGGCAACTCCATGAATCGGATTTTCTCTATCTTTTTACCACCCGCCTTGATCATCGAGACAGACAACGGTCCGGCGGGAAGGCGTAGGACGAGAAAAGCCGGTTGGGTAAGCGTCCCGCCAAAAATCCTATTTCCCAACGACAATTCCACATCGCTCCCTTTATCCTGGGGGGGCGAGGCAAAGCGCTTTCCTGGTTCGACAAGTGCCTGGATTTCCGAATCCTTCAGGGCCCTCCGATAAACCCGCACCTGGGATATTTCACCCAGAAACTGGTGTGCATCCTGGATTCGGCCAATCTGGAGATCCACTTTGGGATTGTCCAGATTCGCTCCACCGATCTTCCCCTGGGCTACCTGATAGCCGTTGACGAATAGCCTCGTCTGTCCAGCGCGGCTGACAACCGCTGCCACATGTTGCCACTTATTTGCCTGAATGGCCCCTGGGGCGGAAGCCACAGTTCCGTTCGATTTGTTGTCCGGTCCGGCGGTTTCCAACCGCAGAACACCATTGCCACCCGGCATGTCCAAATACCAACCGTGGGTCCAATTATACTTGCCCAAACAGACGATGCCGGCCTGACGCAATTCCCGAGGGTGAATCCAGGCGGAGACGCTAAAATTCCCGGTTCCCACTTCCATGGATTCATGACGAGGGACCCGCATGGCGTCCTCATAACCATCCAGAGAGAGTGCCTTTCCGAAAGGGCTTTCCACAAATTTCGCATCGGCTTTCAGGACCCCGGCCAGATGCCTTGCGTCAGGTTCGGATGAGACGGAACCATTCAAGGGCCAATAACCGATCAACCCCTTTTGCAATTGGGAGACATCCGGTTCTGGTCTTTCGCCATCGCTTTCAGAGAGCAAATCTACCTGATAAATCCCCGCCGAGGGAATATTCACCACCTTGGTAGGGCCAGGATCCGCGCAGATAGCTTGATTTCCTGACATGAATGGAATGGTTGAAGGTTCGGCACCCGGGTCAAGCAATAGCCCATCTTCATACTTCGCGGCGGTCACGGTCACCCGAAACCGGCCGTGATCAGGCAATTCCCGCAAAGCGATCTTGAAATTGGCCCTGGGGCCGTAGGTGCTTTCCACCCCAAAAATCTCGGTGCTGGGAATGGCCGGCCGAAGCAGCAGGCCTTCGGAAATTGTGGTGTAGGCCTTTCCCTTGGGATAGCCTTGGGTTCCACGCATGCAGGCAAAAACGGAGTGGTAGATGCTGTCATAATCGCGCCAACCCCGGACAGTGTCATTGCCTTGGTAACCTTCAATGAATCGATAACGCGTTCGCATCGAGAAGGGCTGAAAGACAAATGGCTTTTCCGGCTTCAATTCCCGCACGAGGAAATCGGAATTGTTCACAAGGACACTATCCGCGCCAAGGATCAGGTTGTCCCGGATGGGAGAGGGATTGATCCCGGCTCCAAAATCCAGCCGAAAGTTTTGGATGGTGGGCTTGGATTTCGGATCAACAATGCAGCGCTCAAGCGCCTTTTCGGCGATGTCGTAGTAAGACTCAAGCAACAAAGGCGAGACCGCCAGAGTCTCCTGATTGTTGAGAAACCCGTCTTTGGAAACGGCATCAGGCGGCAAATTGTCCGCCAGGTTGTCATCCAGCAAAAGTAATTCGCGAAGAGTGTTTCGGTATTGCGCGACGGTCAAACGCCTTGCTCCACCATTACGCGGAGTTGGACGCAGTCGGGCCCGTTCAATCCCTTTTTCCATCCAGGCAACCACCTGCGCCTTCTCGGTGGCTTTTGGCTGTTTGGCACCCTCGGGAGGCATGGAACCATTGGCGGTATGGTGCAAAATCCCCAGCCAAAGTTTCAGTTGGCGTTCCTCAAAGGCTGGATCAAGATTATCCACCCGGACGCCAGAGGTCGCTTTGTCCACATTGTGACATCTTTGGCAATATTTTTGGAAAAAAGGCTGGATCATCCCCTGAAAAAGAGGGTCTGGGCTGTCTTGAGCATTGATAAATTGCCCAAAGACGAACAAAAGCAAAACCGAAAACCAGGAAAATCTTTGTGACATAAGAAACTCGGCAAAAAAACAACCGAGTGAGACCCGGAAGGCGAGAAAATCAACCTACCCCGGATTGCCTTTGCCGTCCAGTAGTGTTGGTAAACGGGGAAAAACCTTGGGCAAATTGGGGTAGGGTAAAATGGTTGCAAAAAGAGACTCAAACTTAGCCGCAAACCATTATCGAAATTGATTTTGTAAAGAAAAACGAAAACAAACGACTTAGTTAAAACTACCCGGGAAGGATTCGAACCTTCACAAAGAGTGCCAAAAACTCTTGTGCTACCGTTACACTACCGGGTAACTGTGCCAGGTTCTCACCCGGTACAATTGTAGTTTAGTTTATGTGCCGTTTGGGGTCAAGCGAGGTCCGCATGTCTGAGGAAATCCCACCAAAAAAAATTCCTAACGAACCAGGACTGGTTGATAACGACCCCATTCGGACAGCGGTCCATGAGGCAGGACATGCTGTGGTTGCATTTGTTTTGGGCCGACCAATCCATGAGGTTTCGATCCGTCCCAGGGGAAGGTTTGCCGGAGTTTGCAAATTTCAAAAAGGAAAAGGGAGGCCAACCGATGACCACATTGACCGCGAAATGCAAATTTCCCTGGCAGGCGTTGCCGCGGAAATTCGACATTTGGGTAAGGCGGATGCCCGGGGCGCACAAACCGACCTGATTCGCTCAATGAATATGGCCCTTGAACGAACCGGG
>CAMBMH010000016.1 GCA_945868575.1 Singulisphaera sp. GP187 | reverse complement strand
GAAGACGGGAATCGATCTGTTCCACCAGAATCCAAATAGGCCAAATAACTGCGAGGATTTTAAGCACCCATCCTCGCAGTTATCCGGGTTGATTTATTCGATTCTGGGAAGCTCCAGTCCGCTAATTTCGAGCTTTTTCATGGATTTTGTTTTTGGATCGACAATCACAATCTGATGGCTGTTCGTGTCCGCCACATAAAGGAGCCCACCCGAAGCGAAGATGCCCCCTGGTTCATCGAACCCCTTGAGGAATTCGCGGGATGTTTTGGTTTTTGGATCCAAAGTCTTCAATTTATCGTTGTAGGTATCTGCCAAAAATAGCTTTCCTTCCAACCATGCCACCCCAAGAGCATGCTGAAGGCGAACTTTGGCCCCTACACCATCTTCATCTCCAAAATTGAACAAGCCGGTTCCAACAAGTGTCTTCACGGTCCCCTGGCCGCTCAAAGGTACCATACGAACTGAACTGGTTTCGCTGTCCGCGACATAGAGGTTGGTCCCGTCAGTGGTCAGCCCACTGGGTTGGGCAAAATTGGCCTGGGCCAAGGAGCCGTCCTTGATGTTTTCATTTCCGTTACCAGCGAATGGACGGATTTGGTTCTTGTCGAGGTCAGCAACCCAAATTTGGTGGTGACCCGCCATTGCGACAAACATCTGATTTTTGTGAATAATGAGATCCCATGGGCTGTTCAGGCCAATTGTGAGTGGCTTGCCTTTGGTGGGATCTTTCAGATTGCCCTGCTTTGCAGTTCCGGCAAATCGTTTGACAGTCTTCTTTTCCAGGTCGACTACCCGAATTAGATGGTTTTTTCGGTCAGCCACATAAAGCAGGTTCCCCTTGAGAGCCATGCCCTGTGGATCATTGAATCGAGCCTCGCTGTACGATCCATCTGTGGTTCCGGATCCACCTCCGCCAATCACATCCTGCGTTTTCCCAACCCTGTCTGTAATCACAATGCGGTGATTGGTGCTATCGGCGATGAAAATCCGGTTGCCTTGCGGGTCGGTGATTACTTTCCCGGGGAAGCGCAATTTCTCCGGGCTGGATTCCTTTAGCAGATCCCATTTGGGTTCTCCCAGTTTGAGCTTTCCATTGGCGGTGTATTTTTCGACAAGGCCTGCAATTGCTGAATCGATCAGGTCAAATTTGTCCTCGCCATTTTTTGCCCCAAAGACATTTCCTTCCGGGTCAATGAGCACAATGGTGGGCCACCAATTCGCCCCGTAGGTATTCCAGATGACCTTGTTGGCGTCATTGACAACTGGATGCTTGATTTGGTACCGAAGAATTGCTTTCTTTATGTTGGCAGAGTCTTTTTCATTTTCAAATTTTGCAGTATGAATTCCGATAACGACTAATTCTTTTGAATATTTCTTTTCCAGCTTTTCAAGTTCTGGTATGATGTGCATACAATTAATGCAGCAAAGTGTCCAAAAGTCCAGGAGGACGATTTTACCTTTGAGGGCTCTTAGGGAAATGGGTTTATCGGTGTTGAGCCATTCGATCCCGCCGACAAGCTCTGGAGCAGGCTTACCCGTTTGTGCCAATAGACCCCGAGGGATGCAAACCAAACCCACCATGGCAAGAATAAGCGTCAAAATCAATGATCGTTTTGCGTTTAGGGGCATTGGGAGTCTCCCACTTTGTTTTTTCCTTTTCTCCCGGCATTACGAAGCCCAATGGAGAAAGGTTTGAACCAATTCATTTTTCGCCAAAATTAGAATCCTTGCAAGATTAATTCGCTTTGCAAGGCGATTCAGGTTCCCCTCAACGAAGTAATTTTTTTCTGTCCCAATTTTCCCAAATATATACATGGCAATGCTTTGATGCGTTTTTTCTTGCAATCCAGGCGTATTCCCCTCGAGGTAAATGGTCCCAAAAATCGGGTGGAGTCCTATCCACCTATTTCCCTTGAAGCTGAACGGGGAAATGGGATATAAGCAAATTTCAGTAAATCTGATTTAGGAATATTGGGACAAATGGGGAAAAGTATGTGGAAGTCCGGCGAAATTGAAGGCGTCATCCTCAAATCGACCCCAATTTACAAGGATGCCCGCGGCTGGCTTTGTGAATTCTTTCGCACGGACGATGTTCCGGAGGAATACCACCCGGTAATGGGTTACATAAGTATGACGGAACCCGGAATCAGTCGGGGGCCCCACGAACACCACGATCAGGCGGATCTCTTCTGTTTTCTTGGCCCTTCGGATTTCGAAGTATGGCTTTGGGACAATCGGCCACATTCTTCGACTTATCAGGTTCGCCAAATCATAACCCTGGGTGCCAGCAATCCCTCGTCGCTGATAGTTCCCAAGGGGGTTGTCCACGCTTATAAAAATGTCGGAGGAGTACAGGGCCTCGTTTACAACTATGCCAACCGCCTTTACAAAGGGCCGGGGCGCAAGGAGCCTGTGGATGAAATTCGGCACGAGGCCGATCCGGCGTCGCCTTTTCACCTGAAGTATTAATTCTTTGCAAAAGGAAAATAACCAAGCCGATGCTTCAAAGGGCGTCGGCTTTTTTCATTTGCGAAGGTCGATTTTACCCAATCGTTTTATCCCCTAAAAATGGAACGGATCAAATCAAATTTTTGCGGTTCGGCTCAAGTTCCGTCCAAGCTTATGACTTAGGTTTCTTCACAGTTTGCGATTCATCAGGTTTGCCGGGGGGGAATTCGGCAAACCCATGAGGATGGCATACGGGGGGAGCTTGATCAATGGCACGAAACGAAGCTTTGGACCGAATCCGCGAATCTTTGGAGGAGCGCCGTCGGGTATTGGCGCTCGATTTGTCCGCAAAATTGGGGGGTCTAACGGACAGGGGCGACAATGCCCAGAGCGGTAATTTGGCGGATGCTGCATTTGCTTCGGACAGTGATGAAATCCATTCCCGGGTGGCACAAATTGAATCTGGTGAGCTGGTTCAGGTTCAGCGAGCCTTGGCACTTCTGCGCAACGGAACCTACGGCGTATGTGAATGTTGCAAGGGAAAAATTCCTGTGGGGCGCCTGAATGCGCTTCCTTATTCGGTGCTTTGCATCCAGTGTCAATCGGACCTGGAAGAGGAGGAAGGCCTCAATTACGAGCCCCAGGATAGCTGGAACCGGCTGCATGAAGCGGGCAGGAGGTCGGATGAATTTGCCACCGTGGACATCAACAGAATGGCGATGGAATTGAGCTACTAGAAAATGACTGGCCGGATTCCTTCACAACGGTTTGGGGAAATGGAGCTGTCGGAGTTTCAGTCCCTCCAGACCCGATGGAATATTCGCCAGTTCCATCATTCAACTATTTGGAAGTTTTGGCCTCCGCGATAACAAAAAATAGGGCGGGCTCCCAATGGATGGGTTGCCCGCCCTGAATGTTTTTATCTCTATCGGGAAGAAATTAGACAAACTTGGTGGTTCCGGGGACGGGAGTTTTCCACTCGGGAATCTTCATGTCTTTGGAGAGATTGGCCACATCGAGGAGTTGTTCCTGGGAGTTGATAGCCTGATCCCAGGTCACCCGGGCGCCTGTGTGTGCTGACATGCGGATCATGATTGCTGTCAGGGTCGACTCGGCAACCGTTTGGAGTTCGTTGATCGGCTTTCCTGCGCGGATCGACTCAATCAGGTCGGTGTGCTCCTGGATATAGGGGTCGGTAGAAGCGCGAGCCTGTTGTTTGGTCAGGATCTGTTTCCCGTTAATGGTGTAGTTGTTGACCTGGCACTTGCCTTTGGTTCCCTGCACATGCTCGGAGACGGAGCTCCAGCAGTTGGAGATCTGGCGGGCCTGGCTGATACAATGGCGGTTGCCGCTGTATTCGAGGTCGGCCGAGAAGAAGTCATAAACATTGCCAAAAGCGGGGTTGTTGCGGCTGCGGCCACCCATGGCAACGACTGCGGTGGGGTGTTCCTTGAATACCCAGTTTAGCACATCCAGGTTGTGGACATGTTGCTCGACGACATTGTCGCCGCAGATCCATGTGAAGTTGTACCAGTTCCACATTTGGTACTCAAGGTCGGTCATCCCTTCACGACGGGGACGGGACCAGAGGAGACCCTGGTTCCAATAGACTTGACCGGTGATGATGTCACCGATTTCGCCTTCGTGAAGCTTCTTGATGGTTTCAATGTATCCGAGTTGGTGACGACGCTGGGTGCCCGCGGCAATGCCCAGGTTTTTCCCCTTCGCTTTTTCAAACGATTCCATCACCGAACGGATGCCGGGGCCATCAACGGCAACGGGCTTTTCTGTGAAGATGTTGACGCCCTTTTCGACGGCGGCCTTGATGTGGACCGGACGGAAAGCGGGGGGAGTCGCAAGAATCACATAGTTGACGCCGGAGTCGATGACCTTTTGGAACGCGTCCAGACCTGAGAAAATACGATCGCCAAGATCGATTTTGTTGTTCATTTCGCCAAGCTTGGCGGCGTCTTCCTTGGCTTTGTTGGCAAGACGCTGGCCGGCGCCTTTTGCCTGGAATTCGAGGGCGTCACCCACGGCGTGGATGGTGATGTTGCGGGCGGCGCTAAGCACATTGTCAACCGCGCCTGATCCACGACCACCACAACCGATCAGCCCGACCTTGATGGTGTCGGAACCCTGGGCAAACGCGCCTACTGGTGCGGAAATAGCCGAGGTTGCGGCAATGGCGGCGCCCGCCTTGAGAAGGTCACGGCGGGTCGCGTTCTTGGAACTCATGGGGAAAACCTCCGGAAGAGGAACGGAGACGGTTCGGGCACCATACCCGAAATCCGAAACCGAGCCAGGTTTGAAATCGTGGGAAGGGGTGCCCACGAATGTTTTTCAGCCTTTAGCTTTCTGACGAAACCCCATTGGGCCGCTGGGAGTGGCTCATTGAGTTTTGGTCCAAATCGCTTGAAAAAAAGGTGGATCGGTCGCGGATGATGGCCTGCGCGGGCAAGGTTGGTGATGCGTTTGCCACATCCGGATTGCGTTTGAAGGCGGTGCCAATGGCAAGAATTTCTATCATCCCGCCGGGCATATCGTGCATGAACAGCTTTAGGTCGAGGACTCCATCGGCGCCAATCTCTTCGGCTTCGGTGCGAATGCGGCTAACGCAATTTTCCCGGGCCTGGTAGATGAGCTTGGTCATCGAATCGACTTCACCGCGAGAAAAGGAGCTGAAAAATGTCTTGATACCACCCCCGATTCCAAGCGCGCAAACGCTTGAGGCCATAAGCAGGCGTAGTGGTTGATAACCCAATTGCGTCAGGTTCCAAAGCTCTTCGCCAGTCAACTCGGAAGTATAAGGCTTTGGGGGATTACCGAGACAGGGATTGTGGCTTGCAGTCCCAACCAGGACCATTTCCTTGACGCCAGTCCCAAATGGAAGAATCGATGTCTTGATGTCAACGACGCAATTTGCGCCGACTTTCATCGCCTCGGCTTCCAGGCGCTCGAGTGCTTTGTGCCGCGTATTGTTGATCATCCCTGAGATCGAGTCGACTTCGCCACCAGACATGGATTTCAGGGCGGCCCAAATCCCACCTCCAATCCCAAGGGCGTAAGCGATATTTCCCAAAACAAAATGAACCGGGCGATATCCCGCATCGATTTGACAGTACAAATCCTGGCCGCTGCACGCGGAACTGAAGAATTGACCAGGAACACCACCCACTTGTTTCACAGCCGAACCTACGGCAAGAAACTCAATCATGGAACTGATTCGTTTGATGTCGGTGACAACCCCGGTCAGTCCATCGGCCCCTTGTTCCTTTGCTTCCACTTCCATCCGCAATAGCGCCGCTTTTCTTCCCTCGGTGATGAGTTGGGTGATGTCCTCCAGCTCGCCACCAGCCATGGTTTTCAGCCCGGTGGTGATACCCCGGACGAAACCCTGGGAATAAATACTGTTGCCGACAACGACTCCACCGGGCGCGATTCCCTTTTGGGCAAGGCACCAGATTTCATTCCCTGAGAGGCCTGTTATTAGCATGGCGGAAGTAGCCTTTGCCGGGAGGGGAAAGTGGCCAGATAATCGGTTCTTAGTTGCCGCTTTGCTTGGTGACTTTGGACCTGATGTCCTCGAGTTCGGGAAGCTCCGCTGCCGGACGAACAACCCGGAACCCCACAAATTCGGCCGAGGTGAGCCACCAAATACTTTGGGGGCGTTGGGGATCAAGCTTGATCCAGGTCTTGTCCGAACCGCGACGGCTGGCGCTGCGGAGCGCCTCAGGCTTATCCGCCCATGATCCACCACGAGCAACATGGCTAAAACGGCGTTCGGAAGGGATCACAAGCGGATTGACCAAAAGCTTGCCCAATGCGGCCTGCTTGGTGTAGGTTTCGGCGTCATAATGGTCGAGGCACCATTCAAGCACATTTCCGTGCATGTCGTGGAGGCCCCAAGGGTTGGGTTTTTTCTTGCCAACAGGCTTGGCCAGTTCCTCGCTGTTTCCCGCGAACCAGGCATAGTCACCAATTTTCGACTCATCATCCCCATAGCTGTAAGCGGTTTGGGTTCCCGCGCGGGCGGCATATTCCCATTCGGCCTCGGTGGGCAAACGATATTTCACACCTGTTTTCCGGGAAAGCCAGCGACAATATTCCATCGCGGAGTGCTGTGTGATGCAGATGACGGGGTTCCCTTCGCGGCCATGGCCAAAAGTTTCATCGGAATAGGGAGGGGTGGGCCGGGTGATCGCGTCAGCCTTGCGGTCGGGCTTCTCCCATGCGGCTGCGGGGGGCTGGTCGGTGGACTTCCAATATTGGTCGTATTCGTCCCAGGTTACTTCGGTTTTGCCGATCCAGTAATTGCCTACCTGGACTTCATGTTGGGGACCTTCATCTTTGTTGCGACCCTTTTCCGAGTCTGGCGAACCCATTTTAAACTTTCCGCCCTTGATCGCAACCATGTTAAATTTGACTTGGGATCCGGGAATCACCTGGTCAAAGGTTTTGAGTTCGGAAGCCGGGGCATCAGCCGCTTGCGCGAAATGTTGCCCAGTGGGCCCAACCACCAATACCAAAGAAGAAAGAGTACCTGCCACGCCGCAAAAGGCCCAACCGTAGGTGTTGCGAATGAGAGCTTTCATACTTGGGTGGTTCCGGTAATTCGGTAAACTAGGTCCAACGAGGGAATGCAATGTATTGGCATATTCTACTTTACCCGGTTCTGTTTGTCAGCCCCGCAACCGACCCGGTTTCGGAAAACCTGGTTCGGGTTGAAAAGGTTGAAACCCATATGGGCACACGGTTCCAGATAACCGCCTACGCTTCCTCCATAAAATCAGCCGAAATCGCAATTCAAAAAGCTTTTTCCAGGATATCCAAGATAAATGAAATGCTTAGTGATTATATCCCAGACAGCGAGTTGATGCGACTTTGCGCTCAATCCGGAAAGGGGCCGGTTACGGTTGGACCCGAGCTGTTCTTTATTCTGGATCGTTCACAAGATATTGCCAGGAAAAGTGATGGGGCGTTTGACCCCACAGTTGGTCCCTACTCGGTTCTGTGGAGGCGAGCCAGAAAATCGAAGCATTTGCCCTCCGAAACCGATTTGGCCGAAGCCAAAGCCAATGTGGGTTATCAAAAAATGACCCTTGACCCAAATAAGCGGACGGTTGCGCTTTCCAAACCCGGTATGCGCCTTGACCTTGGGGGAATCGCAAAAGGCTATGCCGCGGATGAGGCATTGGCAGTCCTTAAATCTTCCGGAATCAACCGGGCCCTTGTTGTGGCGGGTGGGGATGTGGTTTGTGGCGATGCGCCTCCAGGAAAAAAGGGATGGGATATCGCTTTGATTCCCCTGCCCGGTGATGAGGGCGACAAACGCCATTTCGTCCTCGCCAACGGCGCTGTTTCCACCTCGGGTGATCTTGAACAATTTGTCGAACTTGGCGGAAAACGATTTGCCCATATTTTAGATCCCAAAACGGGTCTAGGTATGACGACCAGGCAAAGCGCCAGCGTCGTGGCCAATCGGGGCATTGAAAGCGATGCATTGACAAAAATCCTTTTGCTTTCACCCTTGGACAAATCCAGGGAAATCCTCCAATCAGTTCCGGGTGCTTCGGGGCGGCTGGTCAGTCCCCGGGATGCGGATTTCCCTTCCCGGGGCGCGGTGATCCAGAGCTTCGGGAACTTTCCCAAGCTGGAACGGAAACCTTGACACGATTGGTTGCATTTTGGATGGAAAGGCAAATCGCAGCTTAAAGGAGCCGAAATCGGATGCGGGGCTTGTGGTCGGTAATCTGGCTCATTTTTCCGCTTTTTTGGCTGGTCTGGGCCCGGCGCGGTCTTCCCGGTCCTGCGATGCTGTTCCCCAGGGGTCCAATCCGCGGGCAACCTTCCCCCAAGCCACCCCTTGCCGTTTGGCTGATGGGATCGGGGTTGCTTCTTTGGGCCACGGTTCTGGTTTGGCCTGCCCACGCACCTATTGGATCTTCGACACTCTTTTTGGTTGACAATAGCTCCAGCATGTCCGAGCCCGCCCTTTTGGCAAACGCAAAAATCGGCACACGCCTTGGTTTGGGGACGGAGATCCTTGAGGCCCACCTGGCCCTTCTTCCTGAAAATGACTTGTCAGGTTTGGTCCGTTTTTCCTCGATGCCAAGGGTCCTTGCCCCTTTGACTCGTGAAAGGGCCGAAGTCGCAAGGCTACTTGAACGGATCACGCCGGAGAAAACCCCGCTTGATGCACAAACCAACCTGGTAGATGCCCTCATTGAAGGACTGACAAGGGTGCTTGCTGTCCCTTCAACGAAGCAGAGGATAATTCTTTGGACGGATGGAGAGGCCAATGTGCGAGCCAACGCCAGCGGTTGGAGTTTGACCACGGTGGCGGAGGCAATTCGAGCTTTTGGTGTCGAATTGATAATTTTTGATGGCGGTCCTGCCCTTGAAGATCTGGATAACGATAAGCAGTCGAGAAGGGCTGAAGCGAAAGCCCTTTTGGCCGACTTGGCCAAAGCCACCGGGGGGAAACTCATCGACCCATCAAATCAGATTCCGTTGCACATTTCCGCCTCCACGAAGGGCCCATGGGATTTTACGGGTCCGCTTGTTCGCATGTTTTCAGGATGGGGATTGGTGGTTTTTGGGATTGGATTATGGCTATTTGAAAAAAATCCCGGCAAGCGTGATGGCGCCCTTCATCGATCCATTTATTGGTCGAATGAGGAAATCCGCTCCTATCGGGGGATGTTTTTCCTGTCCGCATTCGGCTTGTTGTTGGGGTTGGCCAGTATCGGTATCCACTTTTGGAACAGGAATGAAATGGGGCAGAGCAGAGCCGTTATGGTCGATGTTCAACAGGGGATGCTTGCTGGGCAACCCACCAGGCTTGAACTGTCAAGGACTCTCCTGGAGCGTGTTTTGCAAAATACCCCGGCAACCTGCGAACTCGGCCTTTGGGTCATGGGAACCCACCCCGTTTGCCTGATGGCACCGACAGTGGATTGGTCAGCCATCACTGATGAATTGCAACGCCTTGAGGCCTGGGCGGAGGATTCCCTTGTTTGGGAGCGGGAAAATGATGAAGCTTTGCCACTTCCCGGAAAAGGAATCCTGTTTTGGGATGGAAGGGATCTGAACCCTTTTGAGAAGGGACTTCCCTGGGGTTGGTCCGTGGTGGACATGTCCCTTGGTGAGGATGCCAAAGCCGAGCGATTTGGAGAAAGCCGAATACTGGCCGGGAATCCGAAAAGGGTTCAATCGATGGGGTACTGGGGCCGAACCATTCCGGGAACAGAGTCTGGAAAAAGTGGGATTATCGCCATTAAGCATCTTTTGGGAGCGGAAAAAAGATCATTATGGATCGGATCACTTTGGGCCATGGGTCTTGTCAGCTTTTTGCTGATGGTGGGATTTCCGCGCCCGGGTGCGTATTGGCCGAAAAGTTTCCTTTCGCAAAGGTTTCGGTCTGTTGGCAATTATCTGGTCATGATTTCATGTTTCGGGGCAGTTGGCGCAACCAATTCCCAAATTGTTCTGGCCCAAAATTCTTTGAATCAAAAGGAATACTCAAAACAATTTGAGCTCCTTCGTGAAAAGCTGGAGTCACTAAAAGGGGTTGGACAAGAAGATTTGGAACGCGGGGCAAAGGAGCTGATTGGTCAACTGGAGCAAAATCGCGATGCAAACGATCCCCAATGGGTTAAAATGAGTTTCCTGGCCCGCGCT
This sequence comes from Singulisphaera sp. GP187, assembly GCA_945868575.1. GTDB lineage: Bacteria > Planctomycetota > Planctomycetia > Gemmatales > Gemmataceae > SYLG01. The sequence goes on along the minus strand of CAMBMH010000016.1, from coordinate 31,577 downwards.
ACGCTTTGGCGTGCCCGGCGGCAGTCCGACTCACCTCCCGGTCCGGGTCAGGGTGAATCACCCAGATCCGGAAACACCGAATCGGGAATCAGGCCTTTTCCGGGAAATTATCCCACCCGGGAATTTCCGATACCAGGTGATCCGACCAAGGCCGAGGGGCCAGAATCAGCTCGAAAAGCGCCACTATTCGGGCTTGAGGAAATGGAATCAGACGGCCTTTGGGGCCAATTGCGGGATGCCCAAAAAAAAGTCGCGCGTGAAGTCACAATCCGCCGTCTTGGCCGGATCATCCCCCGGCCTTGGAACCCGACAATGAACCCGACAATCCCCGAGATTGTCCCCACCCAGGGTGGAGGGCAATGATGGGCTTTGGGATTTTGATCCTTTTGCTATTTGGGCAAGAACCCCATGACCTTGATTGCCGTGGGCGATTTGAGGTTTTGGGGCGGGTTGAACCCACACGCATACTCGTCGGGGAAGATGTCACACTCACCTTGCGGATTGTGGCACTTGGTCCCTGGAAACGGGGACCGCAGCGCCCTCCATTGGTGGAGGATGGTTCGCTTCTTTCCTCTTTCCGGGTTCGCGATTTACCCAATGAGGCAACGGCACGCTTTCCCGAGGGGCTCACCGGTCCGACCGGAACAGCCTGGGAATTTTCCTGGAAATTGACTCCTATTCAGGCCTCTGTTCAGCCCTTTGTTGAACCTATTGGTAATACCAAAGGCAAGGATCCCCAAAACCGTTCCCAATCCGAAGTGTCCAAATCATCCTACCCTTCCGCAATTCCCGAAATCGGTCTAATCCTTACCAGGGATGATGTCCCCTGGCCCAGGTTGGCGCGCGAAATGTTATGGGTTGGCCCGTTTCCCCTGACTTATCGCCATATCGATACAGTCAAACGCACTTCGGAAGGGGCGGCTTTTTTGGGTTGGACCTTGTTGGGTATAGGCGCTTGGGTTTTCCTCACCATAGCCTGGATGTTCGTCTATGAAAGCATTCTCTTCAATCGCTCGCAAATCGCTATCGCAAAGCATTTGACTTTGGGTGAACCGATCGAGGCTTTGGGATTACGAAGGATCCTGCATGGTTTTTTGAAATCCAAGGGGTTTGTCCTGACCGCTGAACCTGATTCCCTCTCCATCGGCCAAGCCGCCCTTCGTGCCGGCTATCCCCCGGCCCTTGCAACCTCTTTGGCAAATCTCTGGAATTCACTCGATCAGGCCGCATTTGGCCTTGGTGAGCCGAACTTGGGGGCCCCCATGAGCCCTCCCCAGAGCCCTCCGCAGGAAAAGGAATTGGCAAAGCAGGTTTTGGGCTTGGCTGGGTCAAAATATTGGCGATTTTGGAAAAGAAGGCTACTAGTAAATATAGATTGATACAAATTAATTTATTTTGAATTTGACGAATAACTTTGCGCATCCGATTTTCCACTTTCGGAGCCTCCCGGACCCTTGTTGTCGCTCCGGTCCCTATGGACCCCGGAACCAATCTTTTGGCACACTAGGCTCCGATCAAGGATTACGCCCGAAAACCCGAAAGAATTTGCATGGCTTTTGTTGATCCCAGTCTGGCGAAACACCGAAATCGGTCGCGGTGGCGGTCCCTCTTTTCATTGGGGCTGGTTTTCATTGCGTTGGCCGTGGTGGCCGAATTGGTTTACATATTTGGTTTGGGAAACCTTCGGGAGGTCATTCCCGACAGGCTTTATCGGGCCGGTCAGCCTTCCTCATCCAAAATCAAAAAATACGTTGCCAATCTTGGCATTAAGACCATTTTCAACCTGAAAGGTTGTTGCGACCCAACCCCCTGGTATGTGGATGAGGCAGGTGCGGCTCAGGATGCCGGGATTTCACTCGAGGAATTTTCCTTTTCTGCGGGTCGCCTTCCCCCGGCTCCAACGCTCAAGCGACTTGTCGAGGCGATTGAGGGGGCCGAAGAACCGCTTCTGGTTCACTGTCACCAGGGAATCGACCGAACCGGGATGGTGGTAGCCCTTTGGCTGCTTCTAAAAACCCAGACCCCACCCGAGGAAGCGGTCAAGGAGCTAAGCCTCAGGTATATGCACCTGCCCTGGGGAAGGACCGGCAACCTGGACAATTTTTTGTCCTGGTACCAGGAATGGCTTAAAAAGACCGACCGTCCACACAGTCCAAAAAACCTGAAGGAATGGCTAACCGAGGTCTATGTCCCCGGTTTCGCCAAAGCGACTTACACCCCAGTCGAGCCCAAAGCTTGGGACATTCCCCTTAACACGGCGCGGAATCTGGTTCTTCGGGTGAAAAACCATTCCGAACGCACATGGGACTTAAGCCCTGGGATCAATGCTGGAATTCACCTTTTCTGGTATGTAGTCGACCGGGATCACAAGGTTGTCCATGCCGGCCTTTCCGGGCTTTTTGATGCAAAAGTGGCGCCGGGAGAATCGATCGACCTTTCGATCCCGATCCACGCGAATCTCCCCCCGGGGGAATATCTGATCCGGGCGGATATGGATGAACCCAATCACGCCCGCTTCGCCCAAACCGGACAAACGATTCTCGAAACACCATTGCGCATTATTGGCGCCTCCAGTGCGGCCCAAAACGACTCAAAGAGCACTGCATCCGGGCAGGGTTCGCGGGACAATATCACGAGAGCTCTAGGCTTCCAGGGAAGGAATACACCATGAAGGAACGAAACATGACCAAGAGCGTTGGCGCAACAGAAACTCTCTCCGTGATCATCCCTCTCAAGGACGAACGGGACAATCTGCGGATCTTGCATGGAAAAATCCACGAGGCGCTGACCCCTGCCCTTGGTCGCCAGATTCAGGATTATGAGATTGTTTTTGTTGACGATGGCAGCACCGACGGCTCGGACAGGGTCCTCGTGGAAATCTCACGGACGGATCCCCGCACCAAGGTCGTTCGCCTTCGCCGTAATTTCGGCCAAACCCCCGCGCTTCAGGCGGGTATCGACCACTCCCTGGGAAGCCTGATCGCCACGCTTGACGGCGACCTCCAGAACGATCCCGCGGATCTTCCCATGATGATCGAGACCCTCAATGCCGATGAGGATTCTCCCCTGGATGCGGTTTTTGGTGAGCGGGCTCGCCGTCAGGATGCGCTGCTGATCCGAAAGGTGCCAAGCCGCATAGCCAACTGGATTATCCGCTATGTGACCGGATCGCCTATTCGCGACATGGGTTGCACCATTCGGGTATTCCGACGCGACCTGGCCGAATCCCTTCCCCTTTATGGCGAGATGCACCGGTTCATCCCGGTGCTTTGCCTGATGCATGGCGCGAGGATCGTACAGATTCCCGTCCAGCATCACGCGCGAATCCATGGGCAAACCAAATACAACCTGACTCGAACATTTCGTGTCATCCTTGACTTGATCACGATCAAGTTCCTCTCGAGCTTTGTCACAAGGCCGATGCACCTTATGGGTGGCTGTGGTCTTATTTCACTTTGCCTCGGGGTTGTTTCCCTTGTGGTTGCACTGTTGATGAAATCGACAAATGGGATCTTCCTAACAGGCAATCCTTTCCTGCTACTTAGCGCGCTGCTGGTGATGGTTGCATTTCAATTTTTCAGCATGGGTCTCTTGGGCGAACTGCTTACCCGTACCTATTTTGAAAGTACCAGAAGGCGCGGCTACACCGTCCGTTCCACCCAAAACCTATCAGGTCATTCCGTCCCGCAAGAACAACGCAGGGCGGCATAACCGGTTTTTAGCCGACTCCACCTCGGCTAATCCCCTGTTTTGGGCCCGGCCTGTTTGGTTCACTCCCGAACGAAAGGGTCACCGATGAAAAAAACCTTCAGGGTCGCCATCATCGGTAGAACGGGCAAGGGGAACTACGGCCACGGCATTGACACCGTTTGGCTCGATTTTCCCGATCGTACCAAAATCATCGCAATCGCCGACGAAAATAGCGAAGGGCGGGCCGCCGCGTCCCGACGCCTCCATTGCGACAAAACCTATGCCGATTTTCGACAGATGCTCGAAAGGGAAAAGCCCGACATCGTTGCGATTTGCGACAGGTGGCTTGATCAGCACCCCGCCATGGTGATTGCCGCGGCCAACGCGAAGGCCCACATTTTTTTGGAAAAACCGATCTGTCCTTCGCTTGAACAGGCGGACGCCATGATCGACGCTTGTGACAAAAATCATGTACATTGTGCCATAGCCCATCAATCCCGTTATACCCATCGGGCGGCCCGCATCCGGGAGCTGCTAAACACCGGGAAAATCGGCGCAATCCTCGAAGTTCGTGGACGCGGCAAGGAGGACCAAAGGGGAGGTGGCGACGACCTCATGGTTCTTGGCACCCATGTGCTCGACCTCATGCGTTTTTTTGTGGGTGATCCGAATTGGTGCTATGCGCGAATTCAGGACAAATCCCAAATCGCAACAAAACAGAGCATCCATCCCGGCGGCGAGGGGATGGGGCCTGTGCTTGGCGACCAAATCCACGCGACATACGGTTTTGAAAAAGGAATTATCGGATCGTTTTCTACTTATAAAGCACGGGAGGGTGTCGGCGCCCGTTTTGGGCTTACCATTTTGGGCTCAAAAGGAACGATCCTCGTGGGCACAGGCGGTCTTCCTCCGGCGTTCCTGATTGAGGATCCATCCTGGGGTTTGAAGGGACAAGCCAAATGGCAAGCAATCAACTCCGGTGGATTGGGCGTGTCCGAATGCCAGGAGGATGCCTCGCTTGGAGCAGGTAACCGTCTGATCGTGGAGGATCTTTTCGAAGCGATCGAAAAGGACCGACCACCTTTGGGGAGCCTTCGCGATGGCCGATGGGCATTGGAAATGATCCTGGCGCCTTACGCCTCTCATTTGGCAAACGCGCCTGTGGTATTTCCCATGATCAAGCGCGGTCACCCCCTTGCCTGAGCAGGCCCCAGGATTCACTCCCCGCGACAAATGCAAAATTGAGGCAACAGCGCGGTTAAAAACAATTTTTCAATCAATCGCGACTTTGCCCTTAAGGTTGCGAAAGAATTAAGTAACAGGGAGGTGGCACTTTGTCACACAAATGGAAGATATGCGGTCTCCTTCTTCTTGCGCTCCTTTTGAACTATATGGACAGGCAAACCCTGTCGCTTACCATCGCGCCCATCGGACGGGAACTTGGCCTTAACAACACACAATACGGCGAGATCGAAAGGGGATTCAGCTTCGCTTTTGCCTTTGGTGGACTTTTTGCGGGATTCCTGGTCGACCGATTCAGTGTCCGTTGGCTTTACCCTGTTTTTCTAATGGGCTGGTCCCTGGCGGGAATTGCAACAGGATACGCGGATTGGGTGGGAAGGATTTTGGCGCCATTGGTTGGGCACTGGTGGCCGGGAGGTATTGATTTACAAAACAACTCGGAGATATCCTATTTTGGCTTTTGGGTGTGCAGGACGGTCCTGGGTGCGTTTGAGGCGGGGCAATGGCCATGTGCCCTTGTCGCGACACAAAGGCTTCTTTCCGCCGCAGATCGTCCTGCGGGAAACAGTGTTTTGCAAAGTGGGGCATCGCTTGGCGCCATCCTGACACCTCTTGTTGTCGAGGCACTGGTCAGCGAGGCTCCGGGATCTTGGCGGCTCCCCTATCCTGTTATTGGGTTGGCTGGGATGGCATGGATTTTCTTTTGGTTGGGAATGACCCGCTCTGAAGATTTTTTGCCCAAACCCCACGACTCCGGGGACACCCCAGAAAACAATTCAACTCTTACAGAACAGCCCTTTTTTCGCAAGGAGATCATGCTTCGGCTGTTGGCACTTGCGGTTGTTGTGATCGCGATCAACGGAATCTGGCAGTTTTACCGCGCATGGATGCCCAAGATGCTTGAGGAACAGCATGGCTATTCCCCTCACCAGGTCCGCTGGTTTACCGCAAGTTATTTTATTGCGACCGATCTGGGCTGCCTTTTTGCTGGTTTTCTCGCACGAAGGCTCAGCCTTCCGTTAGGCAACCATGCATCCCGTATTGTGGTATTTGGGATTTGTTCGGCCCTTTGCGCCCTCGGTACTGTCGCATCCAGCCAATCGGCAGGGCTTCCGCTATTGATAATGTTGTTGGTGGTTGGTTTTGGTGCCTTGGGGCTTTTCCCAATCTTTTACTCCCTTACCCAGGAGCTGTCGGCCCGACATCAAGGCAAGGTAACCGGAGTCCTTAGCTTTTTTGGCTGGATCACTACCGCACAAATGCAACAAATCGTTGGTCGCCATGTCGATGAGACCAAATCCCATGCGGATGGACTCTTCTGGATCTCTCTCGCGCCTATCGCGGGGTTTATCGCCTTGATCACCCTTTGGCCCCCAAGGAAGCGATCTTTAACCAGAATCATCTGATTTGACTCGTCCACTTAGACCAAATAGCCAATCACAAATTAAAGTGAGCCCGACCTGACAAGCAGACCGGGCTCACTTTTAGAGTTTCATCGGGGAGGGTGAGAAATCCTCTCCCTATTTCGATTAGTGACGGAACAGGAATTCCTTGGTGTTAATAAGGGCCCACTGAATGTCTTCCCAAGCCTTGCGCTTGTCCTTCGCTTTGGCAAGGTGGCCAAGGGCGATCGCCGCGTCCTCCTTGGTTGGGCTGCGGGAAAGGGTTTCGAGGTAAAGGTTCTCAAGGATTTCCGTATCTTTTTTGTTTTCATTAATCAGGCGACCAATCCGGTTGGTCGGTGACTTGAGCTTGTCGTTGATCGTCGGACCATTGATAAGCTGAAGCGCCTGTGCCAGATTGGAATCGCTTTCGCGTTCACATTCACAGGCCAGTTCGCGAGCCGGTTGACCGAAGGTCTTAAGGAAGATGTGGTTAACTTCGGTGTCGGGAAGCTGTGTTGCGCGGGTTCCTGCGGGAAGCCCGGGGAACTTTTCCGGGATTTCAGTCGCTTTGCAAAGTGCATCCAGGAGTTGCTCGGCGGTAAGCAGCTTGGAAACACCATGTGAGAAATAGCGGCTATCGTCCTTGTTGGATTCGTTGGTGTTGGTCGACAACTGGTAGGTCGAAGAGGCGCAAATCACGCGGATGATATTTTTGAGGTCATAACCCGATTTGATGAAGTCCTTGGCCAGCGCCTCAAGAAGGGGATCGTTGGCGGAAGGATTCGATTCGCGGAAGTCATCGACAGGATCGACGATTCCCTTGCCTGCAAGATGGAACCAGATGCGGTTGACGGTCGCTTTTGCAAAGAAGGGATTTTCTCCCGAGGTGGCCCATTGGGCAAGAGCTTCACGACGGTCCTGACCGGGTTCGATCTTGGCGATTGGACCGCCCATGAATTTGGGAGGCATCACTTTGCCTGTGCGGGGCTGGGTGACTTCGCCATCACGACGGACATAGACGATTTCCGCCCCGGGAGTTTCGGGCTTGGGACCGGGTTGATCCGGGTCGGGCTTGTGGGCAACCTGGGAGAAGAACGCAGCCATACTGTAGTAGTCGTCCTGGCTCCAGCGTTCAAAGGGGTGGTTGTGGCACTTGGCGCACTGCATCCGGATCCCAAAAAAGAGCTGGGCGGTGGTTTCCGCCAGGTTTTGGGAGTCCTTTGCAATTCGGTAATAGTTCGAAGCGGGATTGGCAAAGGTGCTGCCCGAAGAGGTCAACAATTCGCGGACAATCTTGTCGATGCCGGTGTTGTTGGCGATGTGGCCACGAAGCCAATCCTGGAAGACAAAAATTCCCTTGAGCTGCATGGTCTTACGGCTTGAGCGCAAAACATCGGACCATTTCATGGTCCAGAAATCCGCATACTCAGGGCGCTCAAGAAGACTATCCACCAACTTGGTACGCTTGTTTGGATCCTTGTCGGCAACGAAGGCCTTGACCACCGCGCCGTCAGGCAACAATCCGCAAAGGTCCAGATGGACCCGGCGGACATAATCCGCATCGGAGCAGATTTCGCTGGGGAGGATGCCAAGGGTTTTGAGCTTGGAAAAGACCAGCTTGTCGACATAGTTTGCTTCTGCCGGGCCCTTCCAGACCAGATTGGCTTTGGGCTCGAGGTAGCTCAAACGAACGGTTTCGAGTTCTTCGAGGTAACGGACGAGAATGGCTACTTCGCCGGGTTGACGGAATTCGACCAGGCCCGTTCCGGAAACCTCGGCCACGGCAGGATCGCTCGAAGAGAAGTTAGTCAGGCGGGTCACATCACGAATGGCGCCATCAGCAAACTGGGCCGAGACGGCAAGTTGTTGCCACTTCGAAGGCTTCAGCAGCACCCGGGAACCAGGCTCGATGACTACTTTGGTGACGGCAGGAAGGGTGGCTTCATCGTTTTTCATCCCTTCGGCAAGCCATTGCTTTACCGCGCGGGTCGCGACGGCTGATGCGGCGAAGCGTTGGCCGCCCTCGTGCGGAACGCGCCCCATTCCCTTAAGAAGGAAAAGACTCTGTTCGGGTTCCTGGGCCAAAGTCCGGCGGGCAAGGACATCGCGGGTGAGTTGGGTAAAATCGGCGGCGGGATCAAATCCGCGCAGCGACAGTTTGAAACCGTTCTTGCCTGAGGGTGTACCGTGACAGGCGCCTGCATTACATCCGCCCACATTCATCGCCGCAACGACTTCGTGTCGAAAGGAAACAGGACGGGCCTTGTCCACGCCTGAGGCCTCGACAGGTAACTGCATGGTTTGTCCAGCTACCTTGACCGCAAGGACGCCGGTGGAATTTGCTGAGGCCTCGACAAAACCACCCTCGCTTAGTCGGACTTCCAAACCTTTTTGAGGCTCAAAATGTGCAAATGGAGTTAGGTCGCGAACCGCGCCATCGGCATAGGTACCCTGAACCAGCACCTGCCTGGCGGAACGGGGACCTTTGAGAAGCAGTTTGGAGGGAGTGATGTCAATTCGTGTGGGTTGGCCAACGGCCTTTGCAACTTCAGCCGGGTCGACAGGAACGCCTGCCCATACTTTTGTTGAACTTAAAAGGAGAAACGAAAATAGACCAAGCTTCGAAATCTTTTTCATGGCTGGCTCTCGTTAACCCAAGGCAAGGTGGGGTATATGCCTTCGGAAGGTGGGAGGGTGATCACGAGGAGACCACCCAAATGAAGTATACCGGATTTTCCAAGGGAAGCGAAGAGGAAAGTCTTGCAATTTACTGTTCATTCGTACATATATGTAACAGTAGTAACGATTTGGAACCGGGTTGAGCAAGATTGGATCCAAAAACGGGGTCCCCAACCAAAAAAAACGGAACGGGCGCACTGTAATTCGTGAACCCACAAGAAACGAAAGGCCGGAACCTTCCGGAATTCTCATGGATGCCGGTTTAACCTTGGAAGACCTTCAGCACGCCATCGACCGTGTTGTGGGAAACTATCTTGAGGGCATGAGGTTATATCGTCCGCCTGTGGATTGGGTTGACCTCGCACAATCGATTTCAGGAATTCGGACCGAAGTCAGTGAGGAGGCAACGGGCCTTGGACGAAAGCGTGCCGCCTCCCAGGGGAAACTCCTTTTGGGGGAATCCCTTCGGGAGGAGAGTCGCCAGCGGCTTGCCGCTCAAACGATCGCCCACAGTCTGATTCCGCAGGTCGGCGAGGCACTCGGGGTGGAAACCGGGGAAAAGCTCCCCTCTGTCTGGGTCCGCATTTTGGTGGAAAGACTCATGGTGCCGCCAGCATGGTTTCGCGAGGTGTGGCGCGAAATCGAGGGGAACCTGGCCAAAGCTTTGGATCGCTTCGAAGGTACCCCCATTGATCTGGTCGCGCAAAGGCTGCTTGATTCCCCGGAACCCACGGTTCTCAGCATCGTCGACCATGGTGCCTTGGTACTCCGGGCCTCCAACGGGCCCCGTCCCGGAAAAACCCTTTGGCCCCTGGAAAAGGAGTGTTTGGCGTATGTCGCCAACTTTAGCCGCACCAGGCGCATGAGCCAGGGAGGAATGACTGTTTGGTGCTGGCCGATACACAAATCCGACTGGAAAAAGGAAATCCTCCGAACGGTGGTATCGGAGGATGGGGATGCACCAGGTTTGGATATGTAGCCGGAAATAGCGGGATGATTTTTTTCAAAGATCACGAGGTTGTCCATAATCTGAAAAAAATTATTTGAAGAGGGGGATTATCGCATAAATCCCGGGTCGGAGCTTGAAACCATTTACAAATCGTTGATCTCAAATGAAAACGATCATTCAGCCGAGGCTTTGGGCTCCTTCATTTCCCAACTAAATCCAACTATCCAGGTCACGGCCTCTTTGAGGGGAACCTGAAACTTCCCCTTGGCGACCAGATAACCAAATTCCAAACCCGGTTCGCCTTTGGGTTTGAAGTTTTGTCCGTGGGGATTCCAGAAAGTCACCAGATCTGTTTTCTCATTGTAATTCAAAATCGCATAGGCATGGTTGGGAGTTACACCTGGCACCTTCACTTCTTTGGGTGTTCCCCCGCAAATGAGCCGCTTGTCCTCCACCGCCGCCCCAAGCCCTTTTCGAAGGCTCGCCAGTTTTGCATTTTTATCCGATTCGGAAAGTGTTGCATCCTTGAAAGGCTTGCAGGAAAAGCGCTCAAACCGGTGACCCGTAATGAGGCCAAGGGCCGTTCCCGCCGATCCGCCTGCTCCTACGGCGCCTATTGGTGTTGTGAGCTGTTTCTTTTTTGCGGCCAGGTGGATCCCCATCGCCTTTTCGTAGGTCTGGACCCAGATCCCCTGAGTCTTTGTGGAGGCAAAAAGCGCCAATTCACCATCTGTCAGCGGGGGAACTTCGACTTTTTCCTTACCCAACTGGACAAGGACTTTTCCATCCGTCGATGGGATAAACATCGATTTGACCTGATTGGGATTGCGATGAAGCATCGCACCCAGGGGGGCCAAACAATAACAATCGCCAAGGCGCCCCTGACTGATGGAATCGAGGTTCGGGGGCTCAGTGCCAAAAAGGTCGGTTCGCGATCCATGGATCTTTTTGAGGGAGTTATTGTACATCCCCTCATAATCGGGGATTTTTGTCTTTTGGTCTGCGGGACGCGGGACGGATTGAACCAGCTTGTCCATGGTCAAATGTTCGACCGGAATCTTTTTTCCTTTCAGGGCGCGCCGAATGCTAACCGCCGCAGCGGCGGTGGGCCCTTGGGTTTTGGGGTTTGAGATGGCGCGGTCGATCTCGGTCGCGGAAATCTCGCCATCCTTGTTGGTGTCCCATTGGGCAAAGTGGGATCGGGCCTGATCCAGAAATGGGGTCTGGGCGAAAAGGCCTCTTTGGCAACAAATCAAAACAAAGGGGACAATCCAAAATAGCCGATTCCGATCGTAACCCCAAATCATCACTCAATCTCCAGGAAATCAATCTGCAAATCGCATGTCTTCCGGGTGGTCTTTGCCATCGGGGAAGAGAGTGGGAAAAATCTTTGCTTGGGGGAGAATCTCAACATGTCCGTCAAGGAAAAGTACATGACTGGTTCCCGAACCATGGAATTTGCTGATCCATGGGCTGATTCGATTCGTTCCAAGCCAAACATCACAATCATCCTGCCTTGGATCCAGACCATCCGAGACTATTGCCCGGAAATCGCCTTCAATCATAATGCCAAAGCTTGCTGGGTGGGTGGTTTCCTGAAGTTTGCGCCAATCGGGTGTGCCCCATCTTCGGGTTTTATGGGTCAAAAGGCTATTAAGAAGGTAGGAGGAACGATGCCCCAATCCAATAATGCTCGGATCCCGATCGTTCACGGGCTCATCTCCCATGTTCGGTTCCGAACCATGCCCTCCTGTTATGGGAGGGTTATCGGGTCGACCTGGTTCCATGGGTTCGGGTGGAGGCGTCGCAAGCCGGACCTCGGTGGCTGTATTGGGATCTGAGGGACAGTGGTAAACCCGGCTTTCGATGAAGAGGCGTTTGCCGATTTTGTGAGCGCCGGAATCGGAGTCGGCTCGTGAACTCAGGTACGGGAGCAGGGAATCTTCCCAATACCTGTTGGCAAAAGTGTTGAAGGACCTTTGTATTTTGGGTTTTCCATCCTCCGATTCCTCGTCAAAATCACCCATGGGAGTATTAAATGGCGGGGTGAATCCATCCAGAAAATTGGAGACAGCCGGAAAGGGCTTGGGCCCAACTTTGCTGATAACATCGGCTTCAAAGTCGTGATGAAGGAACATCCTGCCAGTCCGGTTGTCGTGCGCCTGGACCATCGCGATGCCGATTTGCCCCAGGTTCGATTTGCAATTGGTCCGACTCGCTGCTTCGCGGACTTTTTGCACCGCAGGCAAAAGCAGTCCAATCAGGACGGCAATGATCGCAATCACAATCAAAACTTCAACCAGTGTAAATCCGGGCCGGCCCTTTTGGGGGGAATCGTTGGAAGGGATCATTGCCTGCTCCCGGGAAAAGTATGAAACCAATTTTAGTCTATGCTAGGGGCTTTTATGGCGCCAAGCGTCCGGTTTCCCAGATTCCGCCTGGCCCCAATTGATAGAAAAGCCGGTCGTGCAGACGGCTGGTACGCCCTTGCCAGAATTCGAAGTATTCCGGGCAGAGTCGATATCCTCCCCAATGTTCCGGGCGGGGTATCTCCCCATTGGGGAATTTGGCGAAAAGTTCCGCGACCCGATCTTCCAACGCTTTGCGATTGGGCAGGATTTCACTCTGCTCCGATGCGGCTGCGCCAATTCGGCTATTGGGTGGACGAAGGCGGTGGTAATCGTCGGATTCGGAAGGAGTGATCCGGGCGATCAAGCCCTCAATGCGCACCTGACGCTCCAACTCCGGCCAATAAAACAGAAGCGATCCACGAGGGTTTTCACAGATTTCCCGCCCCTTGCGACTTAGGTAGTTGGTGAAAAAGACCAGGCCGCGCTGGTCTGCCTGTCTTAAAAGGACGATTCGAGCCGAAGCGGCCCCATCGGGAGTCGCTGTAGCCAAAGTCATTGCATAAGGCTCGGGAAGGTTGCTCTCCAGGGCAATGCGCAGCCATTGGTCAAAAAGTTCAAAAGGCGTTTTGGTGAGTCCGGATTCTTCCAGCCCATTTTGGGTGTAGTCCTTGCGGCGGTCGGTCAAATCTATCATTGCTGTTATCCCCGAAGGTCATGTTACCCTTCAGTACATACTAGCAAGGCTGTTGTTTTCAGGATGGGGGAGGGCGGTTTGTGGCGGGGCATCTTTGTAGCGCACCCATAGTTTAAAAGTGGGTTGCAACTCACAAGCCCCATCCAGCGAATTGGGCTTCCAAAGGGGAAACGAGGGAAAAGGCGTGACTGGCCGCGTTTTGATTGTTGGAGGGGGAATCGCGGGATTGGCGGCAGCCGCAGAGCTTTTGCCCAGTGGCGTTGGCGTGGAAATTCTTGAGGCGCGGGACCGTTTGGGTGGCAGGGCGGGATCGTTTCGGATGGGGAATACCTGGGTCGATGCCTGCCAACATGTGAACCTTGGCTGTTGCAGCAGTTTGCGGGAACTTTTGCTGCGCTTCGGCCTTGAAAAGGAACTAATTCGTCAAAAAACTATTTGGTTTTGCACCAAAGACGGCAGGGTTAGTCCATTTGCTGCCTTTCCTTTGCCCGAACCGCTCCACTTGGCCCCTGCTTTTTTGCGTGCCCATTGGCTTTCCTGGAAAGACAAGTGGGGCATTGCCCGCGCATTGGACAGGTTGCGCCGGGATCCACTTCCCAAGGTGGATCGCCCGCTTGCTGATTGGCTTCGGGAAACGGAGCAAACCCCCGGGGCAATTGAAGGGCTTTGGGGCCCGGTGGTTATTAGTGCCCTCAATGAGCCGTGGCAAACCGCCAGTTTTCTCTCGGCGGCAAAGGTCTTCCGGGAAGGGATGCTCGGGCCAAAGGGCTCTTTTGAGATCGAGCTACCCAGGGCCAGTCTTGGGGAACTGTTTGATGATGGTTTGGGGCGAAGACTTGAGGAAAAAGGCCTGATTGTCCACCGCGGAACACGGGTTCGAAATCTGGTGGTTGACAAGGAAAAAGTTCTGGGTGTGCGCACTCTTGATGGGGAATATTTGGCTGCGGATACGGTGATTCTTGCAATTCCCAGGCACCAATGGTCCCAAGTCTTTCCCCCAAGCGTTTTGGACCGGCATCCCGATCTGGAAATGGGCGAAAAAATCGATTGGGCCCCGATTTCCGCTTTGCATCTTTGGCTCGACCGCCCGCTTACCGATTTGCCCCATGCAGCTCTCGTTGGAGGCGAAGGCCATTGGCTTTTCCGTCACCGCAATATTGCCCGCTTTCCAGGGGATCGCGCGCATTACCACCAGATTTTGCTAAGTGCCTCGGGTTCAGCGCTCGAAAATGGCTCGGAAGCCCTTTTGGGGAGGATCCTCCTTGAGCTTGGCGAATATTTCCCGACCATGAGAAAAGCGGAACTGCTTGAGGCAAAAGTCGTGAGCGAACGCCGGGCCACAATTCGTCCTACGGTGGGGTTTGACAGAATGCGCCCCGGCCCGAAGACTTCGCTTCGGGGGCTTTTGCTGGCTGGGGACTGGACAGCGACTGGTTGGCCCTCCACCATGGAGGGAGCGACACGAAGCGGATGGGCGGCCGCCCAGGCGATTTTGGGTACTTCCCCAAACCGGTAAATCGGTCCGAACCAATTGCCAGTGGTCCGCTAGACCAGACTCTGTGAAAGAGCCCAATTGGAAAAAACTCTGGGGATCGCTCCCCGGGTTGCCACTGCAAGAACAATGAGTTAGAGGAAACAATTAGCGATGGGACTGAGCCTGCGCGACCCTGTACTTGAGCTTCTTGCCGAAGAAAAGGATTTATACCCTTACGAGGCATACGACTTTGTTTCGGGCCTAATCAAGATGATGGATGATGAACTTCAGGCGCAAACCGAATCCAATCCGTCACCCAATATCACGGCGGGGCAACTCTGCTCGCGATGTGTCGAATTTTCCTGTTCGGTATTTGGAAGGATGTCGCGGGCGGTGTTCTCCTCCTGGAATATCAAAACCACAAACGATATTGGCATTATTGTCTTCCACCTGATCGAGGCTGGGGTGGTGGGCGCGGCAGAAGGCGACCGAATCGAAGATTTTGACAATCTTTTTGATATGAATAGCGCCCTGGACAAGCCTGTTTCCTATTTTTCCGGGGATGATCTCACATGAGCCAATCCATCGCCTCACATAATGGTCCGGTTTCGCCCGGTGCCCCCGCCACGATTTTGGGAACCGCGCCCAATCGGGTTGCATCGCGCATCCGTTTCCAATTCGCTTTGGTGCTATATCTTGGGTGGCTTGGTTATCTGGCCTGGCAAGTCGCTATTACGCGTTTTCCCAATGGTCCGGCCCCGGTACTTTCCCGAAGCCAATGGGCCGGAACGGATGCCGAAGTGGTCGGAATCGTTACGGGATCTGATGAGCTTCAGATCAAGGAGGTCCTTCATGCACCCGCTGATCTACCTTTGGCCAAGGGGAATAAGATAATCGTCTTTGGTCTCGATGCCGCCCAGCGTGCTCCTAAAATGGTAGTGGACAAAGAAGGAGATCTTTGGCTTGTTCCGCTTCGTAAGAGGGGCGATGGGTTCCTTGTGGCCCCGATACCTTCCGCGCCTGGTTTTCGGGCCGGAGCCCCCGGAGAAGAGATTGGCCGGATCTATCACTACTCCGAACCCCTGAAGCTTCATGCAAAAGCCGTTCGCCGCGAGGTTTTTCCGGAAGGATCCAAAACGGAAAAGAAGTAAAGGGTCCAGTTTTTCCCGGCTTTAAAGTTTGGCAATGCGTGACCAAATCCTCGGAGACATTACCCACAAACGGTAGCGTCCCTTCGGACCCGGATTCTGTGGTTACCCTTTTGGGTTGTCCGGGTCCTTTTTCAATTTGCTTCCTTTTCCTTTTCCCAAACGGGGCTTGGCCCAAAACGAAAGCGGAACTTGTCATGAAACAGCAAAGACTTGTGGAAGGAACATCAGCATTTTGGAACGATCGGCGTGCCTTTTTGCGTTATGGCGGACTTGGCGCCTCGGCGTTATGGGTTCCCGGGGTGTTTGCGGATGAACTGATCCAAACTCCCTCCCAAACGGAGGGCCCCTTTTATCCCAACAAGCTTCCGCTCGATACGGACAACGACCTGATCATTCTTAACAATTCACTCAATCCTGCCGTTGGAACCATTGCCCATGTTTCTGGCAAGGTGGTGGACATGAAAGGGAATCCGGTTCGGAATGCCCTTGTGGAAATCTGGCAATGCGATAACAGTGGCGCTTACCTTCACACAGGCACAAGCAATGCTGACAAGAAGGACAAAAACTTCCAGGGTTTTGGCCGATTCCTGACCGGTTCGACGGGGGAATACTATTTTCGGACAATCCGCCCGGTCCCCTATCCCGGAAGAACTCCACACATCCACTACAAAGTCCGCATGGGATCCAAAACCGCCCTGGTGACCCAATGCTACATCAAGGGGCATCCGGGCAACGATCGGGACGGAATTTGGAAAAGTCTTCGCGATCCCAAGGTTCGTCAATCGGTAACCGTGCCATTTGATCCAATTGAGGGTTCGAAATTGGGTGAAGTTACAGCCCGGTTTGATATTGTTCTTGGAATTACCCCCGAAATGCCAGGGTAGTTTCACGGTAAACCGGGTGACAGGAAGTGCATGAACCGGCCGCATCTCGCCGAAAATGACCAGAAAAGTGCCCGGGTGGAATTAATATCCCCGGGTATTTCGGATATTCAAAAATCCGACATGGTTGCCGTTGAGGCGCCTTTGGAGCTTCGTCTCCACGACAAGCCGGCGACGATTTTGATGCGAACGCCCGGCCATGACCTGGATCTTGCCTTGGGATTCCTTTTCCACGAAGGCATTATTAGCACATCCGATCAGGTTTTGGGTGTGGAACGCCCCGAACCCGAACATCCCGACCACGATAACATCCTCAATATCCGTCTGGCTATCCCTTCCCGTGCCAAGAGCCTTGATCGTTTCTTTTTCAGCACCTCCAGTTGTGGAGCCTGCGGCAAAAAAAGCCTTGATGCGGTGGCAGTCCAGTCCCAACCCGTCTCCGGAAACTTTATCGTTTCCCCTGCTTTTTTGAGCACACTTCCAGGAATGCTCCGACCGCACCAGGAGCTCTTTTCCCAAACCGGAGGCGTGCACGCCTGTGGACTTTTTACTCCAGGCGGAGAACTCGTTTGTTTGCGCGAGGATGTGGGCAGACATAACGCGCTTGACAAGGTCGCCGGGTTTGCCCTGGAAAGGGGGTTACATCCTCTTTCTCCCAGTATCCTGGTTTTGTCCGGACGGGTCGGATACGAAATGGCGCAAAAAGCGATCGTCTCCGGCATTCCAATAATTGTTGCGGTTGGCGCGCCCACATCACTTGCCATAGACCTTTGCAGGCAATTTAACATCACCCTTGTCGGTTTTCTCCGGGGTGCAACCATGAATGTTTATACCCACCCCGAAAGGGTGGGTGTTTGACGAAGTCTTTTCCTGATCCGCACCAAGTAGGTCACTACCAAGTGTGGTCTTTTGGGTGTGGCTTATCGCCCAAGTTCTTCGGCAAGGTTGTCGGCCCCATACATCTTTCGAAGCGATGCCAGGATGATCCGCACATCCACCATGATGTGTCTTGCCTGGACATCCGTGTAAACGAAGTTTCTCACGAGACCAAAGCGGTTCCGGTCAAAATTTACGCCGATAAGCTCGCCTTTGAGATTGACGACGGGGCTGCCCGAGTTGCCACCAATCGTGTCTGCGGTGGAAACGATATTGAAGGGAGTTTCGGCGGGAAGGTTGGCTTTTCCTTCGATCCACCGTTGTGGCAAAAGAAACGGTTCCCGCGCACCCAAAAGGGAATGGCGCTCCTGAAGTCCCTGGACCGTCGTCCAGGCGGGGATGGTTTTTCCCTCCGCATCATAACCTTTGACGGTCCCAAATGCTAAACGCAGGGTAAATGTGGCATCAGGGGCCACTGGGTTTGCTCCCGCGAGTTCAAATCGCAAACGGGAAATGGCTCCGTTGGCCTGTCGTTCCGGTTCTTCAACTTCGGCTTCAAAGCGTGCCCGGATTTCCCTTGCCATGTCATCAACCGCAAGGGCCAGTCGAATCATCGGATCATCACAGGAGGAGATTTCCGAGGGCGTTTGCCCGGCTAGTTTCCGACGGAAAGCCACATCTGCAAGCTTTGTTATTCCAACCAGATTTGCCGCCTGTTGGAGAGGCGATTGCCCACCAAGAACCACCTTTACGGCGTTGTGATCGCCTCCGAGTTGCTCGGCAAGGAATGTAAACGCTGTTCCAAGTCGGACAGCCTCGAGGCCCGGATGAATTGGGGCCGGGGAGAAAAGCGATAACTCAAGCGATTCCCGATTGGAGTCCCGATATTCCCGAAGGCGGCTTCCGCTCGGTTTGGTTTTTTCCTTAGACATTCGCACCAACTGGCGAGCGATGGCAAAAAGTTCGCTGTCCAGGCCGTGCCCTGTCTCAAGCAGGAAATACTCCCGGTCCATTTTGGAAAGGGCCTGCACTGCCGCCGCCGCTTTTTCCCATGATTCCTGGGATTTGGCGCTTGCCCGAAGTTCTGCTTCCTGGCGTGATTTGGTCGCCAGGAGTTCAGCGTTCAAAAGCCCTTGAAGCTGACCAGACATTGCCTTTCGGGCATTTGCGATACTGTGGAGATAACGGGCCGAACGGGCCGCAGGTTCGGGACCCGTTGCCGAAAACTGCAAAAGAGCAGCTTCCATCGTACGGAGTCGGGTCAGGTTATATGGCAAGAGCCTATCCCGACGATAAACCAGCTTTGCAAGGGTCTCCAAGCGTTGGGTGGTTCCCGGGTTTCCCGAAACAAATACCAGGTCCCCTTCCGATGCGCCTTGTTCGGCGACTTTCAGGAAATGGGGCGGAGTATATGGTTTATTGTCGACATATACTCGAAATAGACAAATATCTAGATTAAACCTTGGAAATTCAAAGTTATCTACATCGCCGCCATATCCTGCAATCGAAGATTCCGGTGCAAAGGCGAGACGCACATCTGTAAAGCGGCGATATCTATACAGGTGATAAAGGCCACCATGGTGGAGGGTCACCACATCGCTTCGCAGTCCGGTTGCTTTTTTGGACTCGGATTCGATCTCCGCCAAAATGCTTCTGCGTGCGGCAGCAGCATCGGCTGGGGACAATCCTGGTTTGACGGCTGCTTCGACCCGCTTGGTAACATCCTCAATGGAATCCAGGACATTGAGTTCCATGTCGGGACAGCGGAGCTCTTCGGAGGGGGACTTCGCCCAATAGCCCGCCTTGAGAAGGTCGCGGTCTTTGGTGGAAAGTTTTTCGAGGGAATCGGCACCAATGTGATGGTTGGTAATTACCAACCCCTTATTGGAGACAAAGCTACCCGATCCGCCATTATTAAAGCGAATAGAGGATTCCTGGAGATGGCCAAGCCAATCAGTAGTTAATGTGACATCATATTTTTGTTTTAAAAGGTTGGTTGGTGGTTGATTAAATAGCCACATTCCTTCATCTGCTTGCAACATGTTTCCACCTAATCCTGAAAGCGCCCCCAAAACTAATGCCCCTATGGTCCCAGAAACCTGAATTGCCTGGGACAATCCGAATGGGAAACGACTCATGAGGCTGCTCCAAAAAGCGATCTTATTGGCAGGGGTATGTTTACCCCTAAAACCCAAACAAAAGGCAAGGCCGACGGAAGCGTCTTAACCGATTTATCAGGAAAAGATTTCTTATCAAACCCAGTCGACTATTGCCGAAAGGATTGATTCATGATCAAATTTGGGGCAGGTTGGAGGGACGAAAGAAATGCAAGGGTGTGGATGCACATGCGTACATGTGAATCGGGTCATTCAATTGTACCCATCCCTTTTTCTTGCTATAATCAGCAATTGCGTTTCAAACCATAAGGTTTAGCCGCTTGGAGGTCGGCCCCGGAGTGAAATTTCACCTGATTGATAGAGTCACCTCGCTCGAACCAGGCAAAAAGCTTGTTGCGTACAAGAATTTGACCATGGCCGAGGAGTATCTGTTCGATCATTTTCCGGGGTTTCCGGTTATGCCTGGGGTGCTCATGCTCGAGACACTCGTCCAGGCTGGAGCTTGGCTTTTGAGGCTTTCCGAGGATTTTCGTCACAGCATGATTGTTCTCCGGGATGCCCGGAATGTGAAATATGGTACTTTTATGGACCCGGGCAACCGGATGGAAGTTAAAGTGGAGCTCATTGAGCGAACGGACTCCACCGCGACTTTCAAAGGTTCAGGAAGCAAAAACGGCCAGTCCACGGTTAACGCCCGTTTTACTGTGGCGACCTATAATTTGGCCTCCGTGGAAGCTGCGCCGGTCAATGTGGCGTATGCATCCAAAGCCAAATTGGACGAAAACCTGATTTTGGCTCACCGTCAGCGGGCCAGTCTCATCTGGACAGGAACACCGTTGCTGGGTTAAACCCAACACAACACTTGGGAAGGACTTAGGATGCGTCTGAAGGATAAGGTAGCGGTAATCACTGGCGCCAGCCGGGGTATTGGTCGCGGGATTGCGGAACTTTTTGCTGCCGAAGGCGCTAAAGTCGCCGCAATTTACCGCGGCAGCCAAGCCGCCGCGGAAGAGATGGTCAATGCAATCTCCGCAACTGGAGGGGTCGCCAAGGCCTACCAGGCAGATGTTGCAGATCTTGCCCAAGTAAAGGCACTCTTTGAGACGATTGAAAAGGAAGTGGGCCCCGTGGATATCCTGGTAAATAATGCCGGGATCATTCACGATGACCTTTTTGTCCGGATGGACCCTGCCGATTGGGCTAAAGTCATCCAGACAAACCTGTTTGGCACCTACAACTGTTGCCATCAGATAGGATTCCCGATGATGCGCCGCCGTTCCGGTCGAATCATCAACATCTCGAGCGTGGCCGCCGAGTTTGTGAATATGGGACAAACGAATTATGCGGCCAGCAAGGGCGCAATCAACAGCTTCACCAAGGCGCTAGCCGTGGAGCTTGCCCCAAGGGGAGTGACAGTTAACGCCATCGCCCCTGGCTTTATTGAGACTGACATGAGCGCGGCGGTGCGCAACAAGGCGGGGGACATGATCGAAAAGATGATTCCTCTCAAGCGTCTTGGAAAACCAGAAGACATCGCCCGTGCGGCGCTGTTTTTGGCCAGCGCCGATGGATCGTACATGACGGGTCAGGTCCTCACGGTGGACGGGGGCTTGAGCCTCGGTCCCGTCGGGGGCAAATAGGATTCGTCCTGCATGTGCGGGACGGAGATTGTGTGGGCTGGGTTGCGGGCAAACCGCGATCGGGCCAAGGCGGGGCTCCTTTTGGGGCTCCATGGTAAGTTGGTCGGCATCAAGGTGCCGGGGTATTTGATAAAAGGAAATGGCCATGCCTACGCAGGAAGAGATCTTCAAGAAGGTATCCGCGACTCTCGTTGAGGCGCTCAATGTCGATGAAGACGAAATTTCCCCTTCTTCGACCCTCAATGGCGACTTGGGCGCGGAATCGATCGATTTCCTGGATATCGTGTTCCGTCTGGAACGCGAATTCGGGATCAAGATCCCTCGCAACGAACTTTTCCCCGAAGCCATTTTCCAAGGCGACGCCGATTTTGTTAAAGACGGCAAAGTCACCGAAAAGGGCCTCAGCGAACTCCGCGAGAAGATGCCCTTCGCCGATCTTTCAAGCTTCGAAAAGAACCCCCAGGCTACCGACCTGAGCGAACTTTTCACCGTTGACCTGATCGCCCGTTACATCGCTGGCAAGCTTCAGGCCAAGTAGTTGACAATCCTGGCAGGCGCCCCGTAACTGCCCTTTCCTTGGGGCGCCGGGCCAGTGGATACAGTCTGACGGATTGACGGTTGGCCCCGGGAATTTATCCCTTGCGGTTTGACCCTCATAGGTCCTCGTTTTTTGCTCTTAGGATTTGGCAACACTGTTTCACATCCCGGACTGGACTACATGCGCTGGATCTGGATCGACCGTTTTGAGGAATTCGAGCCTGGCAAAAGGGCCCGCGCCGTGCGCAACCTTAGCCATGCCGAAGACCATTTTGCCGAGCATTTCCCCGGTTGGCCGGTGATGCCCGCAAGCCTGATGATTGAGGGCCTTGCCCAAACGGGCGGTATTCTCGTCGGCGAAGCAAATGATTTTCGGGAAAAGGTGGTCCTCGCCAAGGTGGTTCGCGCCACCTTCACCCGGGAGATGATGCCCGGAGAGACGCTCTATTACGATGTGGAACTCCTCCACATGGCACCAGAAGGGGCGTCCGTCGCAGGGAAGGTTAGTTCCGGAACGGAACAGGTCGGCGAGGCGGAGATCTTCTTTGCCCACCTCGACCAGTCCCGGTCCAAACAGATGTTTGGTGATCACAATTTTGTGTTCTCCGGGCAGCTCAAGCACATGTTGGATATGGCGCGCAAGGTGGTTAAGCCCGCCGAAAACGCCACTCCTGGTGCCTGATTCACAACTTTGATTCACAACAGGGCAGGGGGCGGGCCGGTTTACCGGTCAACGAACACCAAAGTCATGTCAACCGGGCGTCGCGCAGTCATATCTGGAATGGGAATTTTCAGCCCCCTTGGCACCCGCAGGGAGCCTTTCTGGGAGGCTATCCTCGCCGGAACCCCAGGTGTGGGGCCCATAACGGCGTTTGATGCCTCGGCACTTCCGGTGCGGGTAGCTGGGCAGGTCGCTGACTTTGACGCCAAACTCTATCTCGACAAAAAAGACCGTAAGCAGCTTCGTATGATGGCCCGGCCCATCCAGCTCGCCGTTGCGGCCGCCCAAGTCGCGCTTGAAGATTGCAAGGTCGACAAGACCGCACTCGACAAGACCCGTTTTGGGGTCGTTTACGGTTCTTGCATGATCCCGACCGAGCTACCCGAGCTTGCTGAACCTGGAAAGGTGTGCGTCGAGCCGGGAAGTCGCTTTCTTGATCTCAAAAAATGGGGTACCGAAGGTATCCACGCCATCGCGCCCCTTTGGATGCTCAAGTATCTTCCCAACATGCTCGCTTGCCAGGTTTCCATCCTGCACGATGCCCAGGGACCAAACAACACGATCACCGAAAACGATGTCGCCGGTATCCTCGCTTTTGGCGAGTCCCTGCGAATCCTTGAACGCGACCGGGCTGACTTCTTTCTGGTTGGTGGAGCAGAATCCAAAATCAACCCGCTGAGCCTCACCCGTCAGTGCCTTTTTGAAACCCTTTCGAAGCGAAACGAAGACCCGGCCGGTGCGCATCGCCCGTTTGACAGGGATCGCGAGGGAACCGTCCTTTCCGAAGGGGCCGCCGTGGTGGTCCTTGAGGAACTCGAACACGCCAAAAAGCGTGGCGCCGAAATGATCGCCGAAGTGGCGAGTTTCTCTACCGGTTTTGACCGGGCGCGTGATGGCAAGGGATTGGCTCGTGTGATTCGCCAGGCGATGGCCGAAGCCGGGGTTGGTCCCCAGGATATCGACCATATCAACGCCCATGGTCAGGGAGCCCCAATCACCGATGCCTGGGAAGCGGCCGCTTACCGCGAGGTTTTCGGATCGCTTCCGGTTCCCGTTCATGCCCTGAAGGGCCAGACTGGAAATATGGGTTGCGCTTCCGGCATCGTCGAACTGGCTGCGGCGGCCCTTTCGCTTGCCACTGGAATTCGCCCTTCCACTATCAATTGCCCCAATCCCGACCCGGCATGCGGAATTACCATCGCTTCGGGTCCCCCGGCAAGGGTGGAGCGCCCCTGTGTGCTCAAGGTCACCCTTACCCAATTGGGACAGGTGTGCGCCGTGGTCCTGAAAAAAATCACTTAATTCCACGACAATTGTCCCAAAACCCGCGTTGGCGGAAGTTTCGGATCCGGAGGAATGCAGGTCATCATGGCGCGATCCAAAAGGCGCATCGTCATCACGGGCATGGGTGCGGTCACCCCCCTCGGGCTGAGCGTTGCCGAAACCTATCAGAACTGTGTGCGTGGCATCAGCGGTGTGGGCCCCATCACCCGTTTTGAAGCCTCGACTTTTCCAACCAATTTCGCAGCGGAAGTGAAGGGTTTCGATCTCTCGAAATTCATCGCCGAGCATAAGCGTTTTGAAAACTGTGGCGTCAACGGAAAGTTTGGAGCCGCCGCGGCCCATCAGGCTCTTGCCAACGCCGGTTTGCTACCCACCGACCCCGATGGAAAAGCTTCCGACAGAACCCGCTTTGGACTCTATCTCGGGTCGGGTGAAGGTATCACCGATTTCGAAGGTCTGGTAACTAATATCGTCGGCGGCCTCGACCCCAATGGCAAGGTGGACAACAAGCGCTTCTGTGAACTAAGTCTCAAGAACTTCCACCCCCTTCACGAAGCGGAACAGGAATTCCACACCACCCCCGCCCACCTTGCAGATCTGTTTGATCTCCAGGGGCCCAACTATAACTGTCTCACGGCTTGCGCTGCCAGCGCTCAGGCCCTTGGCGAAGCACTTGAACTGATTCGCCGTGGCGACTCGGATGTCATGCTTGTGGGTGGTTCCCACTCGATGATTCATCCCATGGGTGTGACCGGGTTCAATCTTCTTACCGCGCTTTCCACCCGTCGTGACGAACCTCAAAGGGCTTCCCGCCCGTTTGATCTCAACCGGGATGGGTTTGTATTGGGTGAAGGTGCCGCGATGCTTGTCATCGAGGAGCTCAGCCATGCGAAAAAGCGTGGGGCTCATATCTACGCCGAATTGGCCGGATATTGCTCCACAGCCGATGCCTTTCGTGTAACTGACAGCCATCCCGACGGTCGTGGCGCGATTGCCTGTATTGCAGGCGCGCTGGAAGATGCGGGTGTCACCCCATCCCATGTAAATTACATCAATGCGCACGGCACCAGCACCCAGGTCAACGACCGGGTGGAAAGCCTTTCGATTCGCAAAGTGTTTGGAGCACATGCGGATAAGGTCCCCACGAGCAGCACCAAGAGCTGTCTGGGCCACATGATCGCGGCCGCAGGCGCTGTTGAATTGATCCTTTGCGTTGAAACCATGCGCAACGGCGTGATTCCCCCGACCATCAACTACGAAACCCCCGATCCGGAATGCGACCTGGACTATGTTCCCAACCAGGCCCGCAAAGCGGATGTGGATTGTTGCCTAAGCAATAGCTTCGGCTTTGGAGGTCAAAACACCTCCCTGGTCGTTAGACGGTTCGCAGATTGATTTCCCTTCATTCCGAGAGAAGCCCGGAATCCACCCGGGCCAGTGCATTGCCGTGACACTTGCCTGGATTGTTCTTGGTGTTGTATTTCTTGCTCCCTTCGCGACTGTCGCGAAGGTGAGTTATGGAATCATTCGTGCCCGTATTTTTTACATCCATTATGTCGTCCGGATATTTCTTGAATCACCACTCTTCCAGGTTCCCCGGTCCAAACCCGACGAGACCGCCGAAGATTTCCGGATCAAAACCGCCGATGGATTGAGTCTCGCCGCCATCTGGATCCCTCCAAGGTCTCCCCTCAAAGGTGTGATTCTTTTTGGAATCGAATTTGGATCCAACCGGTGGTCCTGTCTGCACTATTGCCAAAATCTGCTGGACGCAGGCTTTGCAGTCTTTGCCTTTGAACCCAGAAACCAGGGTGAAAGCGATTTCATTGATGGCTACAAACCCCTCCACTGGGTTACCGGCCACGAAGTGATCGACGCCCGTGCGGCATTGGATTATGTTTCCAAGCGACCGGAGGTAATTAAACTGGGCGGTTTCGGAATTTTTGGAATCAGTCGCGGTGGCTCGGCACTGATGTTTGCCGCCGGTGAAAACCCACTGGTAAAATGTGTGGTGACCGACGGGATCTACGCCACCTATTCTCTTATGGTTCCCTACATCCGTCAATGGATCAACATCTACATCAAAGACAACGCATGGATCCATGACTATCTTCCGGATTGGGTTTGTGGTTGGTTCGCGCACGCCGCGCTTCGGGAAGTCGAAGCGACCCACAAACTGACCATACCCTTCCTCGAAAGTCACCTCCACACTTACAATTCCAAGCCCTTGCTCATGATTCACGGGGCTGATGACCGCTATATCAAGCCCCTTGTGGCTGAGAAAATGTTCCAGATTGCCGGTGGTGGAAAGAAGGGGAAAAACCCCGATCACCACGAAATCTGGATCATCGAAAAAGCCAAGCACAACGAGGGAATCCAGAAGGAACCGATCGAATATCCCGATCGTGTCCGCAGGTTCTTTGATCGTTATCTTGTATCAGATTCAATCATTCCCGTTCAATCGTCCCAGACTTCCGAAGAGTCGTCTTCCTCAAAACAGATCAGGGATCATGGCCATGCCGTCTCCGCATCCTGAGTCCCCAGCCCTTTTTGAACAACCCGGGCCAATCAGGGGATTTCTCCGGTCTACTTTGGGAAAAATTCTCAAGTGGAGCCTCAATCGCAAACTCAAGCGGTTTCTCGACTCCACCAACGCCCCGCATCCCATCCAGCGCGAGATCCTCACCAGGCTTATTCACAAGAACCGTGACACCGACTTTGGTCGCGACCATGGTTTCTCGGGCATTCAGACGCTTTCTGATTTTCGCAAGCGCATCCCGGTCGCGGGATATGACCGGGTTGAACCCTACATGGCCCGGGTTCGCCAAGGCGACATAAAGGCGCTCCTGTCGGATCGCCGTATCCATATGTTTGCCCTGACTTCGGGCACTACCGCCACGCGCAAAACCATCCCCGTAAACGACCAATACCTCGACGCCTACCGCGCCGGTTGGCATAACTGGGGTGTCAAAGCCTATACCGACCACCCCAACGCCTCGATGCGCCCCATCCTCCAATTTTCAGGGGATTGGCAGGAAGAAATGACTCCTTCCGGAGTTCCCTGTGGCGCGGTTACGGGTCTTACCGCCCGAATGCAAAAACGCCTCGTTCGCGGGTTATATGTGCTTCCCGCCGATTCGGGACGGATCAAGGACTCCGCCTCGAAATACTACCTTGCCCTTCGTTTGGGGCTAACCCGCGCCGTCAGTCTGATCATCGCCGCCAATCCCTCGACCATGATCAATCTCGCCCGGGCGGGAAATGAGGCCAAGGAAGATCTCCTTCGGGATCTGCGGGATGGCACGCTAAATTCCCGTTGCAAAATTCCCGCCGACATTCGCGCCAGTCTTGCTCCCCAATTGGCCAGTAAACACCCCGAAAGGGTCCGCCAACTCGAAGGGATCCTGGGCAAATCGGGAACCCTGTATCCCAAGGACTATTGGCCATCCCATTGTATCCTCGGCAACTGGACAGGCGGCAGCATGGGAGCCTATTTAAGGCAATATCCCCGCTATTTTGGCAATATGCCGATCCGCGATGTCGGCCTCATCGCCAGCGAAGGGCGCATGACCATCCCTATCGAGGATAATACATCTTCGGGTATCCTCGATATCAACAGTCATTTCTTCGAATTCGTGCCCAACGGCGAGGATCCGCAAACCCCCGGAGCGACCTTCCTCGAGGGACATGAACTCCTTGAGGGGCGCGAATACAGGATTCTTCTCACCACTGCCAGCGGCCTTTACCGCTACGACATCCACGATGTGGTTCGTTGCACAGGGTTCCTGGGAAAAACTCCCCTCCTGGAATTCCTCAACAAAGGCGCCTATTTCTCCAACCTTACGGGCGAAAAAATTTCCGAACACCATGTCACCCGAGCCATGGAACGGGCCCTTGGGGATCTGGGTCTGGAATCGGGGATTTATAGCGTCGCTCCTTGCTGGGATGACATCAACCCCCATTATGGACTCTTTGTCGAGGAATCGAATTTTGGTGGCGCCGTCCAAGCCCAAAAGGTCGTTGCGCGCATGGAAACCCTTCTTGCGGAAACCAACATCGAATACGCGTCCAAGCGGGATTCGGGGCGACTTGCGCCTTTGGCCCTCAAACGGGTCCCCAACGGTTTTTGGGCTACATGGGATCGCGAACGCCTCGCCAAAACACGGGGTGTGGCCGAACAATACAAGCACCCATGTCTCATCACGACTGTCGAATTCCGTGATGATCTCGCACAGCGCGGACTCATAAGTTAACCCCGGTGATCTCCGCATGGAATTGCGGGATCGTTGGGGGCTTCGATAAATGTTTATTCCCATGGTGGCTGTTTTCCTGTCGATTTCCGCTGGATCTCCGGCGGAAGGCCCTTCCAATCCACCTCCCAATGTCCTCTTGATCGCTGTCGATGATCTGAACGATTGGATTGGTTGTCTAAAGGGGCATCCCCAGGCGTTAACTCCGAACATCGACAGGCTTGCCTCTCGCGGCGTGCTTTTTGTCAATGCCCATTGCCAGGCGCCCCTTTGCAATCCCTCCCGTTCCAGTCTGCTAACCGGATTAAGGCCCTCCACCACCGGTATCCATGGACTGGCCCCGGGAATTCGGTCTGTGGAAACGACCAAATCCCGCAAAACGCTTCCTCAAGTGTTCACCTCGTCGGGTTATCACACATTCACCTGTGGCAAAATCTTTCATGATGGTTCCATCCCAAAGGACACTTCGGAATTCGCGCAATGGGGGCCGGCCCCGGGACCTGGTAAACCCGCAAAACCGATCGCCCAATTGCCCGAGCCCAGACATCCCGCAATGGACTGGGGTATCTTTCCCGAAAGAGATGAGGACCATTGCGATTACAAGATCGCCAATGCGGCCATTGTCGCAATCCGTGGCGCCCCGCCAGATAAATCTTTTCTGATTGCTTGTGGCTTTCGGTCTCCCCATGTCCCCTGTTACGCACCGCAAAACTGGTTCGATACTTTTCCCATGGACACGATCCAACTTCCTCCGGTTCCCGACCACGATCGCGAGGATGTCCCCCCATTTGCCTGGAGGCTCCATTGGCGCTTGCCTGAACCCCGACTCGATACGCTGAAAAAAGAAAACGAATGGAAGCCTCTTGTTCGGGCGTATCTTGCTTCGATCCGGTTCATGGATGCGCAGGTGGGCCGGGTGCTTGAGGCTCTGGAGCAATCGGGACATTCCCGGGACACAATCATCATCCTCTGGAGCGATCACGGATACCATTTGGGAGAGAAGTCAATCACGGGGAAAAATTCCCTTTGGGAGCGATCCACAAGGGTGCCGCTATTGTTTGCCGGGCCGAACATCCAACATGGAATCTGCCTGGAACCTGCGGAATTGCTGGATATTTATCCCACGCTGTTGGAGCTTTGTTCAAGGGACAAAGTGGATGGACTGGAGGGGCATTCACTTTTGCCACAGCTTCGAACCCCGACGCAACCAAGGACATGGCCCGCGATCACAACCCACAATCAGGGAAACCATGCGATCCGTTCCAAAACTCATCGCTACATCCGCTATGCGGATGGATCCGAAGAGCTTTATGACATGGTGGCCGATCCCAACGAGTGGAAAAATCTGGCGAAGGATCCCGCCTATTCTGGCCAAAAAACCAGGTTGGCTTTATGGTTGCCCAAAATCGATGTTCCCGCCGCCCCTGGCAGCAAACACCGTGTGCTTTCCTATGACAAAAAAACCGGAATCGCCAACTGGGAAGGGGAGAGTGTCCACCCGGAGGATCTTCCTCCTGGCCCATAATTCCATTTTCCGGATGAGGGCAATCGTCTGCGGACAAATGTCATCGCCTGGATTTTGAGTTAGGCGGCGACAACATCCTCAATGATTTTGTTCGGGAAACTCCCGAAGTTGTACAGTATCCCCCTCCTGCCGAAAAGGGACAGTGTCAATCGCTAACCAAAGTACCAGACAGCATGGCCCGGATGCTCTACGGGGAAGGCAACATGGTCAACATTGAACATCGCCGGGCGGTAAACCGGACACCATACCGGCAGGGTCCATCCGTGCTTCCGACTCCGGTCGCCGTTTACATAGAACATCTGACAGGAGAAACTTAAAATGCCGAAAAACCCCCGAAAACTAAGCCTCGTGACATTCAAGCTGCCAGATCCAAAATTGAAAAACAAGTATCCATTTCACCCGGGTCAGGTACTCGTATACCTAGGCGAAATCCCAAACATGAAAGGTCATTGCGTCGTCGCTGACATCCAAAACGGAAAGATTCAAACAGGCTTTCACATCGAAAATTTTTGCGAGGCTTCAGAAGAAGATATTTAAAATAAAAAATATACCAAATAATGCATTGGTGCGAAACTGATAGTTTGTAAAGCGCCGTTCTTTTGCACATTCCGCGTCAAGCAACACCATCGCTCACCCGGGACAGGAAACATCGCAGCCCATAGCTATATTCGACATCTTCAAAAAGAAGGGGACGCTTACGGGAGAGGTCGTGTTGCGCGGCTTGCCCCCGCACAAGATGTACTCCGTGACCGTGACATTCTTCCCAGTTCCTTCGGCGGCATCTCCGGCACCGTATGATGGCAATCCACCGGCCAACCGAATGACCGATACTGCTTCAGTGAAAGAAGCCGAAGAGCCCGATGATAATCATTTGCGTTTTTCTTTTCAGTGCACCGCTGGTCATTACTACCTCGGCGTAGGCGTAATTGTCTATTTTGAGCGTGACGGAAAGATGTTCGCACAGGTCGAGCGATTCTTTCCGATGACTGCACCATGTGAGGTTCGCGGCGGCGGCGAGCAACAGATTCAATTGGCTGTTTCGTGGCCGGATATTCCATTCGATGAGTTGCACACTTATGGCACAGCTCACCCTCAGCGATAGATGTGTGATGCTTAACCATGAGCTCCGGCAAATCTGACGGGAAAGTCTCGGTTGGCAATCATGGCGTTCCGAGTTGAAGGGTCGCTGCCCCCTATGCCAACATCCATTGAGACCAAAATTGGTCGATTAGGCTAAATGGCTTCATGGGTCTGAAGCTTTGGGTAAAACCAAACAAAACAGGCAATCCAGGGATTCTGAAGTGGAGGTAAGCGAGCCAAGCGCCGGACAGGAGACCCGGACAAGCATAAGCACAACCCGCCTTGAATAGGTTGGGGCATATGCTTCCCGTTGGCCGACCGGCCCAGCTCAGCACCGTTTTCAGACGGGCGCAACCGGGTAAATTCAGAATTCTAATGTCGCATGGACCAACGGGTGAGCCACTGCCGATTCAATGCCGCCCAGATCGCGAACCCCTTAAAGCCCAAAAGTCTGCCAGAGCAAATGATCCGCGGCTTTCTTAAACTTCATGTCGGGCCGATCAAGAATTTTCTCAACGCGACGCCGCAAAAACTTCTCCGGCGGAAATCCAGCTTCCTCGGCCAACAGCCGCAACTGGGCGGCCCGCTCATCGGACAGTGGATTCGTAATCGTCGTCATTGAAAGAAACCCAACTGAAAGAGTGGTTTGGGCTGGACACTTCCAACACAATCCTGGCTAGGGGGGGGATTGGTTCGGTATCCGGTGATCCTGGTTTGTTTTTGAATCCGAAACTGGGGTAAACCTTCCGTCCTGGACTCACCTTTTCAAATTTGCCTCACCCAACCAGACTCCTCATCCACAAAATTCACCTATTAGAGAAACAATCTCACGAGACTTCCCAGCCCTTAATATGCGATTCCGCCACATTATCGATTGAGGTGCTACTCCCTAAGGACAAAAGCATTGCAGCTGCTTGTGGCCCATTTGGTGACATTTCGTTTGAGTATCGCCATCCAATCGAATGAAAAAATCGGAAATTAAGACGGCCGACAATTGTCAAAAAGTAGATGAAAAGAATTTTCCCCGAGGTTTTTTAACAATTTTTGTGAT
>CAMBMH010000015.1 GCA_945868575.1 Singulisphaera sp. GP187 | reverse complement strand
CACGGATGCAAAGCCGGGTTTGTTCGGTGTTTCGCTTGTCCAAGTGATCCATCTGGACAATTTCCTGGCAAGGTGCTTTCGAACTCGATTGGAATGAGCTTTGGGGATATTCCCCTCACCCTTCGAAGGCCGGAAAAAGGCATTTTGCGACAGAACCGACAATATGAAATCGCGAAAGGGATCCCCGTTTGGCTTGGTCTTTTTTGAGAGGTAAATCGGGTGATTCGATCAATTGCCCTGATGAGTGGGGTTGGTTACAACATCTGGAACCTGCTGAGGGGTTTTGGCTGCTTTGTGTTTTTTCTTCTCAGGTGGTGCCGGAATACCTGGAAAAGGCTAGTTTGGACTAGCGCAAACAGAATTGGGTATTGCCTCAGGCCCCTATTGCCAACGCAAATCAGGCTGGCATGATGGCTTCCCAACCAAAATTCGGTCGGGAAGGTTTTTCAGGGACGACTAGTTAAAGTGTCGTAGTCATTTTTTGATTTCCATGCGTTTGTCATGTTGGAGCAAAATTATCATGAAGGGAATGAAATGTTTTTTCCGATTGCCCTTTTTTAGGCTCCCGCAAAGGTCTATTTTTTCCTGCGCCCTTTCGGGAGTGGCGTGATGGGCCTTGGGGCTCCCATTTCCCTGGCCAGGTCGGCAAAATCTTCGAGCGCCCGGTCGGTTTCCTCCTGGGTCGGGGCTTGTGGTTTTTCGGCTTCTTCGGGTGCCGTGGGGTCTTTTGCCTTGAGAATCTGTTCCATGTGATCAAAAAAATCCTGACAGGTCATTGCTGTCGCTTTGGCTTTTTTGGCCGCGGCATGAAGGCGTCTGTCGTTACTGACGATCAAGAGCTTGTGTTGGCCCCCCGATCTTGTACGGTTGTCCAAAAGGCGCTCTTCAATTTCATCATCCGCCTCACGATCGGTTGCAAAGCAGACATAAATCCCGGTCTTGTGGCGCGTTTCCGGCGAATTCAAAAGGCTTGCCGGGACGCGACTGGTTCTGGCGTTTTTGGCGTCGAATACCACAAGGATTCGTTCCGGTTCCCTGGTAAGCGACGCCAGGTGCAAAACCAGGGTTTCACGGGCTTTGGACAAGGTTTCGTTGTCAAAAAGGGGTAGCCACCCCATCAGGTGGGCCAAATTGTAACCATCGATCAGGATGTTGGGTGACAACGGAATGGCCGGGTTTTCGGAAATTTGGGTTTTGGGCGAGGCTTCCTTTGAACCGGAAAAAGGCCTGGGGACGATTTTTCTGGAAGGTCAGGGCGAACCTCGGAAACTAAGAGCCTCAGGAGATTGTTTAGGAGGCCACGGCTTATGCGGGTTCTGCTTTTTGATATTGATGGAACTCTTTTGGCCGGTGCCGGTGCGGGAAAGAACGCCCTGGAAGAGGCATTTGAGGCTCTTTATGGCAAGCCGATCCAAATCCCTCCACATCGCTTGAGCGGGAGGACCGACAGGGCTATTGGCCTCGAACTGATCCGGGAACACAACCTCGCACCCGCCCACCAGGAAGAGGCCGAGCTTGGCCGGATGATGGAAGAATACATCCGACGCCTTCCGGCCCGGTTGGATCGTGCGCCTGGTCGTGTTCTCCCCGGGATCCCGGATTTGCTCAATCGCCTGAGCAAACAGGAAGGTGTGGCCATGGGGTTGCTAACGGGGAACCTGCGCCGGGGGGCCCACCATAAATTGTCCCAATTTGGCCTCAACAAGTACTTTCCTTTTGGCGGTTTTGGCGACCTTCATGAGGACCGTGATGATGTGGCCCGGGAGGCTTTGGCCGCAACCCACCAAGCCCTTGGGAAAAGTGTAATAAGTGATTATCAGAGCGTTTGGGTTCTAGGGGACACGCCTTTGGATATTCGCTGTGCACGGGCGATTGGAGCCAAGGTTTTGGCCGTGGCAACGGGAGGACACCCCTTTTCCGAACTGGAGCAGTACCAGCCCGACCTGCTTCTGGAAAATTTGTCGGATAGTCAGGCGGTCGCATCCGCGCTCCTTTCCTGAGGCAAAGCCTATGTTGGCCCAAATTTTTCCGTTGGTGGCGAGGTATCTGGCTATGGCGTCCTTTGCCTTTTGGCAGGGCGGGTTTGTTTTCTATGCGGGTGTGGTGGTCCCTTTGGGGACGGCCATGTGGGGGGACCGGACACAGGGATTCCTTACCCGCCAAGTGACCCCGTGGATGAATGTGGCGGGTTTGGTGGCTTGTGGTATCTTTTTGCTTGATTCGCTGCTTTGGAGGCGGTTTCGGCGACTCAGATTGGGTTTGGCGCTAGTGTTGGGAGCGGGGGTTTTGTACCTGATTTGGCTTCATCCGCATCTGAATGCATTGATGGTGCCCGAAACAGAGACCATTCTCGACAGGCGGGCATTTCGAATGCTCCACAAGATTTATTTATGGCTTTGCACAGTGCTGTGGATGGTTAGCCTGGTTTGGTTGGGGCTGAGCATCCCTGTTTCCGAACAACAGTGTCCGGAAACTAATGAAAATTCCGTTGGTTCGGAAAGGAAAAGGGACCAGGAAAATGCAAAAGGGCCGCAGAAGTTGGGAAATCCCAATACATCTGCGGCCCAAGAAGCATAAAAAAGCTTCGATAAGAAAATGTCACGCTGCGGACCGCTATGGCGTCGCCCATCCGTCAAAGCTATCCAGCAGCGTGACATTGGAATGTTACACCCTGATTTGATGACAGCAACCCCGGATAAGCAAAAACTTTCAACAAAAAATGAATTTTGGAATTTTTTGGAAACCAGCCACTAACCTCAAGGGAAAAGAGACATTTCCATGTTTGATTCTGATAGCGCAAACTCTTCGGCCCCCCTTGATGATTCCTGGGAAATGCGCCTGAGAATTGAGGGGCCAGAGGCTCTTTTGGATCACCTTGAGGAAACCCTTCGTCAACGAGGGGATCATACAAGTCTTTTTTACACCAGTTTGATGCGGGCAAGGTTTCGGTTGGGGCTTCCGGAGACTCCAACCGGACCCGCAAGTGAGATTCCGTCACAGTTTCACGATGCCATCGAACAGGCGATTCGTGACGCTGCGACAGAGGTGGGGCACTGGGCTTTGGAGCGCGGTGATTTGGCAGGCGCGTGGACCTATTACCGCCTATTGAATCAGCCCCAGCCGATTCAGGAGGCCTTGGCCAAAATCGATCTGGAGCAGCTTAAGGACGACCAGTATGAAATGGTGGAAACCGCCATTCGCCTGGCTTTCCACGAAGGACTCGACCCTGTGCGGGGATTCAGTTGGGTTTTGAGTCGTTATGGGCTTTGTAACGCCATCACCACCATGTCCAGTCCCGAAACCCCGGGAGGGCCTGAGGCTCGCAAGGCTTGCCTGGAGCTTTTGGTGAATGCGCTCCATGGGGAGTTGGTGCATCGTCTTTCTTCGGAGATCGAAAGGTTCGAAGGGCAAAGACCAATCCCGGAGGATGCCAAAGCGCCTTTTGAGCCTGGGGCAATAGCCAAATTGTTGGATGGGCGTGACAATCTGTTTGAGGATGAGGCCTACCACATTGACTTGTCCCACCTCTCCTCTGTGGTGCAACTGGGGCAGGAGCTGTCCGCTGGGCCAGCCATGGCCCGGGTCAGGGATCTATGTGCTTATGGCAAAAAACTGAAGGGGCGGTTTGTCCCCAATGGCGAGCCTCCGTTTGATCCACTTTTTGAGGGGCAGGATCGCTTTTTTGCGGCGCTAATGGGGGATGAGACCGAGAAACAGGTCTCCTATTTCACAGCAATCGCGGAGCGTGAACTGGCTGAGGGTAATCCGTTTCCGGCGGAGATTCTTCGGAAATTGCTGGAGCGTTTGGGTAGGTCGGCCGAAGCGCTGGTTTGGGCGGGGCGAACCCTTTCCCCTCAGGGATTGGCGGGAATCTGTCGAAGCGCGGGCAATTTCAGGCCCATGATCGAAGCTGCCAAATCCCAGGGGGATTCGGTGCACCTGGTTGCGGCGCTTTTGGAGGAGGCCCGGATTCAGTCGGCCAAATAAACCGAATTCGCAAAGCAATCAATCTTTGGGTTTGTCCCAAGGCAAGCGGTAGACAACAACGATGGCCTTGTCCTTTCGTGGGGTGGAGGTCCAAACGGCTTTCCCTCCTTTGGCGACAAGGTCTTCCTCATTAAATGTTTGAAGACGCAAGTGTTTGTTGTTGGATCGTTCGACGATGATGTATTGCACGGGAGGATCGCTGATGGGAATCCCTTTGGGCCCAATTTCGGTGAAAACGCGACCCGCATAATAGTGTGTCCAGCAAAACCCGTCGATCACCGGATCGCCTGGCCGGCTGTTTTCCATGATCCACTCGCCGGCTTCGCGAAAGCCGGTCCGGTTGGAATGTAGTGGCTCCAGGGTGCGCACGAGCGGGGTCACGATCAGTCCGGCGACGACCAGTGATGGTAGAGCATCGGCAAACCGCGGCCATCCCCGTTTCCCAAGCCAATTGCAAATAGGACTAAACAGATCAAAGATTCCCCATATTCCGGGATAGCACCCAAGAAGCAGCAAAAGAATCATATGGCGATCGGAAAGATAGCCCATTTGCGATGCGACCTTGAACAGCGCCGCGGCCATGGTCAAAACGAAGCCCCAAACCGGCAGCATACGCAGGGTCCAAAGCCTTTGTCTGTTTCGCCAAATCGTCCAGAAAATCGGGAGTCCAAAGACCCAAAACATTCCTCTTGTCCAGGTATAAATCAGGGCATGGGCTCCCCAGAATAGCCGCTGAAGGGTCCCTGCAGCTCCACCCTCCCACCAGACAGCCAGGGGGAGGTCCATCGCAAAAGTAGCGGTCGGGGATTGAAACGGGTTTTGGGTCACGGCAGGTTTATTTTCGGTGCCGGGCAGGGGGGTGTCTTCGCCTTCAAGGATTTGCTTTGCAGTGGGTTTGGTGGTGATGTGGCCGATGGTTGCGACAAAGGGCCCGCCCACCAAAAGTAGGGTTGCGGCAACCGCTCCCATTTGGAGTAGGCGTTGCTTGCGATCGTTTTTTTGCCGCCAGGCAAGAAGGCCAATACCCAGGAAGGCCCATCCTCCGATAAAGAGGCCTTCGGGCCGGATCAGGTACGCCGCTCCCGAAAAGAATCCCGTCAGGAGTGCCCAGTAGAGATAGCGGTTTTTTTTTGGGTGCATATCGTCCAGGCACATCCACGCGGATAGAAGCGCGGTTGTCGCCATAAGCAGAAAAAGCCCTTCCGAAAGCCCGTCCGCAAAAAGACGGCCTGACGCCGGAAGCGCCTGGAACAAAAGGCAGGCCCAGAAAGAGCCGATCGAGCCGATGAGAATTCGTCCCAATAGGTACATTGGGACAACCAAAAGTGTTGAAGAGATGGAGCTGAGAATTTGAGCGGCGCGCTGAAACTGTTTGGGGGCAGCCGGATCTGGGTCAAAAGGGTTTGCCGAGGCGGGTTCATGACCCATGATTTTGGCGGTTGCCAAAATCGCGGCGGGGAAGCCGGGATGCTGGTGGGATTCCCTTAGGACATTGACGAAGGGCTCGGTACCCATGCGCCAAGCAATCCGGATAAAACCAATGCTGTCTCTTGCTGTGACCTCGGTATGATTCAGGTGCCAAAGGCGCATTCCTCCGGCGATGACCAAAAGAGTTATCAGGAACAGGAAATCCGCCCGACTCCAATAGCCAAAGGGTGTGGAGGATTGGGAAACATAGCGATTTTCTCGATCAGACATGCCGGGTAGCCCCATTGAATCTGATCAGAGGTTAGCCACATTGCATCGGGTGCGTCAACGGCTTGGTGCCCGGAAGGAAAGGTAATTGGGATTGGGATCCCGGATGGGCCCTGGTGAGTGCCAACTCGCGGAAGGCGGTGTGCGGGTTTTGACGACTTGAAGAAGAGGGGGTTGCACCTACCCTAACCCATAGAAAAACCATGGTTTTGGGGGCTTTGGCCGTTGAGCGGGCTCCTCTGGGAAAGGGTATCATGAGCAAGATCCAATCGATTCATGGCCGGGAAATTCTGGATAGTCGGGGCAATCCCACTCTTGAAGTCGAAGTGAAGCTGGGCGATGGCAGTTTTGGCCGCGCCGCGGTTCCAAGCGGCGCCAGCACTGGTGCCCACGAAGCTGTCGAGTTGCGTGATGGCGACAAGAAGCGCTACCTCGGCAAGGGAACCCTAACGGCGGTTCGCAATGTCAACGAGCGTATCGCTGGTGTTTTGGTCAACCACGATGCCTACAACCAAGCCGCGATCGATCGCGTGCTTTTGGAACTTGATGGCACGGCCAACAAGGCCAAGATGGGTGCAAATGCAATGTTGGGCGTTTCGCTGGCCGTGGCCCATGCCGCAGCGGCAAGCGCAGGCCTGCCCCTTTATCGATATTTGGGTGGTACCAACGCGAAGATTCTACCCGTTCCGATGATGAACATTATCAACGGTGGCAAGCACGCCGACAACAATGTCGACTTCCAGGAATTCATGATTATGCCGATCGGCGCTCCCAACTTTCGGGATGCGTTGCGCATGGGTGCCGAGGTGTTTCACCACCTCAAAAAGGTCCTTCACGACAAGCACCTCTCGACCTCCGTGGGCGATGAAGGCGGCTTTGCTCCCAATGTTGCCTCCTCGGACGAGGCGCTTGAGCTGATCGCAAAGTCGGTCGAAAACGCGGGATACCGCATGGGCGAAGATATCGTTTTTGCCCTGGATGCCGCCTCAACCGAACTTTTCGAGGAGGCCAAGCACAAGGGTAAAAACGGCTACTGCTTCTTCAAGAGCGCTCCCGACAAGATCGTTACCTCGGATGAATTGATCGACATTTGGGCAAAACTTTGCGCCAAATGGCCCATCAAATCGATCGAAGATGGTTTGGCCGAGGACGATTGGGAAGGCTGGAAGAAAATCACCACCGTTTTGGGCTCGAAGGTCCAACTAGTTGGCGACGACCTTTTTGTCACCAACACCAAGCGGTTGGCGGATGGCATCACAAAGGGTTGCGGCAACTCCATCCTGGTGAAAGTCAACCAGATCGGTACCCTGACCGAAACCCTCGACGCCATCGAAATGGCCCATCGCAGCGGGTTTACCAGCATCATCAGCCACCGTTCCGGCGAAACCGAGGACACGACGATCGCCGACATCGCCGTTGCGACCAACGCGGGCCAAATCAAGACCGGCTCTGCGTCCCGCACCGACCGTATCGCCAAGTACAACCAACTCCTTCGCATCGAGGAGGAGCTTGGAGCTTCCGCAAAGTACGGTTCTTGCGTGTGGCCTGCCTCGCGCCGCTAGAAATGGCAGGTTGGTAATTCCCCCTTGGGAGGTTTTCCCGAGGGGTCTTTTTTGCGAGCGAAAAGGTAAATGGAGCGAATCTCGCTTTTCTGTTTCGCAGCAAGCTATGCGGTGTCGCTGGGCCTTGATGGCCTGGCGGTATGGCGTGGCAATCCCGTTTTCCGGAGCTGGCCCGGGGCGGTAAGCTGGCTTCGGGGTGGCGCGTGGCTGATGGCGATGGCCGGGCTTGTCGCGCACTCCCTATATCTTTGGACTTGGCAGCCTCCCCTTGCCTGGCAATTTGGCGGGCTGTTGGTTCTTGCCTGGTTTCTGGCGGTTTTTGCTGTTTATGAACGATCGCATCCGGGACGTATTTCCTGGTCGATGTTTCTTCTGCCGCTTGTTCTCGGATTGGTTGGTGTGGCGACGCTGATCGGTCCACCCGCCCCGAGTGATGGCCGGATTCCGGGATTGTTCTCGACGGGTAGTCTTCAATTCTGGAACACGCTTCACGGCGTCCTTCTTTTGGCGGCGTCGGTGGTCCTTAGTTTGGCCTTTATTGCGTCTTTGATGTTTCTGATTCGCGCGCGGCAATTGCGCTACAAGCTCGCGCCTGGCCGGGGGCTCTCGCTTTTTACCCTTGAAGGGCTTGAGACGATGAACAAGCGGCTGATTGCGGTCGCATTTCCGCTTCTTAGTATTGGCATGGGTTTGGGCGCGGGTTTGTTGTTTGTCCATGCCTCGAAACTCGACGGGCTTTACGATCCGAGGGTTTTGGCCGCGATGGGGCTATGGATCACCTTTTTGGTATTATTTGGCCTCCGTTATGGGGCTCGTTTTCGCGGTTCTGTCATGGCGTGGATGACGATTTGCGCGTGGATCATTCTTGTGGTTTGCCTGTTGCTCCCCCATACTCTGCCGACAGTTCCAAGGGATGCCTCCCCAAGCGCCGGGGTCCTGGCGCCATGAATTTGCGGATGGTTGGATTCAGTTTTCGGACCACGCCGATAGAAATTCGTGAAAAGCTTGCCTTTGGGCCGGAATCGTTGCGTATCGCGCTGGAGAGGGCCAATAGCGAGCTTTTGTGCGAGACAGTCCTTCTTAGCACTTGCAACAGGGTCGAATTTTATTTGGCCGGGGAGGATGTGCCGCTTCCGGGACCAAAGGAAATTGCGGGATTTTTGGGCCGGATCCACAATGTGAATCCCGTTGACCTTGAGAATCACATCTATTTTTATGATGGGCCCGCCGCGGTAAGGCACCTGTTCCGGGTTACGGGTTCGCTGGACAGCATGGTTTTGGGTGAGGGACAGATTGCGGCCCAGGCGAAACAGGCCCTTGAGTCCGCCCGTGAAGGGGGATCTGTCGGCCCAATGCTCAATGCGTTATTTCAGCACGCAAGGGTGGTGGCGCGGCGCATTCGCACCGAAACGGGAATCGCCCAGGGGCATGTTTCGGTTTCGAGTCTGGCAGTCGATTTTGTCCGGGAAGTATTTGATCATTTTGCGGACAAGACTGTGGCGGTTATCGGTGCTGGAAAAATGGGCGAGCTTACCCTCAAGCACCTCGCAGAGCTGAAGCCCAAGCGCATTCTGGTCACCAATCGGAGCCCGGAAAAAGCCCGGGCGATTGCCGCGGGTTGCGGCGGGCAAGCGGTCCCGTTTGAACAGCTCGATGACCTGCTTGTGCGATCGGATATTGTTCTTTCCACCACTGGCGCAAACGAGCCGATTGTCGATCAGGCGCGATGGCAACGGGTAAGGTCGCAAAGGCGCAAGGGAACCATGGTGGTTATCGACATCGCCGTTCCCAGGGATTTTGAGCCTTCGCTTCATGATGGCGAGACAATGTGCCTATATAACATCGATGATCTCCAAAAGGTTCGCGAAGCCCGGATCGCCGAGCGCCGTCGGCATATTGGCGCGGCAGAAAGCCTTGTGGAAAATGAGGTCGCCGCTTTTGGCGCCGATTGGTCGCGCAGACGAAATGGCCCGGTAATTGCAAGGCTTACCCGGGATTTCGAAGCCAAACGCAAGGTTGTGGTTGAGCAACTGATGCAAAAAATTGCCGGCAGGGTTGCTTCTGAGGATCGGGCCACCATAGAAGGGGCTTTTCGGCTCCTGCAAAATCAGTTTCTCCATGGCCCGATCAGCGCCCTTGCGGAAGAAACTTCGCGTCCCGCCACGGGCCAACACACGCTTTTGGATGCCCTGCGCAAGCTTTTCCGTATCCACGATTAAACAAATTCCATGTGGAATTGACTGATGGCCAAACTCTATTTTTATTATTCCACCATGAACGCGGGGAAATCTACCGCACTGCTTCAGGCGGCACATAACTATGTCGAAAGGGGCATGAAACCCATGCTTTTCACGGCACTTTTGGACGATGTAGCCCAAATCCACGGGGAAAAGGGTAAGATCGCTTCCCGGATCGGCATTAGTTCCAG
Source organism: Singulisphaera sp. GP187 (assembly GCA_945868575.1). Lineage (GTDB taxonomy): Bacteria > Planctomycetota > Planctomycetia > Gemmatales > Gemmataceae > SYLG01. The sequence goes on along the minus strand of CAMBMH010000015.1, from coordinate 32,284 downwards.
TGCGATCCACTACGATCAAGGGACCAACTTTTGGACGGCAATTTCGGGAAATGTGCCCAATTGTGTCCTTGTGGATGAAGCGCAGTTCCTCTCCAGGGAGCAGGTGCAACAATTGGCACAGGTGGTGGATGAGGCGAATATTCCCGTGATGTGTTACGGTTTGAGGACGGATTTTTTGGGGGAACTTTTTCCGGGGAGTGCAGCACTCCTGGCTTGGGCCGACACAATTACGGAACTAAAAACGATCTGTTTTTGTGGGCACAAGGCCACCATGGTCGTAAGGGTGGCGGCGGATGGATTTGTGGAACGCGAGGGCAGTCAGGTGGAAATCGGAGGGAATGAGAGGTACATCCCTTTTTGCCGCAAGCATTTCAACGAATCCCTCAAATCGGGCCTTTGTGCCGGAGGGACAATTCGTTCCCAACAAAGAAGCGCCTTGCCTGAACAAGATGAGATGGATAGCCCAATTGGGCCCCAGCGGTAGGATATTTGTTTAACAGAAAGCGGATCACGAAAAGTGGTCCAGAAAGTTGGAGGCTTGCCATGAGCAGGTTTGTGGGAGTTGCGGGAATTCTGGCCCTGTTTATCGGGCTTGTCGCCAATCCCTTTGGAAACCTCTCCGCGGCGGAAACGCCTCTGGCAGGGGTTTGGCGCATTGTGGGGACACTGCCCGCCCAGGGTGGTGGACAGGACAGTATCCTTGCCCTGATTGAGGTCGCCGGCGACGAAAAATCTCCGAAGATCACGGCACTGACCCATGGCATTGAGCCTTTCAAGGACTCGAAGGTCGTTGACCCAACCATCAAGGATGGCGAACTTAGTTTCAAACTTTCTGCCCCCATGGTCTCCCTGGGATTTGTTTTTGTTGTTCCCGGTTCAAAGGTTGTCCGTGCTGGTGGCCACATGGACCTTCGGGGTAACCTTCTCCCGGCCTATATTCTGAAGTCTGACAAAAAGGACTTGAAGGATGTCAAGCTTGAAAGCCCCGCTGAGGGGAACGACAAGTTGGAAGCCATCAGCAAGGCCGAAACGGTCGATGACAAGGCAAAAATTGCATCCGCCATGATCAAGGACCTTCCAGGTCGTGCGGCGACCATGCGTGGTGCGACTCTGGTTGTGCTTGCGGCACTTCGGTCCGGAAAGCCGGAAAAGGCAGCCCAGGTAGCGGACCTTGCGGTTCAGGCAGGAAAAGAGTTTGGTCGGGCCTTCTCCTCAAGGATCATTCGTGAAATTTCAGGAGAATTGGCAAAGGAAAAAAATAGCGCGGACAAGGCAGCAGAACTTGTCGGAAGCCTTTTGAAGGACTTGGGCGCCAATCCCCCGGCCCAGCAGGAAGCCGGACTTTTGATGGTATTGCGCACCGCTTTGGAAAAAACCGGCAAAACCGAGGAGGCCACCAAGATTGCGGGTCGTCTCGAAAAGCTGGAATCCAAACTGGATGAAGAATTCGAAAAGGAAAACATCCCATTCAAGCCGACCTCATTTGCCGGTCGCAAAGCCGGTTCCAACCGGGTGGCGGTGGTCGAGCTCTTTACGGGTGCCACTTGTCCTCCTTGCGTCGCGGCGGATGTCGCGTTTGATGGAATGCTCAAAACATATGCTCCAAAGGACGTGGTTTTGCTCCAATATCACTTGCACATCCCTGGCCCCGACGCTTTAACGAACGCGGCCGCCGAGGCGCGTCAAAACTACTACGAGAAGGATATCGAGGGAACTCCGACGATTTTGGTGAACGGCAAGACGGGCCCTGGCATGGGTGGAAGCCGCCAGGGTGCCGAGAGAAGTTACCAGGCGGCGACCAAATTGATCAACACCTCCCTTGTCGACGCGACGACGCCCGTGGAGTTGGCGATCGATGCCGGAGCCAGTGGGACCAAGGTTGGCGCCCGGGTTACCTATAAAGGCCTGAAATCCACAGAAAATCTCAAGCTTCGGGCTGTCCTGATTGAAGAAGTGGTCCGCTATCCCGGAAGCAATGGCCAGCGCCTCCATCACCATATTGTTCGGGATTTCCCGGGTGGAGTGGAGGGTGTCGCCCTGAAAAAGACCGAAGGGGAGGAATCCTTTACCGTAGAGATCCCTAAGCTCCGCGAAAAACTCAAGGGGTACCTTGATGGCTTTGAAAAAGAAAACGGTCCTTTCCCCGGTGGCCTCAAGCCCCTCGATCTGAAAAATCTCAAGCTCGTTGTCCTGATCCAGAACGACAAGACCCATGAGATCCTTCAGGCCGTTCAGGCGGACCTGCCCGAAGTGAAGTAAGCCGGTTCCTGATTTTCAAAGGTGGTCGGTTCCCGCGGGTTTGTCCTTTTTTGGGGGAGAAACCCGCAGTTCTTCTATTTCATAGATCATTTGTTTCTTTTGAGAGATCTTGAACCATGAGCCATGAAAACCAGCAGGGAACCCTTAAGCAATCGCTCCTTGAACTCATTCGGCGAACATCAACCTGTTTGCCCCAGGATGTCAACCAGGTGCTGCATTTTCAGCATGGACTGGAGACGGCGGGGTCCCGTGCGGATCTAGCGTTGGAATTGGTCGAAACCAACATCGACTTGGCAAAACGGCGGAGTCTTCCGATTTGCCAGGACACTGGCACAATCACTTTTTATGCCTCGGTTCCCGTGGGCTATGACCAGATTGCGCTTGAGAAGGCGTGCAAGTTGGCTGTGGCGGAGGCGACTCATCTCGGGTATCTTCGCCAGAATTCCGTCGATTCGGTGGATGGAAAAAATACAGGCGACAACCTCGGGCCAGGCTCTCCGGTTTTCCACTTTCATCAGCACCATAGTCCTCAAATTGATGTCCGCCTTATCCTTAAAGGGGGCGGCTGCGAGAACATGAGCTCGCAATATTCACTTCCCGCGACCCTTCAGGGCAAAAAATTCGACAGGGATCTGGAAGGGGTTCGGGGGTGTGTTCTGGATGCCATTCAAAATGCCCAAGGTAAAGGGTGTGGGCCCGGATTCCTTGGGGTGTGTGTTGGTGGGGACCGCGCCACAGGCTATGAGTTTGCAAAACATCAGCTTCTTCGTGAAGTTGATGACATCAATCCGGATACAGAATTGGGTATTTTGGAGGCAAGGATCCTTGAGGAAGCCAATCAACTCCAGATTGGCCCAATGGGATTTGGTGGAAAGCTCACGGTAGGTTGTTGCAAAGTTGGGAAACTCAATCGCTTGCCGGCGTCGTTTTTCGTCAGCGTGAGCTACATGTGCTGGGCTTATCGGCGCCGCGGCTTTTTGCTTAATGCGGATGGAACGGTTTGCCAGTGGCTATACCAGGTTCCCGGTGAGTTTGACAACCCTGTTGAGCCGATGTCTCCCAATGAAAGGGTTCAATTGAATCTTGGCGACCGCCAGGCTATTCGGCTTGAAACCCCATTGGACGAGTCAACCGTTCGCAATCTCAAGGCCGGGGATATTGTCCTTTTATCTGGCAAAGTTTGCACAGGGCGTGACGCCGTCCACAAATTTCTCCATCAGGGTGGCGATATCCCCACACTGATGGACTCCGTTCTTTATCACTGTGGGCCGGTCGTGGTCGGCAAGCCGGGCGAATACCGCGTTGTGGCCGCTGGGCCAACCACCTCAATCCGTGAAGAGCCTTACCAGGCCGATGTGATGAAACGCTACAATATCCGCGCGGTGATTGGTAAAGGCGGAATGGGAGCCAAGACCCTTGCGGCGTGCAAGGAATTAGGCGGGGTCTACCTTCATGCGATCGGCGGGGCTGCCCAGATCTATGCCCTTTGCGTGGAAGGGGTCGATGGTGTCCACATGAAGGAAGAGTTCGGAAGCCCCGAGGCGGTCTGGGAACTGCGTGTGAAGGACTTCCCCGCAGTGGTCACGATGGACAGCCATGGCCGATCGCTTCACGCGGAGGTCGAGGCTCAATCGTCCAAAAATTTGGCGGGCCTGATTTAAAGGGAATTCCCCCAGGCTGGCCAAAGGTTCAGATGATGATCAAACAGCCTGAATTGCCTGTTTCTCAACGGATCTGGTTAATGACAATGGGGAAGGTCAATTGCCTTCCCCATTGTGAGTGTCATCGGTCGGTTTTTTTCCCGGTTTAGCCTTTTAAAATCGAGCAGGCCTCTTCAATGCCCGGCGCCTTGAATCCGTAGGCGCTTGCGGTCACCCGAGCCAAACCGGCAAGGTGGCTCCAGCGAAGGCTTTTGCGCGTGGTTTCAAAATCATCACAGGCAGTCCGGTAATATTTTTCCGCATGCAGGGCGCCATCTTCGCTGGTGGCGAATTTGCGTAGAACGCTTTTGGCGATTGATGGATCTGTGTGTAATTCGCCCATGCGTTGGACGAGGGCCGCGGCCCGTGGTTGATCTTTTGCCCGGATGGTCACCTCCAGTTCACTAGCGAGTTTTTCCTGGGGGAAGGCTTTGGCGGCCTCGGCAACGGCTCCTGAATGGACCGGGTTCGCCGTGAGGATTTCTGTTCCCTGATAGGAGCGATCGCGGGAGAGTTGATAACCCGCAAGGATCAGGCTGCTGTTTCTGGTACGAGTGTTTCCCGACCGTGCGATTGCCCGCCAGGCATGGGTCGAATCGCCCGAGTGGACCCCCGTGGAATCGCCGTGGACGCTCCCTTCTGGTTTGCCGGGTTGAATGGCTCGCCCCTGGCGACCTTTGTCCCGCAGAACCAGGTGGTTCGATCCCAAAGCCAGGGCTTCGCCTATGTCCTCGGGATGGATCCCTTCAGCGAGGGCCAAGGCGACGGCTTCCGCCGCTGCCGCCGGGTTCGAACCCAACACGGTCCGTGAAAAACCTGAGATCCAAGCATCATCCATTCGCCTTCCCCCTTTTGAGGGGTTCAACAAATGATGGCGTTCAAGAAGGGTCGGGATCACCTGGCGGAGTTCCAGGGATTGCTGAACATACCCAACCGAGGCTTCGTTTTTCACGCAATAATGCACGGATTGACGAAGAAGGGTGTGGGCATTGGGTGTTCCGACAAATCCCGAGAGTTCCAGGGATTTAGCCACCATAACAGTGCGGTGAACCTCGGCTCCATCATCCACCATTTCCATCAGGGCATCGAGACCGAAGTTCGGCCCCTGATTGGCAAAGGGTGCAAATACCTGATCCGCTTTTTGCAGGTTTTTTGCTCGTGCGGCATCCCTGACCGATGCGGAGTCGGCATTGTCCGTGGAAACGGGAACAGGGGGTAGGGGCCCCATCGTATCGGGGCCTGGTCCCCGTTCTTTTAGGCGATTTGCGTTGCGGTAAAGGACCTTCAACACTGGTAGGGCGGATTCGGGGCGGTTGCCTTCCTCGTTGGCCATGGACCAGGCCGGGGCCAAGGCCATAAGGGTATGAAACCCAACATAGTCCTCCCCTCCAAAAGCCCGGGCATTGGCAAGGGCCGCACCGGCAACAAGTTCGCGAAGTGAGGTGCCCGAACGGATTTTGCCGACACAGGCGGAAATGATCTTGTCGGGTGGAGTTTGGGCCAAAAACTCAACCAGCGGCTCCATGGAACCAAAAGTAAGGCGGGCGGGTTCCTCGGCAGCCCAGGCGGGAGCAAGCCCCAAATCGCGGCTTACGGAAAGGCCAAGCCCAGCCAAAAGCATGCCTTTGGCGGTGTCGCTGAAGAGTTCACGACGATTGCGAATGACCATGACACGGTTCTCCGGAGGGGGGGCTTAAGGAGGGATAACCGAGCGATTTCAACAAGTTGATCCTACCACCTGTCGCCTTGGGACAACAGCTCAAGACCGGATTTGAATAAGATTTAATGTCTTAAATAGCAGAGTCTTAAGTGCCGGGCAGCCCGCTTCGGGCCTCAATCCGGATGGCGGCATCGTGTGGGCAGGCGTTTACACAGGCGGGTTTTTGTCCCCATTGACTGCTGCAAAGATCGCAAACTACAGCGACCTGTTTGATCAGTTTTTCGCTCACCTCAAGGACCTCGCCCTCGGCGGCTTGTACCCCTACGGGGAGCTCCGCCTCGTGGACCCCATCGATTCTCAGTTCAAAGAGTGTTTCGCGGTCCTTGCCGGTCGCCTCAATCGTGGCCACGATCCGGTTCCTTCCGGGGCGGATAATATTCTCTGACTTGTTAAGGACATATTCTCTCCGGCCCTGTTTATACCCCCATTTCGGATCGTCATTTATTAGTTTGCCATTTATTTTGACAAGCGAAGGGGAATTGGGACAGGTGAGCGAGATCCGGAACTGTAACGCGGCCTGCCACTCCTCGCGATCGACGGAAAACTCATGGGTAAATGTGATGGGGCCAGTGTGGGGGATGTAAGGTGGGGCTGCGCCCTTCAATTGATGGAACTCCAATCCGTTGACAAGGGGTGGACGGATATTCCCATTGACATGATGATTTTTGGGTCCTTTGGTTGTCCATTGCCATCCGGCAAGTCCTTCGGGGAGAATTCCCCGGTCGTGCATCTGGATCGATCCATAAGGGCAATTGTTGGCGCAAAGACCACAGCCAATGCACCAATCCTCGATAACCATTTGCCGGTTGTTGCCCCGATGAATCGAACCGACGGGGCAACCGATCATGCACACCGGGTCCATGCAGGAGCGACATGCCGCCGGGACCAAATGGTTTCCAAACCTTGGACCATCCAGGAAAAGACGACTTTTTCCGTCTTCGTGGGTGTCAACGCATGCCCTGACGCATTCATCGCAACGGGTGCATTTGTCGAGGTCGATCAGCATCAGGCTTTGGCCTTGCATAAGCCCAAGCGCTTTGGCCCGTTCGGAAAATTGTGCGTTTGTGGTGGCGCCTCCCGATTGAGGTTCGGCCAGTTTGTCATTTTTGGCCCGAAGGGTTATCTCTTCGATGATTTTAAGACATGTGGTAGGGGATTGCTCGACAATTTCCTCAAAGACATTTTTTGGAATTCGGAACAAATGGACCAGCGATTCATCCTTGCGCCATTTCGCGGCGCGAACCTGATGGGACTCCCCGGGATCGCCATGGACATAAGCGATACATGAGGCGCTACGGGGAAGTCCTGAAAGGACCCCCATTTCTCCAAAAATTTCGCCTTTGCTTAAATAGGAGATGATAAAACCCAAACCAGATTTTTGATGGATTGGCCGTATGGTGCCGGGAAGTATCGTCTCAACCAAACGCCTTCCAAATGAGGTTTTGTCCAGATCGGACCACTGCTTGGGGTCCTTGTTCAAGGTGGAAAGGAAAGCGCGAAGTGTCGGGTTGTCGGGTAAAGCGAATAATGAATAGTTTTTTGTATCGGAAAATGGAGATTTGATAAAGTCGTTTAGAGTGTAGACCCAATCCTGTTTGGCATCACCGGTCAAGTGCAACGCATCGGTGGTGTCCCCGATTATTTGGGAAAGTGACTGCCCAAGGCACAGGAATGGATTTGCCTCCCCCTCAGCGATGGGCGGCAAGCCTAGGGAACGCGAGGCCTCAATAGCCTTGGACCAGTCAGTAATATCCTCAATGGCGATCAGATCGGTCTGGTTTTTCGTTGCTTGCACCAGGCCCGAGCGGATAATATATATGCCATCAGATCGGTCATTCTCGTGAAAAATAACCTGGCCAATCTTGAAGCTAACCAGTTCAATTTGATCCTTGATTCGGTTCAATTGGTCGATGCTAAGTTCGGAGAATAGGGGCATCCGGGGAAGTTGATGTTCGAGCATCCGGTTTTTGTAAATCTGGTCAAATTCCTCACGAAATCCCGGATCACTTTCAATCAGATCAAGTACGCTGCGCAACATTTCCAGAAGGAACCCGTCCTTCTCGGCGACAATCGTTCCGGATCGGGGCGCTCCGGTTTTGCAGCTCATTTCTCCAAATAGTTCCCCTTCCAGTATCATCGCGGTCCTGGTTTCCAGATCGGCGTAACGGGGTGCGTCTATCGGAATATGCTTTGGACGATTGACTGGGGAATCGCTTTTTCTCCCGGAAAACCACTTTGAGAAGAGCCCCATGATCCCGGTTGGTTTTCCGGGTTTATGTCGCCGGGGCAGTGCAATTTGAAAAGCAACCGCCGGCTCGGATTCCAAGGGTCTTGTGGCGCGAGCATCGAGAGTGTTTTTTACCAGCAAAGCTTGTGATTTGTTCCCGGCGATCAGTGCCGGACCAAGATTCGCAAGGTCTTCCGGTTTAAGTGGGTACATAGCGGTCCATCCCGCTTCTCCCTGTCGGACCAGAATTTCTCCCTTGCGAACGAAGCGAAGCTTGATTGCCCCTGGAGTTTCATCGAATTTGGGTTTGCGTTTGACCTTGGCAAAAAGGGAGATTTGCGCCAATTGATCACCGGTAACCAGGATATCCGTGTCCCGGTCATCAAGGCGTGCGGGTGGATTCAGAACCATTTTTCGTTCAGGGGCCATGATTGCCTTCCCTGGTCAACGCTTCAAGAGTGTGGGAGTATGCCCCGGATTGTATATCCCGAGATCCATTTTCAGGATGGTATTTGTGACACTCGGAACAGTCGGCCCGGGCGCCACCCGACCCCGTGTGATGGCAGTTCATGCACTGCTTGATGGTTGGCATCAGGATATCCGATGTGTTTTGGCTGAATTGCGCTTTGTGGCAGCTTTGGCAATCGAGATGTTGGTGGCTTTGATGACGAAAAAGTGCGTGCCGATTCCAACGCTTTGGAATATTGCTTTTAGCAAGCGGAATTGGGTCGGCGGATTTGGGATCCGCCGTGTGGCAATAGAGGCAGCCCGCCTGTGAAGGTTTGCCGTCCTTTCCAAATGGATGAAAAAGTTGCTCGACAAGAAATTTCATCTGGGCTTTAGGCCAGTCGCTCATTTCCCTTCTGGCACCAAAAACCCCGTTGAAAAAACCATATTGAAAATCCAGATAGTCCATGATTTGCACTTGTGGCGGATCCCCGATTAGTTTTTCGAGACGCTGCCTGAGTTCGCCAAGAGTGGCCGAAGTATCCTGGCCCTTGGCAGGATGAAGGGCCGGCCTGGCCTGGAAGTTGGCAACAAGGGTTTCGAACTTTGTATACCTTGGGTCTTTGCTTGGGGTGCCAGCCAGTCTTACAGGAACCGGGTGGCATGATTTGCAGTGGGCATCGTAGGAAATTTCTGTCATCAGATTTCCCGACTTGTCCGTTTGATGGCAATCGGCGCAGCGCAAGATCTTTCGGACGCGATTTGCATCTCCATTGGGGAGGAAACTGGCAATGGTTAAAATTCCATCTGGTTTGAGGTGGGACTGATGACTGAATCTCACCGTCCCTGGATCCGTGGATGGGCCACCAATGGCTTGATGGATACGCATTTCGGGATGGGATTTTGCATCAAAACCGGTGATGGATTGCGCCACTTGCGGTGGGGCGTTGTCTGCCCTGTGAAGGTCCTTGTGGCACTGAAGGCATTCGGAATCGGGCACCCTTTTCAAATCCCTTTCCCCCTGGTGTTCCTTGTGGCAACTTGCGCAGCTAGGCTGGAATTGTTCGGCCAAATGGTGGATGCCCGGATTGTGGCATTTTACACAAGAGGCATCACTTACAGAGGAAAAATTGCTGTTTGACAGGATCAGTCGTGCCGCCGGAGCGAAAGGTTCGGTGTGACATTGGGCGCAGGCGTTGTTAAAGGAGCCATGGGAATGGCTTAGTGGACCCGACTGAAACGCGGTTTTTTTGTCCAATAACAAAGCACCCATCACCAGTCCCAGGCTCACCAGGGCAGCCCCCAACATCCAGGGACTCCATCCCGAAAGGAATCTCCGTGCCGTTCCATATCGGCCCAGGTCGATCCATTCGGAAAGGTTCTTGGGATGTCGGAATGCGGAGGGCATGGGTTCTTGATGTCTCCTGAAACGATTCTGGATTTACCAATATAGTGCAGTGATAACATGCGCGATTCCCAGGATGAGCAACATCACGGAAAGGGGAACATGAATCAGGAGCCAGGTGTGGAGGATCTTGTGAAGCTGTTGCTGACGGGCAAGTTGGCGGCGCTCATTGCAATATCCTTCCAGCCTGGTCAAAAAGGCCATGAGGTTTGGTCCCCCCTGGATTTTGGCGGTCTGGGCGAAGATTTCCCGGGAAATCGGAGCATGGGCAATGGGACTGTCGACGGGCAGGACCTCACTTAGCCAGGGACGGGCGGTCTCAAGATAAAACCCTTGCACTCTTAAGCGGGCGACTTCATCGGCCAATTCCCCTACCGCCTTGGAATAAAGGTCATCTGACTGGTCCCTCATACGAAGAAGGATTTCATCAAGCTGGGAGAGGGGGGCCTCCGATTCCACCTGTTCCCGAATCAGGGCGGGAATGAATTGCTGAAGCAAAAGGCCAAGAATTCCTGAACCGATCACAAGGAAAACCACCACCATTAGGAGAAATTCCAGCGGACCACCCATACGGAAATGACTATGGCAAAGGATGAGGACCCCGCTCAGAAGTCCAAGCCACACATGTCCCCTAAGCCATACCCGTCTTTGGCCCAAAAACCACCAACTGGGAAGGCGCCTCAGTGCGGAAATCAATCCGGCAAAAACCATCAATGCGCTTCCCGCCACACCATACCAGAGCCCAACCGTATCTCCCCCGCGCAAGCCACCCCCGGGCGTGAAATAGTCCAAAACGAAATACAGTGTGACCGCGCCCATGCCAACGGCAAAGGTTCCCACGATCCAGGAACGATGGGTGTGATCGATTAGCATCCGTAGGCTCCCAGGATCATTTCCCCTCCTGGAGATAGAATTTTAACTTGCCCATAAAACCGTCTGGATGAAATTGGTCTGGCGGAGAATCGTCCTGTTTCGGATTGGCGACTTCCCCTCTTGCGGGGCGAACTCCCCGACCGGTTTTCAGTTTCAGATCCAGTCCGCTTTCATAACCTTCGAGAAACTTCAACCACTCCTTGTTTATGTTTCGACCAAGGGCGGCTTCATCTGAGTGATAGGTCAGGAGGGCCCAGCCCGTTTGGCGGGCGGAGTCAAAATCCCGTGGTGGAGCTTGCCAGATTTTGAGAAGTTCACTTCCCAATTTGGGACCGGTCTTTTGGTCAAGAGGTTGGGACGCAAAAGATTTGGCAATCGCGTCGGCCCAGTGGGCGATTTTTTCAGATGCCAACTGGATCTTTTTGGGATCACCAAAGGGGCGTGAGTAGGTCGCGTTCTCAAGTTCGCGGGTCAATTGGTCCACCTCCTCTTTGGACCCAAGCAGTTTCTCACCCATTCCGGGTAAAACCATCGGCCATGTTTTGAGCGGAACCCTGCCCGGTTTGCCGGGGTGGGTCTGGTTTTGACGCCAACTGCGTGGACCAAGGGGATGATGGCAGGCGTAGCAATCAAAAAGGGCCCAATCGAGCATCTCGCCGTTAATTGAGGCGGTTTTGGCATGACTTGCCAGGAGACGCATCGATTCGCGCAGAGTTATCGCCGAGCCAACCAGCATCAGTTGGCTCTCCTCCCAAACGCTCGAATTGTGCCCCTGGATCTTTTGGACTACTTTGGGTTTCTCCCGCAACAGTTGCCAGTGCCTGGGCATTTGGTTCGACCAGCTTGCGACTTCAAAGCCTTGCAAGGGGGGATGGCCCGCCGCATACATGTCATGGGTAACGAACTTCCCCTGTTCCTGATTGCCCACATGGCACGACGCACAAAGGGCGGTGCGTTTGGCAGGATCCCAAAGGTCGGTCATCCCATAGTCGGATTCCTTGGTTTCCCGTGGGAGTATCCGGAAGGCGGATCGGGAAATCACCAGACTATGTGAGCCCACCCAGCGTTCATGGGCGCCATGGCAAACCACACATCCAACCCCTTCCTCCAATTGGAAAGATTCGTGTTTGGTTGCGCCTTTTTCGATGTTCACCGAATGGCAAGCCAGACAATCTGTGGCGGTTTGGGGTTCGCCCAAGTTGAGCCGCTTGAGAATGTCCCGGCCCAATTTTCCTGTCATCGCGTTATAAGCATCCGCATGGCGGTCATGGGCCTTGAAGCGATCGAGTTCATCACCTCGGCAGAGGAGCGGGGGATCAGTGACTTGTCCCTTTTCGTGGCAACCTGCCGAGGCACATGCCTTGGATCCGAAATACAGTTTGGGCAACGGTTTTCCGGCGGCGGGTTCGGCCTTCGAAACTGCAATCGATTCGCCTCGAACCCCCGGTCGCAAGGTCAACAGGTTTAGGAAAAGGGTAAGACCGAAAAATGCAACGCCCAAGGTGAGTCCGCGCCAGAACCCCCTGTTTGAAGAGTATGTGCTCATCGCAAATCCTCCCCAAATTTTTGCAGCCATTTTCTCGACAGCTTGGAATCATAATTTTCCGGAGAATGCAGAATGCTATTGGTGTTTGTTTGAAATGCTGATGTCAAATCATCCTGAAGCTCCCCAAGGTGGTTCTCCAAATTGGGGGGAACTTCCTTTTTCAGATCCCTGGCATGCTGAAAATAAGCCCTTAGCATTATGTAAGTTTGAGTGTCCTGATCCCAATTGGGATTTATTTTGTTCTCTTTGATCGATCCTTCATAAGCTTCAATCCAAGTCCGGACCTCTTTTGGGGAAGGCGGAGGCGCCAAGTGGGATGTGCCGTGATCAAGCTTTTTGGCAAGCTTTTCTGCCAAACTTCCGACTTCGGCCCGGTGGGATCCGATCTTGACCATCAAGCGGGTCAGGCTTCCCAAGTCTTCTTTGGCCTTTTTATCCCACAAGGAGTTTAAGGGAGAATACGCGGGTAAATTCCCCGAAAGGTTGCTCCAGGTACCAAATAGCATTTTTCCGTGGGAGGGTAGATTACCATAAAATCCACTTAGGGAATGATGGCAGGCGGCACAGTTGTATTCGGAAAGTTCAGGCCAGGGCTTGGTCTTTTGATTGCCCCGGTAGGACAAGAGTTCGAGCGCGGCTTTGGTGGTGATAACCTGACCTGTGGTCCAGATGTTCCATGAATGATTGGGATCCCGGGCAATTTCGTCGGTCTGACGCCAATGTCGGGAGGAATAGTTTGCCAAAAAGGAACCCATTTCAAACCGCAGTCTCGGGTGGCCTGCAGCGATCAGGTCGTGATTGACATCCATCTCCTTTTCGCCCACATGGCAAGGAACACAAGTCCGGGTCCGGATCGCCAAATTCTTGGTGTCGACAAAACCGAATTTGGATTTTTCCGCGGAGGAAAGGGTTTTCCACGATTCCTGATAGTGTGCCGAAACCCATTGGGAGGCTTTTCCGTGGCAAGCCTCGCAACTCACACCATCGGCCGCGCTAAAACGCCCGGTATAGGAGCCTTGGTTCAGGGTCGGGTCGGGAAACACATGACACGATAGACAAACGGGCTCTTTTTGGGGATCGGCGGTATTGGCGCTTTTTCCCAGATATCGGGCCAGCATTTTTTGGGAACGATCCGAGCCCAAAACCGAGGAGGCCTGGGCGTGGGGATCCGAAGCGATCCAGGTGGAGTATTCGCTCCCTTTGGTTCCGGAATGGCCATTGGCGTTGTGGCAACCCGAGGCGGAGCACGATCCGGCCCCTACCAGGTAGGGTTCCGTGGAAGATGCCGAAGAAGGGAGGTCAGGCTTGGGAGAAGGGAGAATTTGGCTGCAAAGGGCGGAGCAAAGGCTCGAAAGGCCGATCAAACCCAAAATCAGGCCGAACAGCCTTCCCACTAATACACCTCATCCGATTTTGAATCCTCACACAAATGTAAGGATAGATTTAGGGGTTCGCCCACCGGGGTGCCACTTGGTGATTCCATCTTGGAAAGCAATCCAAATGGCTTACCAACCAAAACATCGGCTTTGTTTTGGGGGTGACTTCACGGAGCCCTCAACGGATCACCTCAAACCGAGCCCTTTCGACCCCAAATCCAGCCGATAAAGAACCTGGTTGTAGTTATACCGTGGAGTTTTCCATGGGTTTCCAGAAAAATCATTGGTGTAAGTCCCCTCGAAATGGACGAACCTGCCCTCCTCCCGGTCGAGAAAATCGTGATGGCAAACATTGTAAAAGGTCTGTTTGTCGTGGGTTAAAACCTTTGTTGCATGGGAAAAAGGCCCATTGGGGGCATCTGACTCGGCATAAAATACTTCGCCCAAAAGGGACGATTTTCCACCGATTTGCCCCGCCAGGAGTATCCATTTCTTTCGGAACGCATTCCAGCGCACCGATCCGCTGTGCAGCATGATTCGTTCCTTTGGATCGGAAACATTAACCGGGCAAAAGCAGGCGTGCTCCGGCAGGATTGTCCCGTCTTTAAACAGCTTGTGTTCGGTTTTGGAATCGGTGGGAGGAAGGTCTTTTTGCCAACGCCAAAAAGGCTTTTTTTCCTCCGACAATGCGGGGTCCACAGGTCTCTTGGGTGAAGGGGCGCTGAAATAGGTAAAGGCCTCGTATTGGGAGGGATCCAGAATGGCTTCCAGGGTGGCGGGGACCCGCACATTCGGGTTGGGACTCCCCATCAGAAGCCATTTTTTGCCGTTTTCCTCGAAAGGAATAGGGTGCCCGGAGGGGTGGCGCCAGGTTTCCGTGAGGGGAAGGGTTTTGGCTGGTTGAAAAATCGCTTTTTCCGGGTCAAAGACGGCAATCCCGTGTTCGATCTCCTCGGCCAGACCTTTGCGCCTGGTGTAATGAGCGCAAAGGGTATCCTTTCCTGTGCTATTGGGAACGACGCAGAGGGCAAACACCCAAACGACTCCCTCGGGGCGTTCGGGGATGGGCATCATTGCTCGTGCAAAGCCTGACTTGTCGACGAAATAGTCGAAAGCGATTCCGTTGGAAGGGTCGAAACAGGGTCCGGGAACCGGGGTGGTGGCTCCCGCCATCCGGAAAAGCCCCAAAGGGTAGCTCATCCGGTTGGTGTCGCCCCAAAACCAGTATACTTTGTCGCGAAAAACGGTTGCCTGGATCGAATCCTGGCCGGATACCTGACCGGCTCCCAGGGGTTTGAAAAGAGGGCTTTCGTAGCCCAAAAGGTGGCTATCCCGATAAAGGCCTTCCCCGGTGAGCCTACACAACCTTTCCGCAAGGTTTTTTCGTTGGAGCTTGATGACTTTTCTTTCACCCGCTTTGGGGATGAAGCGGACCCCGGGGAAGCCAAAACCGTCTTTTGCCATTTCATAGCCGTGGCTTTTGACTGTGAAAAAGATCTCCTGGCCCATCAGGCCGGGCTCCTGAAACGCAATCCGCCCGGCGTTGTCCGTGACAAAACACAGATTGTTAACGGTTTCCAGTTCCACCAGGGGTATACCCCGGCCGGTTTCAGCATCCTGCACCTGGATTTCGGCCCAAGGCCGATTCGCTGTTTTTATTGCATCGCCGGGATTTTGGGAAAATAGAGGCTTGGCTTCCATGTAAACGAGTAAGCCACAAACGAGACAAAACCTGGTCCAATTCTTGAGGCGCATGAAAACTCCCAGGCGTACCTTTTCCCCGTTGTCGGGCCAAAGACTTAAGATAGATTAGCGCCTTTGGCTACCCATCCATGCCCCATTTTTGTTGAAAGATTGAATATGGGATTGGTCCCCAGGTCAGAGTTTTCAGGCCAACAAGTTTCCAGTTTCAGCAAAACGGTCCAGAGGAATATGGAGCTGGAAATGATAAAGGTGCGCAAGGCCCAGGAACGGGGGCATTTTGATCATGGTTGGCTAAATACGTTCCACAGTTTTTCTTTTGGGGATTATTACGATCCTGTTAATATGGGATTTCGATCCCTGAGGGTGATCAACGAGGACCGTATTCATCCCAGTCTTGGTTTTGGCATGCATGGCCACCAAGATATGGAAATTATCACCTATATCCTGGATGGCGAATTGGAGCATCGGGACAGCATGGGTAACGGTTCCGTTTTGAGGCGGGGTGAGTTGCAACACATGACCGCAGGAACGGGTATTCGCCACAGCGAGTTCAATCCCTCCAAAAGCAATCCGGTTCATCTTTATCAGATCTGGTTAACTCCTTGGAGAAAGCGGCTTGCCCCGTCATATTCCCAAACGAAAATCGATGAATCAACGGCACATAAACAGCTCCATTTGGTTGCGTCTCCCGATGGCCACAATGGATCGCTGGCAATTTGCCAGGATGCGAAAATTTACCTCTCCTACTTGGCTGGATCGGAATCGGTCCATCACTCCGTAAGTCCCTCAAGAGCGGTGTGGGTGCAGGTGCTTCGTGGAGAAGTGGAGGTATTGGGCCAAGTTCTTCGGGATGGTGACGGCGTCGCCATCACCGATGAATCCGATCTGTCACTTGCCGCGGCGGGGGATGGTTTTTCCGAGGTTATGCTCTTCGACCTGTCTTAAGGAAGGGGTTGGCAGTCTTCATTTGACCGCCTTGCCTGAATGAAATTCAACCAAGGCAAAACACACGGTCCGACTTTGTGTTTTGCCATTTGTTGAAAAACCAGATTCCATAGTGGGAAATTATTTTCCTTTGGATCGCCCTTCGACCTTTAGAGCGAGGACCTCAAGGTTTCGGTAAAAATCGTAGTGTCGTCCCATTTCGGTAAATTCCCAACCCCGTTCACGCATCTTCTCTGACTGGGGGATGGTCGTGAACAGATAGGTTTCGCGCGGGATATCAAGAACGGTTTTTTCCAACTCTTCGAATTTATCCTGTTGGTGAACCTTCACCTCACGGCCTACATAAAAGACGATACTGGGTTGAAACCATCCCAGCGTCGCGATTTGGACTTCCCGCTTGGACAAATCCGCAGGAAGGAAAGCCACAAGAGGCTTCTGGGCTTTGACATCATTGAGGGTCGAGAGATTCCAAAGGCCGATGGAGCCGCTAAAGAAGAAAGCGCTGAAACAAATGATGGCAATCTGTTTTCCGGATTGCCCTTTCTTTTGCCAAACCAGAATCAGACCTGCCAGTGGGAAAATCCCGATCCATGACCAATATTCCAGGCCGGGGAAAGTGCGCATTTTGTCTCCCGCGGAAACTGGAATGATACCCGCCCCTATGAGGAACCCAATGATGGTAATCGCGCTGACCAGCCCCAATAGGCCCCAGCAGGTTGGCCATAGCCAACCGGGTAATCCATCTGTCCCCTCGATTTTGCGGACAAAATACCAGGCCAAAAGAATGGAGAGGGCAGGATAGCAGGGGAAGGTATAGTTGGGCAATTTTGTGGAAGCTGCCGAAAAAAAACCAAACACCAAAAGTGTCCAGATCCCGAGGAAGATCATTTTTTCCCGATCGGAGGGTGCGTTTTCCGAATCCGGGGGAAGGGGTGCCCTTGCCATGCGAATGGCATTCCAGACCATTGGAGTCAGGAATATCGACCAGGGCGCAAAAGCGATAAGCAGGATGGGTAAATAGTACCAAAAAGGGCCAGTATGCCCTTCCATTGCCGCAGAAAAACGACCGATATTGTGCTTTAGGAAGAAGATTTCCAGCCATTCCCCCTTGGTCTCCACACCGACATAGGCATACCAGGGAATCGCCACTGCCGCAAAAATCACGGTCCCCCAAAGGAGTGAGGAGAGGTGTAAAGCCTCACGAAGGCGGCGGTGCCAAAGGAGAAACAAAAAAGTGACACCGGCCGGTATTGCGAGGCCAATTGGGCCCTTGGCCAGGAAACCCAAACCTGTGAAAAAAGCGCTTGACCAAATCCAGGCGGAGGATCGTTTTGCCTGAAACACCCAGATAATGGCAAGGGCCGGAGTGGTGCAGGCGCTAAGTATTGCATCCGGGTTGGCAAATCTCGCGGCCCCAACACAAGCGATCGAGGTGGTTAGGATCGTTCCCGAAAGGAGGGCCAAAAGGCCCTTCTGCCCAGGCTTGCCCATACTCCAGCCAATGATGGCGGTGGCCCAAACTGCAAGGATCGAGCAGACAACCCCGGGCATCCGGGCCATCGCCTCGTTGACACCCCCCAGTTCAAAGGCAATCCGCTGGAGCCAGAACATCAAGGCCGGTTTGTCGCCCATCAGCTTGTAATTGAATGTTGGCACGACCCAGTTGTTGGCCTCCATCATCTCTTTGGTGCAAGTCACATGAAGCCCTTCGTCCTGGTCCCAAAGCGTGGCAGACCCGATCCGTGGGACTCCCACCAGAATCGTCATCATGGTTAGAATGAGGAGCACGACCCAAAGTGGGGGGGACAACCAGGAAATGGGTGAGGAGGCTTCCTTCGGCATTTGGGAGGCAGAATCCATGAGTCGAAGCTTCCTGTCGAGGCACCTGGTGGAAAGGTCCGGTGAAAAGGCCGGGGCAATTCCATTAAAATTTCGGACCCGATCATCGGGATTGGCAATCCCGGTTGACGGTAAAGGGCGCTCTCCAATATAAGCAGAGTGTCAGATTCGGGGCAACTCAACCTTAAGCGGTTCAAGGTCCCCCCCCTGACGCCTGAAATTGGGGCGGAAGACTCCTATTTTGGCAAGATTTACCCAATATCTTCTAACCAGGGGATGAACGAATGATCACGCCTCCCTTGGCAGGCTGGACCCTCGCCCTCCTCTTAACCATGGGGCAGGTCCCCTCGCTTCCACCGGGGACCGATAAACAAGTCGAAATTCCCGTCGATCCCTTTCGGCTTCGTGAACAGCTCCGCATCAAGGATATGCCAATCGTACAGGCGCAGGCGGCCCTTGCCCTGGTTCGTCATCCATCTCGCGAAGCCGAGGCGATTGTCCGCCAAAGTTTGCAGCAGCTTGAGGAGGAGACTACCTTTCTGGCCCTGGCATCGGCCGTTGGAGCGGAAAGGGATACCCGATATCGGGAGGATTTGATTCGTGCGTTAACGGCAACCCGGCCGGCGGTTCGGCAAGCCGCCGCGGAAGCGTTATCTGTCCAATTGGACCAAGCGACCATCGACCGGTTCAAGGATGCCCTGATTGACCCCCGGGTGGGAGCGCCCACGCGCACCATTATTGCATGGACCCTGGGGCGTTCTGGTCGAAAGGCTGCTGTGGAGCCACTTCTTTTGGCGCTTCCACGCGAAAGGACCGAGCCTGTCAATTCCCGCGAAACCAGCGAGATCCGGTACGCGGTTCTGGAAGCTTTGGTATCACTTACCGGACAGGACATCGGTGCCGACCCTGGTTTATGGGAGGCATGGTGGGCCCGCCACAAAAACCTGTCCAATGAACGCTGGCTGGAACTGCGGTTGGCACATCAAGCTTCGAGGATTGCCCGCCTTGAGTCCGAGCTGGATGCCACACGCAACCAGGGTTTGAGGCTACATCAGGACCTTTACGCTCGCCAAAACTCCACGGAAAGACTGGCTTACCTGCCGACATTAATTGAGCAATCCGACCCTGCTTTGCGTAACCAGGCTGCAATTTGGTGCGCTGAGGCTCTGGCGGTAACCGAGCCAGGGCCAGCCAAACCCTTGGGTGCCCTACTGATCCGACTCAGTCGGGACTCGGATCCCACGGTGGCTCGCTCCGCGTGTGTGGGCCTGGGGCGGGTAACCGACCCGGCCGCGCGTGATCGTCTAATTCAGGTCGCAAGCAGTCCCTCCGTTCCGCTTCGCGTGGCGGCGCTTCGTGGGCTTGCCCAACAAGCCAGGCTTCCTTCGAATCAGGATGCCGCCTCCAAAACTGCGATAGAAGCACAGATTTTCAAATCCCTTGAGGATTCAGCGATCGAGGTGGTTGTAGAGGCGGCGGAAGACCTCAGCATCCGCGGGCAGGAGGCGGCGGTCCCCTTTCTTGCCAACCTTTTGCGTAGTCCCCAGGAGCCTGTCCGGAAAATTTCCGCGCAAGCCCTCGAAAGGGTCGCCAACAACACAGCCATCGAAGCGATTCTTAAAGCGATGGATGATCCCCAGCCTCTGGTGAGATTTTCGCTGGTGGGCGCAATGGCCCACATCCTTGGTCAAAAGGAAAAAATTTCCGCGACTGACCTTCTTCGCCTTCAGTCTCGTTTGGAGGTAGTTCTTCTCCGTGATGGCGATTCGGGAGTCCGGGCACGGGCTGCCAGCGCCATGGGCGAAACGGGAGGTCCCCCGATCCTGGGAATCCTATGGCGGGCGGCGTCATCCGCCGAGGATGCAAGAGTACAGGACAAGGCCTGGGCGGCAATGATGGAAATATTGGCTCGTGCGGCCCAGCCAGCGCTGGTTCTCGAATGGGACAAGACTCTGGCGGATGCCAACCAATCGCAAAAAAGGCTCAATCTGCTGGTGGAGATGTCGTCGCGGTGGCAAAAACGAAACGATGCCAAAACCCTCCTGGCCCCCTTGCAGGAGCCTTTGGCGGGCGTGGCCCTGGAACAGGGGAAGTGGCAAACCGCTTTGGGGCCACTTCGCGAGTTGCTTTCTACCATGACAAGCGAACCCCAGACCCAGGCACACCTTCGTAAATGGTTGGCGGCATGCAATTTTGCTTTGGCGGAGGGAAATGCTCCCGAGGCGCTCAAGCTATTGCGCGAGGTGGAGCCGCTTCTTGGGAAAAACACACCTTTGGCCCAACAAGCCCAGGATCTCGCAAAAAAAGCCAAGTCTCCCTGATTTGTCCATAACCTTTGCGGGGTGGACCTGGTTTCGTTGTTTCAGTTTGGTTTTCTTTTTGTAATTCCAACCAGTCCCGGCATTCGTTTAGGTTGTTATGGGTTGGGGATTGGGATATCATTTGTAGCAGAGTAACCATTTCTGGAATTTCCCTTACTTGCTGGAGAGATAAAGATGCGAACCCAACGCAAAATGCTTATGGGAACCCTGTTTGTGTTGGGAACCTCGACTCTCTCTCTCGCGCAGGAAAGTTCAAAACCAGCGGTTATCATTCAGCCCGCGGCCAATGTCGCGCCGGTGGTGACGATTCAACCCGCTGGCACGGCTCAACCGACGGTCCTTGGCACATTGGTGCAAGCCCTGTTTGGAAATCAGGAAGACAAGGCACTCAAGGAAATTGCAAAAGTTGGATCCCACGAGCAGGTCAAAGCGATCTCCATTCAGGGTCAAAAATCGGGAGCCACTCTCCAGACCCTAACGGTGGACCCCCAGGGGCGAGTCCTGGCGCTGGTGGCCCTGCCCAGACAAGGTCGGATCAACGGGTCAATCCAGAGCGAAATCCATGTCCTTGATGGCGATGGGGTGAAAGTCGCTGTTTGGGAGATACCGTTTCATGCCCATTCACTCAATTGTGGTCCTGATGGCACGGTTTATGTCGCCGGTGATGCCAAGGTGGCCAAATTGGATTCCAAAGGGAAACAGTTGGGTGATGTCCTCGAGCTTCCGCATGTTGCGGATCTTCTGAAAGATAAAAAAGGTCTTCGCGAGCGGGCGGAAAAACAGGTCAAGTCCCAGAAGGACAGCTTTGCCAATTCCACCAAGCAATTCAAGGACCGGCTCGCCAAACTCGAGGCCAAAAAAGAAGGGGACCTAACAAAATCCGAAAAGGCCCAAGTAAACCAATACAAGGAAATCCTTGAATCGTTCAAGGAAACGGAAAAATTCTATCAAACACTCACTCCCGAATCGGTCATGGAAGATTTGACCAGTCGGCTAAGGATAATCAACGGCGTAGCCATTTCGGACAAAGATGTGTTCCTTGCTTGTGGTGAGGCGGAGGGGTATGGCTATTCGATCTGGCGCATGGACGCCGATCTGAAAAATCCGAAACGAATCCTTTCGAATATTGGTGGTTGTTGCGGGCAGATGGACATTCAATGTTGCGGCAGCGATATTCTTGTCGCGGAAAATACCAAACACCAATTCGCCAAATATGACCGCTATGGGAAGGAAATCGGGCGCTTTGGCAAAAACGGCAAGGAGACCGATCCGGGCTGCTTTGGCGGTTGTTGCAATCCGATGAATGTTCGCTTTACCGGAACCGAGGTTTACACCGCCGAGTCCGAGGGTATCATCAAGCGCTTCACGCCCACAGGAGAATTCCTGGGGATGTTAGGGGCGGTCAAGATTTCCGGCGGATGCAAAAATGTCGCGGTTGCCGCGAACAAGGAAGGGACCCGGGTCTACTTCTGTGATCAGCCTGGATCCAAAGTGTTGATTCTGGCGCCAAAGGCTGAGAAAAAGACGGCGAATTAGCCTTATCTGGAAAATTGGATCTCTAGGGTTGGACGGTGGAGGTGGTGTGATGAGTGTATCCAGAGTAACCAGGCGTCAATTTGTTGCGGGAGCTGGCCTGGTGGCGGCTTCCGGACCAACCCTTTCACGATCTATTGCAAATTCGGCGGAGGAACCCTTTCACATTGTGGTGATGGATCCCCTTGCCGCGCCACTTTCCTGTCCATGTGTCAAAGGTTATGCCCAACGGGATTACGAAGTATTGGCAAAGCACATTGGGTCCGTTTTGGTGCGTCCCGTCAAGGTTCACTTTGGGGAGTCGCTTCCCATAGTTTTGGCCAAGAAATCAGGTGGCAAAGCGGACCTGATCATTGGCAAGGAATCGGTCGTTCGTCTCGAATCCAAACAGGTCGGACTGAAAGCCTCCCCCATTGCCAGCCTAACGGGCAAAGATGGGTCCACCACCATGACAGGTTGGGTGGTGGTCCCCTCCTCGGATTCGGCCTTTAGCATCGCCGATTTGGGAAGTCACAAAGTTCTATTCGGGCCTCCCGAATGTGATGAAAAATACAAAACAGCAATCGACCTTTTCAAAGAACTTGGAATCAATCCAGGAAAGCCGGTCTCTTGTCACTCCTGCAGTGATGGGGCAACCAAAATCCTTGATATGGCTAAAAAGGGGGAGAAAGGCGCGACCGTCATCTCCAGTTATGCGGCGCCTTTGCTGGAAGGGTGCGGAACCATTCAGAAAGGTGATCTCAAGGTTATCGGGAAAACGGACCCCGTCCCTTTTGTAGTTGCCTTTGTAAACGATCAACTTTCCCCCGAAACCCAAAAGCTGATTTCCGCCCAACTTGTTTCCCTCAAAAATCATCCCGACCTGGTTAAGGCTCTGGAAACCAAAGAGGGATTTGTTCCGTTTGCGGCGGTAAAAAAAAACTAGGTGAAACGGCTGAGGAATCTTCGCCCCATTCGCCCAGGGAATGGACTGGATGGCGGGGACCTGACCGGGATGGTCGGGTGGAGTGGCTCCCCTCAAAACTAGCAGCCTCGCCGAGGACAGTTTGGTCGATCGAAACGGAAAGCCCTGGTTTGGGTGGCGTTGCCGCAACAAGTGAATTTGTGATCTATTCGGCCCGAACCGTTCGGGACACCACCGACAATTTTCTTTGTGCCCGGGCCAAGGACGGATCACCTGTCTGGTCTCATTCCTATCCTGCACTTGGCTCATTGGATTATGGCAATTCTCCCCGGGCAACACCGCTTGTATTTGGGAACCGGGTTTATGTTCAGGGGGCCATGGGCCATCTTGGTTGTCTGGATTTAAAAACGGGTGAACCTGTTTGGGAAATGAGTCTCAAGGACGAATTTGAAGTAAAAGAGACTCCCAAATGGGGATTTTGCGCCTCGCCCCTGGTGGTGGCAGGGAAGCTGATTGTCCTGCCCGGGGCCCCGGATGCGGGCATTGCCGCACTGGATCCCGAAAAGGGAAAAATCCTATGGAAAACCCCGGGAATCGCGCCAGGCTATGGGTCACTTGTGGTGGCGCGGGTAAAGGGGAAAAACCAAATCGTTGGGCATGATCTTGATTCGTTGGGGGGATGGGACCCCTCCACAGGGAAAAGGCTCTGGAGGCTTGCGCCAAAAGCTCCCAATGATTTCAATGTTCCAACGCCATTGCCGGTCGAGGATGGGCTGATCATATGCACGGAAAATAATGGGACCAGACTCCATGGGTTTCAGGAAGATGGTTCGATAGATCCCAGGCCCAAGGCCTCTTTTAGGCAGCTTGCCCCCGACACGCACACTCCGGTCATTGTGGGAAAACGCCTTTTTGGTGTTTCCAGGCGACTTTATTGTCTTGTTGTTAACGATCTGCAACCTTTGGGGGAGGCGACCGATCCGGCATTTGGCCGGTACTGTGCTATTGTCGCTTCAAAGGATCGGGTTTTGGTCATTTCCCTGGATGGGGAGCTGCGCCTTTTTTCCGCCGGAGGGGATTTGGGCAGGCCGATTGCCAAAGCCCAGATTTTCCCGGGAGAAAAAGGGCTATACTCCCATCCGGCATTTGTGGGCACCCGCATTTACGCCCGGGGAAGTTCCCAATTGGCATGTTTTGATCTTGGGGAGCCAGGATAATCAGGTTTGGCTGGGGAAGGTTTATGCCCGGGAAGTTGAAAATCCTACTTTTGGACAATGCCGGTTTGTCCGCCCCGGACAACCGAACCCACATGAACCAGAGGCCGACATTCTAGGGTGGTTTCCCAGAGAAGCTCGGTGCGCGATCCAAACTTGATCAGGCCGTATAGTTCTCCCCGGGATAGGCGCGTTCCCACTTTGGCCTGGCAAACGATGCGTCTTGCGATTGCGCCAGCCACCTGGCGAATGCGCCAAAGGTGCCCATCATCATCCCGAATATCCAGCCAAAGCTGTTCGTTGCGCCTGTAACATTCCGGATGGCGGGCATCCAAATAGAGACCGGGCAAATAGACCAGTCTTTCCACGGTACCGGAAACGGGAGAGCGATTTACATGCACATTGAAAACGGAGAGGAAAATGGAAATCCGTTTGGCTTTGCCACCAGGGAATCCGGGTTCATCGACCTCATCCAAATCGGTGACCACGCCATCCGCGGGACTGGAAAGGGTTTTGGCGTCTGGAGGGGGGCTACGCTTTGGGTTGCGAAAGAAGGCCACCGTAAACACCAGAAAAGGCAAGGTTGAAACCGTCATGGCCAGCCAGGCGGGATGAACCAAAAGGGCCAAGACCAATCCGGCGATTGCCAAAATTGCCAGAGGGGCACCCATGAAGAAGATTTCGGCCCATCCATGGCGCGCGATATAGGTTTGTTCGCGCCAGGCGTAAGGATCCTTTGCTATGTCAAAACGATAAGAACAGAGCAACTTTTTGTATTTGAGGTCCCGGGAATCAATCACATTGTGGGTGCAACCAGGACAGTCTCCGTGCCGGATCCTTTGCATGGAGCGGATGTGACCCGGAAAAAAGAGGCGAATCAAACCCCGGCGAATCGCTCCACAAAATAGTTCGAAATGGACAATGACTCCGCCGCCTGGCTGATCCAAAGTAATGGGGAGGCCAGGGGGGATGTTGCCAGTTTGGGTAAGGGAGGAATGGTTCATCGTGTTAGGATAGCAGAGGGTGATCCTTTGGGCCTGTGGTTAAGGGCCCTCTGGTTCTAGAATTGCTTTTACAGGAAATTCTGACAACCCAAAACAAGGAATAGCAAAACCATGGCCGGCGAGAAAATAACCCCACGAAATCAGGACTATTCGCAATGGTATTTGGATATCGTCAATCGTGCCGGCATGGCGGAAAACTCGTCCGTTCGGGGTTGCATGGTCATAAAACCCCATGGCTATGCCCTTTGGGAGCGGATGCAGCGGGCCCTTGATCGTATGTTCAAGGAAACCGGCCATGTTAATGCCTATTTCCCCCTTCTGATTCCCAAGAGCTATCTGGCCAAGGAAGAGCAGATGGCAGAGGGCTTCGCCAAAGAGTGCGCGGTTGTCACCCACTATCGCCTCAAGTCGATTCCCGGCAAGGGCGTTGAGGTCGATCCCGAGGCGAAGCTCGAAGAAGAGCTGATCATCCGTCCCACCTCGGAAACCATCATCTGGAACACCTACAAGAACTGGATCCAGTCGTGGCGGGATCTGCCACTTTTGATCAATCAATGGGCCAATGTCGTCCGTTGGGAAATGCGCACCCGTCTCTTTTTGCGAACCGCGGAATTCCTCTGGCAAGAGGGGCATACTGCCCATTCCACCAAAGAAGAGGCCGAGGAGGAAACCGCCAAAATGCTCGAAGTTTATCGGGTTTTTGCGGAAGAGTGGATGGCCATGCCTGTTTTGTACGGGCCCAAGAGTGAGGGGCAAAAGTTCCCCGGCGCCGAATATACCCTCTGTATTGAAGCAATGATGCAGGACAAACGGGCTCTCCAGGCGGGAACCAGTCACTTTTTGGGACAAAACTTCGCCAAAGCGTTTGATGTCAAGTTTCAGAATACCGCTGGCCAACTGGAACACGCTTGGGCGACTTCGTGGGGTGTTTCGACCCGGCTTATCGGTGGCCTGATCATGACCCATAGCGACGATCAGGGGCTAATCGCGCCGCCTCGCCTGGCACCGGTCCAGGTTGTGATCTGTCCATTAGGCAAGGAAGCCGGTGAACGGGAGGCCTCCCTTGCCGCATCGAGAAAGCTTGCAGATGCGCTCAAGGCGCTTCCGCGTGAGGATTTCTTCAACTTTGAAACGGTCGCGGTCAAAGTGGATGAGGATTTCAATAACACCCCGGGCTTCCGGTTCAACGAATGGGAACTAAAAGGTGTACCGGTTCGGGTGGAAATCGGGCCCAAGGATGTCGCCCAAAACGCGTGCGTATTGGCCCGGCGCGACCAACCCGGCAAGGAAGGGAAGCAATTTGGCATTCCGCTTGAGCAGGCTCCGGAGCGAATCGTCGAACTGCTCAAAGCCATCCAGGCCAACCTTTTTGCCAAGGCCAAAGCGTTTCGTGATGCCAATTTGCACACAATCGACTCTTACGATGAATTCAAAACGAAGATCGAGTCGCCTGGTGGTTTCTTTTTGGCCCATTGGGACGGAACTCGCGAGACGGAAGACAAAATCGCAGCCGAAACCAAGGCCACCATTCGGTGTATCCCCAACAATCTGCCGATCGAAGCGGGTATCTGCATGGTCACCGGGCGACCCTCGGCGCGTCGGGTGGTTTTTGCCAAATCCTACTAGGCGCATCGAAAAGGGGTACAGCAAGGGGCCGTTTTGATTGGCACGAGCCCCTTGCACCAGTGTTCTGGGCAAGAAATAGCCAACTTTGGGTAACCTTTGGCCATCATGAATTGGTCGGGGGCCCCGCGGCTCTTGGCACCTTAAAATGTTCCTTGGTGTTGTTTGAAAATGTGGCCTGTCTAAACACAAGCTGGCATGGCGTACAAATGGGGGGAACTATGACCTCGATCCTTCTGCTCGGTTCGTTTTTCCTTGCACATCAGACCCAGCCCGAACCGGCTCTCTGGGACAACCAGGTCGACAAAGCCGTCGCCTACTTGCGCAAAAGCCAGTCGGCGGATGGTTCGTGGAGTTCCAAGTTGTCTCCAGGGATCACGGGCTTGGTGGTAACGGGTCTCCTGAGAACAGGCAAGGTGCCCGCGGATGACCCGATGGTCGAAAAGGGCCTTCGCTATATTGAGACGTTGATCAACCCCAAGGCGGGTCACATTGCGGGGCCCGACCCCAAAGTCCAGCTTCAAAACTATGTCACTTCGGTAAATGTAATGGCACTCGTCGAGGCGAACCGCGAGACCTATCGTCCCGTGATTCGGGACGCGGCCAGGTTTCTTCGTCAGCTCCAATGGGATGAGGCTGAAGGAAAAGATCCGAAAAACGATTATTACGGCGGAGCCGGGTATGATAGCAAAAGCCGCCCGGACCTTTCCAACACGCAGATTTTCCTTGATGCCCTGGTCGCCGCTGGCGTTTCTCCCAAAGATCCTGCTTTCCAAAAAGCCCTGGTATTTGTGAGCCGTTGCCAAAACCTTGCCGGGGAGACCAACGATCAGCCCTGGGCGGGCAAGATCAATGATGGTTCGTTTATCTATTCGCCCGCTGCCATGGGTTCGACCAAAACCCAGGATCAGGCCACCGCAAATGGGGGATTACCAGGGTATGCGAGTATGACCTACGCTGGGATCAAAAGCATGGTTTACTGCGGATTGGATCCAAAGGACCCCAGAATGCAAGAAGCCCTCAAATACATCTCCAAAAATTATGATCTCAATCGTCACCCCGGAATGCCTGCGGAGCGTGCCTCGTGGGGGCTCTATTACTACTATCAAACTCTTTCAAAATGCCTTGACACCCTGAAACTCGATGAGATCAAGGATAGTTCGGGAAAATCGCACCATTGGCGCGTCGAGTTGGTTGCCGAACTGGCCAAGCGCCAAAAGGATGATGGCTCTTACACCAATGCCCAGGATCGGTGGATGGAATCGAATCCCGATTTGGTCACGGCATATGCCCTGATTGCACTGGCCCATGCCAAAGGTGTGAAGAAGCCCTGATACCAGTGTCTATGGAATTTAAGGATCTGTAATGGCGGCGTTTTGGTTTTCCTGCGTTTTGCTGGGGATGGGAATTCATCCTGTTCCCAGGGAGAATCACGACCGACGGATCCTATTGCGCACCACTCCTGACCGGATTCAGGTGCTTTACCGGCACGAGGTCGATGAAACCCGCGCGCTTTACGACCTGACCGAACATGATGTCGATTTAAGCAAGATCAACGACCGAAACGATATCCACAAGGCTTATGTGGAATTTTTGGCCAAACGGATTCCCAAAAATCTGATCCTCAAGGGTCCCAAGGGCGAAATCCCATGGACCGAATCCCGGACTAATTTTGAAGTTTTGGATCATTTAAGAGTTGATTTGTTTTTCGAGGCGCCCATGTCAGGCCTTGCCCAGGGAGAAAAATTGACACTCGAGGAGGGGAATTATGCCTCTGACCCAATCAGCCTGGTGTTGATGGGCCCTTGGGGTGGACCGAACCTCCCTGTCGGAAAACGATTCCTTGAGGTCGAGGCAAGATGGGGGAACATTGGGGAGGAAGAGGCGAAGCGGAGCTCGGTCGCAATGGAACTTTCACCGAAAGGGCCTCCAGCGGAGTGGCAGGGAGCCCATGAAGATGGTCTGATGGATCTGATTCTGGGCCAAAAACACGGCCTCCTCATACTTTTGCTGCTTTCTTTAGTGTTTGGAGCGGGGCACGCCCTGACCCCGGGCCATGGGAAGACGATGGTTGCCGCGTATCTCATCGGAGAACGGGGTACAGTTTACCAGGCAGTGCTCCTTGGCCTGGTGACCACCCTGACCCATACTGCCGCTGTAATGATCATCGCCGGGTTCCTCCCCATCGTTGTTCCCGACGCTCAGGCGGGGGATGTGCAGCGCGTCCTCAATTTGTTTGGTGGATTGATTTTGACAGGGATGGGTGGATGGCTATTGCTTTTGAGACTTTCCGGAATGGCGGATCATTACCATGGTCCCGGAGGTCATACCCATGGTCCCGGAGGTCATACCCATGGCCCCGGAGGTCATACTCATGGTCCTGTTGCCCCTTCAAATGGGAAAACAAGTTCCTGGGGAGTCGTTTTGCTTGGCATTACCGGGGGCCTTGTTCCCTGTTGGGATGCGGTCGCGATGCTGTTGTTTGCAATGGCTACGGGGAGAACCTGGTTGGCACTTCCCCTTTTGGTTGCATTTAGCGCGGGTTTGGCTTCGGTCCTGGTAGCTTTGGGAATTGTTGTTGTGAAAAGTCGGGATGCCATTCAAAAACGGACAGGGGATACCGATTCTTTTGAACGCTGGACCGGGCGAATTGCTATCCTCAGCGCCTTAATCATTGTCGTGATGGGAATTTGGCTTTGTGCAAAAGCTGGTGTTGGCAGTTAGGTAAATCTTTAATCCTTAATAAATCAAAAGGATGGAAGAAGGGCATTGGGTCCTGGTGGGATTTGCTTTGGGGCTGGGGGCGCTCTTGTACTCATCCGTGGGGCATGGAGGAGCTTCTGCTTACATCGCGATTTTGGGTTTGCTTGGAGTTGGCGCCGATCGAATTCCCGTTTTGGCGCTATGTTTTAATGTCGTAGTGGCATCAATTGGAACCATCAATTATTATCGCGCGGGGGCGTTTCGTTGGTCCCTTTTCTGGCCATTTGCTTTGGCGAGTGTTCCCATGGCATTTGCAGGACGGTTGTTTGCTTCACAATTTGGCACTGGCTTGAAATTTGTGCTCGGATTGGTTCTTGTTGCCGCCGCCTTTCGTATGTGCCTTCCCCAAACCGGAATTCCTGAGGGACAAACGGATAAAGAGGCAAGAATTCCACCCTTTTGGATTGCTGTTATTTTCGGAATCTTGATCGGATTCCTGTCGGGCCTTGCCGGGGTGGGCGGGGGTATTTTCCTAAGTCCGCTGCTCGTGGTTGGTGGTTGGGCAACGCCCCGGGTTGCTTCCGGAGTGTCAGCCCCTTTTATTCTCCTCAATTCTCTTTCAGGCCTAATGGCGATGCCCGCTTGGGAAGCCATTGCCAAAGGGACATTTCCTGAACTAACCCCTGTGCTGGGGATTCCGATACTTTTTTGGGCCTTTTGTGTACTGATTGGCGGAGGGATTGGATCTTTTTTGGGAAGTCGACGATTCAATCCTGTTTGGCTCAAAAGATTGCTTGCCTTGGTTTTGTTGGTGGCCGCGTACAAATTGTTGATCGCCTAA
The DNA here is from genome assembly GCA_945868575.1 of Singulisphaera sp. GP187. Classification (GTDB taxonomy): domain Bacteria; phylum Planctomycetota; class Planctomycetia; order Gemmatales; family Gemmataceae; genus SYLG01. Next base: position 2,100 of record CAMBMH010000015.1, on the reverse strand, counting down.
ACCGAAACCGATTATAGACTTTCTGCAGGGTTATAGCTGTGAAAAAGGGAGGTCGCGATGCAGCGGGCGCTTCTTGTCTTGATCGGAATCCTGTGGGCGGAAATTGGGGCGGAGTTGCCTTCACAGGCGATGGAAACAATCGTAAATCCCTCTTCAGAAAAAAGCCCAAAATCTCCCGGCATGGTAAGAATCGCCACATTTAACATTCATGAACTAGGCAGGGAAAAGATAGACCAGGTGGATGGGCAGGGGCGTGGGACCAACCCCCAGCTCAAAAAAGCAGCTCAAATTCTTCAGCTCGTTCGCCCCGATATCGTGCTTGTAAATGAAATTGACTACGATTACGAAACCTCCGCGAATTCCCTCAAAGGGCAGAGCGCCAGGTTGTTTTTCGAGCGGTATTTGGCGACAGGACAGGGAGATCAGAAACCCCTGGAATATCCTCATATCGTTTTTGAACCTGTCAACACCGGTGTACTTTCGGGTCTCGATCTGAATAACGACAACAGGAAAGATGGTCCTGAAGACGCTTTCGGATATGGCAAATATCCGGGTCAATATGGCATGGCCCTTTACAGCCGTTTTCCAATGGATCGATCCGGTATCCGTACCTTTCAGAAATTCCTATGGAAGAGGATGCCCGGCAATCTGCTTCCAGACGGAAAGCAGGGACGACCCGATTACTATTCCGAAAAGCAAAGCGAAATCTTTCGCCTATCTAGCAAAAGCCATTGGGATGTTCCTGTTCAAGTCGAAGGATCCACCATTCATTTCCTCTGCTCACATCCCACCCCTCCTGTTTTTGATGGGCCGGAGGATCGAAATGGAAGGCGCAATCATGACGAGGTCCGGTTTTGGGCAGACTATATCACAGGCCCGACCAAAGATTCCTATATTGTCGACGATCAAGGTGTAAAAGGGGGCCTGAAAGGGACCGTCCCATTTGTGCTTATTGGGGATCTCAATGCGGAACCGGTCCGGGGTGATCTGGTGGATGGAAAACGGGTAACGGATCTATTTCTCAAACACCCAAGAGTGCAGGACCCGCGTCCCCAATCGAAGGGAGGCGCAGAGGGCAATGGGCCAAATTTTGCAGACTATAAGCCGTTTCGAACCCACTCCTTTGGAAGGCTTGATTATGTCCTACCATCGAAGGAATTATTTGTCAGCAATAGCGGTATTTTTTGGCCGGAGGTAGGCGAATCCCATCGTCTGCTAATTGATGAACCCAATGCCGCGAGTGATCATCGTCTCGTTTGGCTGGATTTGCAAATTGCCAATGGTGGAAAATGAAAATGTTCGGGATGATTCGATTGGGGCTTTTGGTTTTGTTTCTGAATGGAATAAGCCATGCGCATGGCCAAACCCGGACTTTTCGTGTTTTGGCTTACAACATCTACCACGGGGAGGGGATGGATAAGAAAGTCGATCTTCCCCGATTGGCCAAGGTAATCAAATCGACACAGCCTGACCTCGTTGCTTTACAAGAGGTTGACCACATAAATCGTCGAACTGGCATGGTGGACCAGACCGCCGAGTTGGCAAAACTCACAGGGATGAATGGCCGGTTTGGCCGACAAATTGATTTTATGGGTGGCCAATATGGGCAATCGGTTCTTAGCAGGTTTCCCTTGGGCGAATCCACTATTCATATCCTTCCGGGAACTCCTGTCAGGGAGACCAGAATTGCGTTTGAGGTTGTGATCAAGGATCCTGCTGGGGAGATTTCCGTTGTTACGACCCACCTTCATCACAACAACATTTTGTTTCGAGAGCAACAGGCGACAAAACTCAACGAAATTTTTGCAAAGGTATCCAGACCGGTCATTCTTGCCGGCGACCTGAATGCGAATCCCGCGGCGAAGCCGGTTGAAATTCTTTTGACCGAATGGAAAAATACCACTTCGGGCAAGGATTTTAAGACCTACCCGTCCCAAAATCCCAAAAATCAGATCGATTATGTGCTCGTTCGTCCAAGGGATAAGTTCAGGGTCTTGGAAACCAGGGTGATTCCCGAGGAAATGGCCTCGGATCATCGTCCCCTTTTGGCGGTTGTGGAACTTGCGCCCTGAAAGGACCTCGTTGGTCTCATGGATTTGT
>CAMBMH010000014.1 GCA_945868575.1 Singulisphaera sp. GP187 | reverse complement strand
CAGGGTGGCCGCTTGGAGGGAGTGTTTGATTCCCAGGGGCATTTTTTCGAGGCTTTTGATTGACGGTCGCGTGGGTTCGGTTTGGGAAAACGGAATCACGGAAGCCACGATTTGGCTGATCAGGGTTCCGTTTTGCAGGACGGTTTGGGAAACCGTCAGGGTTCCGGATTCGGTGACGGAAGTGACGCCGAATTGGACTGCGGATACCATTTGCACATCCAGGAAAACCTGCCCTGAAGGTGTGGAAGAAGTGGCGGGGGTTTGGGCGTTGAGCGTGTAGTGACGCTGGTAAATGCCGGAGAGGATAGATGTGGTCAGAGTGGGGGTTACTGTGGCGGATTGAAGAGTAGTCGGATAGTTGAAATTGGAAAAGGAGGAAGGAACGGAACCCGGTCCGGAGGAAGGAGGCGAGGGTGCCACAAGGGAAACAAGAACGGTGTTGGAGGCAAGAGGCGCGACGGAGGCCGGGGGATTGAGCCAGTTATTCCCGCTCCATTGGGGCAGAAGTTGCGAGAACCCCTGGCCATCAGGAACAAGCCGTGTTTCCAAAGATTCCAGGGCAAGCGGAGAAGACTTGAAAATCTGGGAAACAGGGCGAAAAAACTTGCGAAACCAACGAACGAAGAAAATAACTCGGGAGGACATGGGGGCTCCGAGATGAAAGACATGGAGAGATGTTGTGAGAGAGCCTATGGGTCGGAAGTTTCTTCGTCCATCTTAAGCCACGGTAGATTAGGAAAAAACCTCAAAATCCATCGAGTATGTTGAGGGTAGAAAATAAGCGGAAATGGCTTATTACTAAGGAGCTTGAAGGGTGGAATTGCGCCGGAAAATGATTTGGAAAATTTTTTGGGATTTTGGTTTGGTTGGTAGGCTTTGGTTTAGGGATCGACGGTAGTAAATTTTCATTTTCTTGCGCGTTTAAAAAATATCGCAAAACACATGTGCCTGAAGTAGGCCGGGTATTGGATTCATACCTTGGAAAATCAGGAGAATTGAAAAGCCAAAAAAACCGACCATCCCGGACACTTTGGTATTTGGAACGAAAAAGCATTCCGGTTGACGCTTTTGGGCTGAAAGTTCGGTAAAATCCCGGCAGTCTTCCCAAATTGACAGTTGGACCGTTTCGGGGAGGTTTGCCTTGTCGCAAGGTGGGGCCCTTTGCGAAGCCTCAATCTGATTTTCCCTCAAAACCGGTACAGCCTGTAGTCCTTAACCCCTTGGCCGGGGTGCCGGGTTGATCTTTCTTCCACCCCGTCCCTTCCTTTGGTCGATGCGAAAGTGGGATCTGCCCGCCAGGAGGCGAACCATCCCACCCTTTCCACGCTTGGGCCGGAAAGGTTTGCAAGGAAGCTTGGGAGGCCGAATTGGCCATGTCAAGTGAGGCGACCGCTTCGATTCGTCCCGCCACGGACACCAAAAACCAGCCTCCCGCCCAGGGGTTAGGTGCCCAGCCTCCCGTCGGTTTTATCGAACAGATAGGCGATTTCGCACTTTTTTGTTTCCAGGTTTTTGGCCAATGTTTCAGCCGCCCCATGCGGGGTTCGATGGTGCCCATCTTCTATGAAGTGGGCGTTCGAAGCTTGCCGGTGGTGGCTCTTACCGGACTGTTCATCGGAATGGTCCTTGCGGTCCAGGCTTATGCCGAATTTGCGCGCCTGGGTATGGCCACAAGCCTCGGAATGATGGTCAACAAGTCTGTGATTGTCGAACTCGGACCGGTGCTCGCCGCTTCGATGCTTGCAGGTCGTGTGGGGGGCGCCATGGCGGCGGAGCTTGCCACCATGAAAATTTCCGAGCAGCTCGAAGCCCTGATTTGTCTTGGGGCTTCACCCATCAAATACCTCGCGGTTCCCAGATTCCTTGCCTGTCTTTTCATGATCCCGGTCCTAACCACTCTGGCGAATTTCATGGGGATCATGGGTGGTGCGCTGGTCACAACCCAGCTTTATGGAATTGAACCCCATCACTACTGGGAAAATTCCAAAAACCATATCCACTTTTGGGACCTTGGGGTCGGATTGGTCAAGCCGATGGTGTTTGGAGGCAGCATCGCCCTCATTGCGTGTCATCAGGGTTTCCATGCGGGCAAGGGCGCTACGGGAGTTGGCGCCGCATCGACGGTCTCCTTCGTTCTCTCCTTTATCGCCATCCTGGTGCTCGACTTTTTCCTTTCGTTTTTTGCCAACCGCCTTCACGGAGTCATCTGGCCCGGTTAACCGGGCACCAAACCATGACAACCCTTTTTCCACCCCTGATATCCCTCATCGGATCATCCTCCCAACCGTCTGAGGATGTTCGTTTTGAAGGTGTCGGCCTAAAGTTGGGAGATCAACAGATCCTTAGGGGGATCAATCTTACGCTCAAACGCCGTGAAACCGTGGCGATTGTGGGAGAATCGGGTTGTGGAAAAACCACACTTCTGAAATTGCTTATTGGCCTTTTGGCTCCGACGCAGGGACAGGTCGTATTTCGGGGCAAATCCATCGCAGCGATGGACAGCCGCGAGCAGTCTTTTCTCAGGCGTCACTTCGGATTCCTGTTTCAGGCGGCGGCGCTTTTTGACTCGATGTCGGTTGCTGACAACATTGCTTTTGGTCTGCGCGCCCAGGGGATCCTTCCCGAGAAGGATATTCTCCCGATCATTGGCAAGATGCTCTCCGATGTGGGCCTTTCCCCGGGTGTCGCGGATAAATTTCCCGCGGAACTATCAGGCGGGATGAGAAAGCGCGTAGGGTTGGCAAGGGCGCTGGCCCTCAATCCCGAGTTCATGCTGTTCGATGAGCCGACGACCGGCCTTGACCCGATCATGACAGACATGATCAACGACCTGATCCTCAAGGTCCGCAGTGATTTGGGGATAACAGCGATCCTCGTTACGCATGAAATGCGAACGGTGCGAAAAGTTGCCGATCGGGTAATCATGCTAAGCGCCCTGGCGAATCTGGATTCAAGGGACTCCCAGATCCTTTTTGATGGGACCGTAGATGAATTCATGGCGCATCCCGATCCCCGCGTGCAGCGCTTCATCCAGGGAGATGCGCAAGGCAAGGGAGAAAGCGCGTTTTCCCCTGATACCGATTCGACACTTCGCTGGATCGATCCACCAAGAATTGCCCCGGTGGTTGATGCCGCAAACTCCCAAGGTTTCCCCACGGCAGTGCCATTGGTTCCCGCCCAAATCGATGTAGAGGCAGCCACTTTTGCAGTTGCTCCGGATGCGATCCGATCCATTCCAGGTCGAATGGCGGTGACACTGGCTTCGCGGGCCCGACGCCTTCCCTGGGAACAAGGAGAAGAATTTCTCAAGCCCGAGCCGCCGCCACCGCCTGAACCAAGAATCCTTTCAGATCGTGAAATCCAGTCGAGTTGCGTCGATGTTGCGCCTTTGGCGATGCGCCAAATCCCCGGACGAACCCTGGTGATGCTCGCGGCCAAACCTCGACAATTTCAATGGGAATTGGGTGAGGAGTTTCTCAAAAAGGAACCCGAAACTGTTTTGGTTCCGGCGCCCAGAGTCCCGTCTGAAATTGATGTGGAGGCGAAGACCCTGGATGTGACACCCGAAGGGATGGAGCAACCGCCAGGTAAATCCTTGATGCTTCTTGTGCCTCCGGCAATTGCATACGCATGGGAAATGGGAGAAGATTTCCTGAAAGCGCTTCCTGCACCGCCCCCGGAACCAATTCCCGAACCTGATGAGGAAGTGGATTCCCCTTTTGTCTACTTGCGTAGTTCATTTGAAGATAATATCTTTCGCGTGGATGAACCTTTGGATCAGGAGACGGGTTCGCACCATGAACCCGCGGAAGCTCAATTGGAAGCGCGGGAAGAAACCCTTGAAGAATCAGCAAATGAGGAAGTGCCAACAACCGGGGAAGAGGCGGAAACCGGGGAAGACTTTGAAGACGAAGATGAAGAGTTTGCCGAGGATGGGGAAATCGACCTGAATGAACCGGGCGAAGAGGAAGGAGAGGATTTTGGCGACCCTCCCTCCATTTCACTGGAACCTTTGACCGATTCCATGGTGCTTGAAGAACCACTTCCCCAATCGGAACCGATTGACCCTTTCGAGCCTTACGCCGAATCCGATCTGCAATCGGCCGAAGAACCACCCCTAGGGGATGGGGCTTCCGAAAGTGGATCCTCCGACAATGATATTCCGCCGCCTGCCACGCCTGGGGAGTCGTAGACATGAGCATAAATACAATGCGTTTGCAATTGGGCCTGGTAGTGATGGGTGGGGCTGTTTTGATGGCCTTCATGATCATTCTCTTTGGGACCATGCCCCATATTTGGGAAAAAGGGGATAACTATTACGCCAAATTCAATGACGCCCCGGGAGTTTCGAACGGAACTCCTGTGCGCCGTTCGGGCGTAAGGGTGGGGCAAGTCACCGGTCTTGAACTCGAGGAGGAAACCGGAGCGGTCCTTGTACGGTTCTCGCTGATCAATCCATTCAAGCTTCGCAGGCACGAGGTTCCCACCCTTTCCACCGGGCTTTTGGCCAATGACGCGACGATTGATCTGACCCCCGATTCGGATATCAAGGAGCGGGATATTCTGGAGATTGGGTCCGTCGTGGAAGGGCGCCGGGCCGCGACGGTGAACTCGCTGTTGCAGGGTGCCTCCGCAGTGGTTCCCTCCACACAGGAAGCCCTTGACGAGATGCGCAAATCTTTGCAAAAACTTGAAAAGTTGTCGCCGCTTTTGACTGAGTCGCTGAAGGAGGTAAGGGACCTGGCCAAAGATGTGCGTGCTGCGGTCCCGGAGTTAAAGGATGGGGCGTTGGCAACATTCAAGGAGTATGAAAAATTTGGCAAGCAGGCCAATGAAGCCTTGCCCAAGTTGCAGGCAAGCTTTGAAAAGGGCGTTGCCGATATTCGGGAAACCGCGAAAGCGGCGACAGCGACATTCAAGGATATCGACAAAATCGGAGGCGACATCAGCGCGGCGGCCAGACAGATTGGTGGCACCGCAGAGCGCCTTGACCGATTTGTTCAACAAAACTCGGATAAATTGAGCAAAACCATTGACAATACCAGCGAAACCATCAACCGCATCGGCAATGTCCTAAACGATGACAACCAAAAGCAGATAGCGGCGATCCTTAAAAACAGCAAAAAAGCAAGCGATCGCTTTGACGGTATGGCCCAAAACCTTTTGGATGTTTCGCAAGAAGTCCAGGAAGTTGTCAAATGGTTTGTGCAATTCACCCGCCAACTGGACGAGACGGCCGATCCGGCCAAGGCTCGGGGGGGTGCAAGGGCATCAGCTCCAAGGCCTCTTGGCGCGCTTCCCAATTATCCGGGTGGAACCACTCCGGGTAGCTACATGCCAGGTGTGATTGCTTCCAACACCAGACCCACAGGGTTTGGAAGCGCGTCCGGGGGAGGTGTGCCCGCGATCACCACTTCGCAAAACCAGGCCAATACTCCGGCAACAACCTTCCCCAGTCCCCGTGCTTCAACCGGTGCAGCCACACCCGGTCCCACAACTCCCGGCGGAACGCCGGTCGGAGCATCCGGGGCCCGTGTTGGTATGATCCTGCGGGATGTGGACGAAGCGGTGGTGAACATCAACGATTTTATTTCCGAGGTCAAGGGTCTTTTCAAGGGACTTACCGAAGGGGAAGGCGCCCTCAAAAAATTTCTTAATGATCCGACGGTTTACTATCGAATCGACCAGATCCTCGTTGGCGTAGTTCAACAGATTCCGACAATCGCCCGCATAATGAACAACGCCGAGGTCTTCATGGACAAATTGGCCCGCCACCCCGAGGCGCTTGGTTTGGGTGGGGTCGTTCGGCCTGGTAGCGGTATCAAGGATAACCCTCCAAGCGCCAATGGGCTTCGTGTTCCCCCTCAAAGGTAAACAATCCCGGTATTGCCCATTTGGCCCAGATGATTTCAGGGCCTACTTTTGCAAGTAGTTCCTGAAATCTGGTTCTGGTGGTTGTGGTTTTTGTAATGGGATAGGATTAGTGACTGGTCTGAAACTTATTGGGGAGTTATCCAGGCACCTGGATTTGTAAATGATGGTTTAGCGGCATCGATCGCTCGAAAATTTCCCGGTCAAAGTGGGTTCCCGTTGATTGCCCATTTCCCGGCAGGGTGAGGGGATGTAAAATCGTTTGGGAAGACCTGAGCATATCTTTCGGATGGGTCCATGGCTGTTAATCGCGCCTTTTTTGCACTCCCCGACAGGCTTGGGCATTATGCCATCCTTGGGAAGATTGCAGACGGCGGAATGGGCACGGTGGTCAAAGCCCGCAATGACAAAAATGGCGAAATTGTTGCCATCAAATTAATGTTCAACGACCTTACCGACAATCCGGTGATGCATAAGCGATTCGAGCAGGAATTTCGCGCCGCCTCCACCATCGATCACCCCAATGTGGTTCGTGCTCTGGATTATGGCGAATGGGATGGTTCGCCTTATCTTGTCATGGAATATGTCGATGGCGAGCCACTATCGAGCATGATTGAACGCGAGGGGCCCCTCAACGAGACCGAGGCGATTCGCCTTATTGCGCAGGTGGCCCAGGGTTTGCACCGGGCACATCGTCACAACCTGATTCACCGAGATGTGAAACCGGACAATATTCTCATTGCCAAGGACAAAAAAACCGGGGAGTGCATCGCCAAATTGACGGATCTTGGTCTGGTCAAGGAGCAGGCTGCGGATCTCGATTTGACCCGCACCGGACGAGGATTGGGAACCCCCCACTTCATGGCTCCGGAACAGTTTAAAAACGCCAAAAATGCCACGATCAAATGTGATATCTACAGTTTGGGCGCAACCCTTTACGCAATGCTTACCAAGGTGACGCCTTTCAAGGTTGCCAACCCTCTTGATGCCTGGATGCGAAAGATCCACAACGAGTTCGCTCCGGTGCGTGAGCTCAATCCGCTTGCCAGCGAAAGGGTGGAGTGGGCGATTCGGCGATCGATGAGCGCGGACCCGATGCTTCGTCCAAAAGGTTGCCGCGAGTTCATTGAGGATCTGACGGGACGGAGTACTCGCAAATCCCAGCTGCAACCCGCCCCCGTAGGAGAGAAGGAAACCTGGTATCTTTCCTGGAAAGATGAAAAAGAGGAGGTCCATTCCGTAATGGGGACGCTGGGCGCTGTCAGGCGCTCCATCAAGGAGGGTCTTCTTGGGGATGCAGCCAATATTTCCGACCGGAAAATCCGGGCATCCCGGACCAAGGAGGGGCCTTTTCAGGCCCTGAGGGATCTTCCAGAATTTCGCGATATTGCCCTCACCTGGATCCGGGCGACGCGGGAATCCGGGGCGGACCGCGAGGGGCAGGGTGCGGTGAATGGCACGATCATCAAATCGAAGTCGAAAAAGCGGAAAGCGCCACCCTTTAGCTCTGCGACCAGGATCCTTGTGATTGGGGGAGTTGTGTTGTTGGGAATACTTGTTGTGGCGGGGGGAATTTGGTGGAGCGCCAACGGGTAGCTGGGCTCTTTGGGCAGTTTGGTGGATTTATTTTTTTACCCTACCCAGAATCTTCACCGCGTTTCAACCTTTTCCTCTCGAAAATCCCCCGTCCATCTGTCATAATCACCGTTTCAAGCTTTCCATAACGACCCTGTCCAAACAGGGTCTGGTTGGATTGTTTTTTCGCTTTATTGCATGGACTTCCCAGCGCCGCAGCGGATGTGGTTTCGGGGGTGTCCCATAACGGAGGAGTGCCGGGAGCCTACCTGCCCCGGCCCACGACACATGCTCGACAAAGTGCGCAACATTGGGATTATCGCCCATGTCGACGCCGGCAAAACCACCACCACCGAGCGCATCCTGTATTTCTCGGGTACCAAGCACAAGGTGGGTGATGTTGATAGTGGTGACACCACCACCGACTTCGACCCCCTTGAGCGTCAAAAGGGTATCACCATCAACTCCGCTGCGGTCTCGATCGACTGGGGCGACAAGATGATCAACATCATCGACACCCCCGGGCACGTGGACTTTACCGCCGAAGTAGAACGGTCGCTGCGCGTTCTCGACGGCGCGGTTGGTGTTTTCTGCGCCGTGGGTGGCGTGGAAGTTCAATCCGAAACCGTTTGGTTTCAGGCCAACAAGTACAAAGTCCCTCGTCTCGCTTATGTGAACAAGATGGACCGTACTGGTGCAGACTTCTTCGCATGTGTTGAGCAGATGGTGGAAAAGCTTCGCGCGAAACCCTGTATCCTCACGATTCCCGTGGGCGCATACACCGATTTCGCCGGCGTTATCGACCTCATTCGCATGAAGTTCATTCAGCGCAATCCTAACGACAAGAAGAACATCGACTTCTCCTATGTCGAAATTCCTGATAGCCACAAGGCGCAGGCGGAAGAGTACCGTGGTCTGCTTCTCGACCAGGCTTCCATGGCCTCAGACGAAGTGGCCGAACTTCTCCTTGAAGGCAAGGAAGTTTCCGAAGAGCTTCTTCGCAAAGCGATCCGCAAGGGTACGCTCGAAACGATCTTTACCCCTATCCTTTGCGGTTCCTCGAAGACTTTCCACGGGGTTCAGCACCTGCTTGACGCCGTTTGCGATTTCCTCCCTTCGCCGACCGACCGTCCTCCTGTGGATGGAATCGTTCCGAAATCCAAGGTCAAGGAAATCCGTCGTCCCGATCCCAAGGACCCCTTCTCTGGTCTGGCGTTCAAGACCGTTGCCGACGCAACCGCGGGCGACCTGGTTTATGTCCGTATCTACTCCGGCGAACTTCGTCCCGGCGATACCGTCACCAACACCGCGAATGGCCGCTCCGAGCGTATTGGCCGTATCTACCGCATGATGGGTAACAAGCGTGAAGAGCTTGAAGTTGCCGGTCCTGGTATGATCATGGCCATCATCGGCCTCAAGCAGACCTACACAGGCAACACCCTTTGCGACGAGAACAAGCCCGTCTCGCTCGAATCGATCAACTTCCCCAAGCCCGTCATCAGTTGTTCGCTGATTCCGGACAAGAGCACCGACGAAACCAAGCTGGCTGACGCCCTTGGTCGCTTGGTGCGCGACGACCCGACGCTGAAGGCCCACACCGATCCCGAAACCAACGAATTGATCATTTCGGGTATGGGTGAGCTTCACCTCGAAGTTTCCGTTGACAAGCTTCAACGCTTCCCTGGCGTGAAGGTCACCACCGGTCGTCCGATGGTTGCTTATCGCCAGACGATTGCCAAGGACATCACCCAGGAAACGAAGTATGTCAAGCAGTCGGGTGGTCGCGGTAAGTTTGCCGTGGTCGTCGTGGAATACAAGCGCCTGAACCCCGAAGCCATCGAGTCTTGGCACAAGAAGATGGAAGAAGAAGGCGAAAAGCCCGATATCAACAACATCTACTTCCACGATCGAATTTTCGGCGGATCGGTTCCCAAGGAATACATCAAGCCAACCGAAGATGGTATCCGTCGCGCCGCAGTCAAAGGCGCGAAGTATGGGTTCCCCTGCGTTGACATCGAAGCTTGCCTTATTGACGGCAAGACGCACGATGTCGACTCCTCGCAGGACGCCTTCCAATTGGCTGGCTGGGAAAACTTCCGTGATGCCCAGGTGACCGCGGGTATCGTGCTTCTTGAGCCGATCATGAAGGTTGGTGTGGTTGGTCCCGACAAGTTCATGGGCTTCATCACCGGCGATATCAGCCGTCGTCGTGGTGTGATCATGGAATCGGCCACTAATCTGGGTCGCGTGAACATCACCGCCCAAATCCCCCTCGCCGAACTCTTCGGCTACACGACCGACCTTCGCGGCTCGACCCAGGGGACGGCATCGTTCACCATGGAATTCAGCCACTACGCCGAAGTGAAGGAAGAACTTGCCCACATCCCCAAAAAGGACAGGTAATCCGGATCCTTTTGGAATCAGGATGAATCTTGGGTGATTGAAAAATCTTTGGGCGGGGCGCGTTATGGTGCGTTCCGCCCATTTTTTTTCCCGGACGAATTCAAATCAGGAATTACCAACCATGAGCAAGGCAAAAACGAAAAAGACCCTTCCTCCCGGATCAGTTCCCCTGAATGTGATCAACCTGGAGGAGGCCCGGTTCGAGTGTACTTATGGCCGGGGGTGCGAAGGACTTTGTTGCAAAAACAGCCGACCCCCCATTGGACCGGAAACAGCGGGCCCGATCGAAAAAATCATCAAAAAAGCACTGCCCATGATGCGGCCGAATGCAAAAAAGCTTGTCGAGAAAGTTGGCTTTCTTTCGAATCGGAAAAAGTCCGGAGGTCGAAGCATTCGGGTTGTGGATAACTGGTGTGTGTTTTTCAACAAGGGTTGTGTCCTCCACAACCTTGGTGCGGCGGAAGGGGACACGCTTAAATACAAGCCCGTCCTTTGCGCCCTCTTTCCGGTGGAGCGCCATGGGGATGGGTGGTATGTAAGGCAGGCGGGTTTTGGCAATGAACAGTGGGACCTGTTTTGCCTGACCCCCAAACCCAAAACTCCCCCGGCTCGAGAAGGTCTTGCTTATGAGTTGGATCTGGCGGCTCGTTGCGACAACGGCGAGCGTTAAAAGCTTAAACCTGCTGAATCTGTTTGCCGATGGCTGAATAATAACGATAAACCGATCGCCAATATGCGGCGCGTGTGGAGATATAACTTCGATTGGTCTCGCGGAAATTGCGCTGGGCATCCAGCATATCCACAAGCGGGCGCCCGCCTGTTTCGTATGCTGCCGTGATGCTTTGAAGGACCTCGTTGGCCAATTTGAGCTGGTCTTCGGCCGCGGCTTCGGCGTTGTTACGGGCCGCTTTCAGCTCCTGGGCGGCGGTTTCGATTTCCGCCCTCAACGCGACAAGTGTCGCTTCGTAATCGATCTTGGCTTGCACCGCCAGGGACGATGCCTTGGCGCGGTTGCCTTGATTGCGATTAAAAAGAGGAAGGTTAGTTGTTAAAGACGCGTTCCATGACCCGGCGTCGGGTTGGCCCATTGCCGCGACCTGATATTGGCGTGTCCAGCCCAACATCGGTATCAGTTCAGGATATTTTTTCCGGTCTTCGACGATGACATTTGCCTCGGTTTGAAGCATTTTGCCACGCATTGCCTGGACATCGGGCCGATTGTCCACAGCGAGGTTAAACGCCTCGGTTGGAGGGGGAGTCAGCGCCGATAGGGTCTCGTCGATGGTTCCCTTGATATCAAAATCCGGGTCACGGTCGGAACGCCCGATAAGCGCCCGCAGTCTTGCTTTGGCGGAAACGAGGATCGTCTCCGCATCCCGCAGGGTTTGGCGATTCTGGAGGATGTCCAGACGCACCCGGTTGAGTTCGACTTTGGGTCGGCCACCTGCATTGACCGCCTTGATTAGCACATTTTCGGCTTTGGTGAGAACTTCAAGGTTTTGTTTGGCTAGTTCCAGGAGTGCTTTTGCCTCTAGCACATCGTAATAGGCAACAGCCCCTTCGGTCACGCGGATGCGCACCAGGTTGGCGAATTCCGCCTCCGTGACTTTGACCTGTTCGGTGGCGGAGGCCATTTGCGCGGCCCGTTTGCCGAAAACAAACCAATCGATCGGATAAGACACCATCACATCCTGCTGCGGCGGACCACCCGTACGATCGGGACTAAATGGTCTTGCAAGTGGCAGCATCAACACATCGGCCAGGATGGTCGGGTTGGGAACAAGTGATGCGGTTAGGGCATCGGCGGTGGATTGGTTTACCGCCTGGAATCCGGCCATAAGTCGGGGATCGCTGATCAAAACGGCGTTGATCACCTCATCAAAGGAGAGCTTTTCCCCGGCGGCGCGTAAATGGCCCGTTCCATTAGCCCCAGCGCTATCGTTTGGTTTACCCGGGTCGACGATCTGGTTGGGTTTGGGAAGGGTGCTTTCCCCCTGGGATTCGTTATAACTGGCCTGCTGGATGAAACCGTTCCGGGAACCCGTTCCCTCCGAACCCATTTCGGTTTCGGAAACTTTGGGAAGGGATTGGAGATTCCGGCTTGCAAGAGCGTCGATCACCTCCCGATCGGAGGCAACATTGGCTTTGGAGACAGGCTGCAAGGGGCGCTGGGTTTTGGCCGACATGGAAGGGTATTCGCGAGCTTTTGGAGTCCCCGCACAACCGGTCAGACTTACCAATCCCGCTCCTGCCGCGGCAAACACATATCCGACATTGAGGTGGGAAATGGCAATCCGGAAACGCGTAACCCGGATCATTTAAAGTCCCCAATGCTTGTAAAATCGGTCCAAAACAGGGTCCGGGGAGCGATCGCAGCTCCTACAAATAGTGTAATCGGCAAAATCGTCACCTAACCTTTCACCATTCGTTGCCGGGGAAAACCCGATATTCAGAATCTTGACCAGTTTACTTGACCTTCTCATCTCTTCAGGGTTCCCTGGTGAGGTAGGATGATAGTAGATGATTTTCCCCAACAGCCAGCGGACCTAAAGGCCATGGTCACATCAACAACCACTGAAAAGCCAACAACTGTTTTGGGAATTGTCCTTTGGCTCCTTGTGGGTGTTGGCGCCCTTGGAGGATTGGTTTGGCTTTTCCTTTTTGGACCGATGGCGCCCCAAAAACCCTCGGAGGAAGCAAAAAAAGAGGAAGCGCCTCCGGCGGGTTTGGTAACTTTCCCGAAGGAACGCTGGGAGGCAAGTGGCATCGAGATCGGCACTCTCAGCCAAAAACCATTTGTGAAAAAAGTATGGCGGACTGGACGATTGGGACCGGATGAAACCCGGATTGCCCATATGTCGCCGGTTGTTGACGGAATTGTGCGCGAAGTCCGAGTAAGACTTGGCCAATCGGTCAAAGCCGGGGAGGTCCTTGCGGTACTCGATTGTCGTGAAGTGGGCCAGGCGAAGCTCGAACTGGTCAAGGTGCGGCTGGCGCTGGATTTTGCCAAAGCACAATATGATCGCACGGTGCAAAGCACCGCGAATGCCCTTGCGATGGTCGAGGCGATGCTTTCGGGTGTGGGCATCAACCAGATCGAGGAAAGGTTTCGCGACCGTTCCATTGGCGAATTGCGCTCACAACTGATGTCCGCTTACGCCCGCAAGTTTCAGGCCAAGGCCCAATACGATATTGACCTGCAATCCCGAGGCACCATTTCCGAGGCGGCGATTATCAAAAGCCGGTCCGACAATGATACGGCGGAAGCGGTTTATCGGGCCCTTTGTGAAGAGACAAAATTCCAGGGGCAGATCCAGGTCCGCTCGCTGGAGCAAAAACTGCGTGAAGCCCAGACTGCCCAATCGCTCGCGCGGGCCCAACTCCTGATGTATGGCTACACCACAGCCGAGGTGGATGCGATGGATCCGATCGCGGAGGGCGCGGCCGTTTCGCTTTATCCGGTCCGGGCGCCTTTTTCGGGAACAATCACCGAGCAACATGCCGTGATTGCGGAGCGAATCGGGCCGTTGGTGCAAATGTTTCAGATTTCCGATTATTCCAGACTCTGGATGACCGCGGATATCTACGAAAACGACCTTCCTTTGGTCCGTGGAATCACGGGCAAGAAACTCCGGTTTCGTTCTTCGGCCGGTATGGCCATTTCCGATGCGGAAGTTTTCTCGGTGAGCGGAGAGGTTGATGCCACCACCCGGACGGTTTCAATGCGGGCGCTGGTTTCCAACTCTGCAGGGGATTACAAATCTGGCTCCTTTGTGGATGTGGAACTTGTTCAGTCCGGTCCGGTTTCGATTAGTGTTCCGCTGGAGTCGATCCAGCGTGAGGGGCGCCAGGCATTTGTTTTTGTTCTCGACGGCGAAGACAAATTTCGAAGGATGGATGTTCAATTGGGAGCCGAATCCGAGGGGGAGCAGGTCGTGGAATCGGGTTTGTCCCCGGGCATGAAAATTGCCGTTCGCGGCGGTTTCATTCTGAAATCGGAGCTGATGAAAGACCTGATGGCGGGGGAATAGTCAGACCGGAAAAGGGAAGGGGACCCGGGGAATGGGCGCTAGGGTAATCAATTGGGCACTGGACAACCGCTTCATAGTGGTCATGCTCCTTTTTTTGCTCACTGCTTTTGGTATCACGGCCATGCTCCGTCTTCCGGTGGATGCGGTGCCGGATGTGACCAATGTCCAGGTCCAGATCATGACCACCGCGCCAGCTTTGGCCGCGGAGGAAACAGAACAATTCATTACCTTTCCGGTCGAGACATCCCTTTCCGGGATCCCCAAAGTCGAAGAAATTCGCTCGGTAAGCCAGTTCGGGCTTTCCGTGGTCACTGTTGTTTTTGAAGAAGGGACGGATATCTTTTGGGCCCGCCAGATGATCGCCGAGCGTCTGTTGGACGCCCGGGAAAAGATCCCCCCGGAAATCCCATCCCCCCGCATGGGGCCGATCGCCACGGGCCTGGGAGAAATTTACCAGTTCGAGGTTAAATCAAAACCCGGATTCAGGCACACTCTGATGGAGTTGCGCGAGGAGCTTGACTGGAACATCGCGTTTGCACTGCGATCGGTTCCGGGTGTCATTGAGGTCAACACCACGGGAGGCGACCTTAGAGCCTATGAAATCCAGATCGATCCGGACCGGATGCTCGACAAAAAGATCTCCATCCACCAGGTACTCACCGCCCTCAAGGAAAACAACGCCAATGCAGGTGGCGGATATCTCATTCTTCATAGCCAGGAACAGCGAATCGTCCGGGGTGAGGGACTGATCCAGAAAATAGACGATATCAAAAAGATCGTTCTGGAAACCCGTGGCGACGGAACGCCCGTATTTCTGGAGCAGGTTGCTGATATCAATTTCGCCCCGATTATTCGCCAGGGAGCGGCGACCCGCGATGGAAAAGGCGAGGGTGTTGTTGGCGTGGTGATGCTTCAGGCTGGGGAGAATTCACGGGTTGTCGTTGAGCGGGTGAAAGAGAAAGTCCTTCAAATTGAAAAGACCCTGCCACCCGGGATCATGATTGATACTTTTTATGACCGGACCGACCTGGTCAAGAAAACCATCCACACGCTGACCAACAATCTGATTGAGGGTGGTGTGCTTGTAGTCATCGTCCTTTTGATCATGCTGGGTAGTTTTCGCGCGGGGGTGATTGTTGCTTTGGCGGTTCCACTTTCCATGCTGGGTGCTTTTGTCGGAATGGTTCAGGCCAACATTTCGGGCAACCTGATGAGCCTTGGAGCCATAGACTTTGGCCTGATTGTGGATGGTTCGGTTGTTCTCATCGAGAATGTCGTTCGCCGGGTGGCGGAATATCGCCACCATCACAAAAAGGATGTCGCTCCGGTGTCTGTGGTTCGTGAAGCGTGTACCGAGGTCGCAAGGCCGGTGATTTTCGGTGTGGGAATTATCCTTTTGGTCTATTTGCCAATCCTCACCCTGCGGGGGCTCGAAGGGAAGATGTTCAAGCCGATGGCGCTAACCGTCATCCTGGCCCTGATCACATCCCTTTTCCTTGCGCTTCTACTTATGCCTGTTTTGGCCTCTATTTATCTTAGAACGGTGAGTGAATCCGAGCCTTTTCTTGTCCGTTGGGCAAAATGGATCTATCAGCCCCTTCTTGGTTGGGTGGTAAAACACCCCCTCCCGATTTTCACGGGCACAGTCCTCGCGTTTTCCGCAAGCGTCCTTTTGGCCATGGGTCTTGGCGCGGAATTTATCCCGACACTCGATGAGGGATCCATTGCCATACAGGCGACGCGCCTCCCCAGCGTGTCGCTTGAAACCACCGTCGAAATGACGACCAAAATGGAGAAGGTGCTCATGCGCTTTCCCGAGGTCAAATCGGTTATTTGCAAAAGTGGTCGACCGGAAATCGCCAACGACCCGATGACCATCAACCTGACCGATGTGATGATCACCTTGCACGATCCTTCCACCTGGAAACATTCGTCGAAGGCGGATCTGGTAAGGGAAATGGAAAAGGTCCTTGAGGAAGAGGTCCCGGGAAACATTTACAGCTTTTCCCAACCGATCGAACTTCGCGTCGCGGAGCTTGTTGCTGGCGTTCGTGCCAATGTGGGAATTAGCCTTTATGGTGACGACCTTGACATCCTTCGGGAAAAGGCGGAAGAGGTCGTGCGAGTATTGAGCACCGTTCCGGGCGCCGCCGATGTCCAGGCCGAACAAACGGGCGGACTGCCCTATTTGCGGATTATTGTGGATCGCGCCAAGGTCGCAAGATTTGGGATCAACGCCAAAGAAGTCCTGGACGCGGTGGGAGCGGTTGGTGGCCAGGATGTAGGCCAGGTTTTTGAGGGACAAAGACGCATTCCGATCCAGGTGCGCATCGGCCCCAAATGGCGAAACGAACTGGACAAGATTAGGCGTATCAAAATTTCCGATCCCAAAGGGCGCCAAATCCCCCTGGAAGAATTGACCGAGATCAAGCTGGAGGATGGTCCCGCCCAGATCAGCCGCGAGGCGATTCGTCGACGCACAATCATCCAATGCAATGTAAGGGACAGGGACCTTGCTGGTTTTGTCGCCGATGCACAGCGTGCAGTCGACCAAAAGGTAAAATTGCCACCGGGTTACTCGATGACCTGGGGTGGCCAGTTTAAAAACCTTCAGGAAGCCACCGGCCGACTGATGATTGCCGTGCCATTGGCTCTTTTGATGATAGTGGCGCTCCTTTATCTGGTATTTGACACGGCGAAATTGGCCCTGCTGATTTTCCTCAATGTGCCCTTGGCCGCCACGGGTGGAATTGTGGCCCTATGGCTGCGTGGGCTTCCTTTTTCGATTTCCGCAGGCGTCGGTTTCATTGCCCTCTTCGGGGTGGCCGTGCTTAACGGTGTGGTTCTCGTCAGCTATATCGTAAGCCTCCGCAAGGAGGGAATGGACCCATGGAAGGCAGCTTATGAAGGGGCATTGATCAGGCTAAGGCCCGTTCTTATGACCGCCATGGTGGCAACCCTCGGATTTATCCCGATGGCGTTTTCCCATGGCACGGGTGCCGAAGTTCAAAAACCATTGGCAACGGTCGTCATTGGAGGCCTGATCACATCGACGCTTTTGACTCTTGTGGTTTTGCCCGCGATTTATCCCTGGTTTGATGGAAAGCGCAAACCCGAGGATGAAGACGAAAAGGAACTTGTGAAGGCTTAGGGAATGGGAATGAAAAAAGGGGAAAAGCAAAAGGCTTTTCCCCTGGTGTCGATGTTTAAAGGGTGCCGTATCAATCTTTAGTCGGGTGTGACAACTTCGCCACCAGCCCGGGTGACCAAAGCCCTAAGGGCTGCTAGGTCCATGCTATCACGAACATATCGAACAGACCCATCGGCAAGTCCGACATTGGCGCCCCCGGTATGGCCTGAACCCATGGTGGAAAGGCGCTGTTGTACCCAGGTGTTTGATGAGCTGTTGGCTCCGGTCGCGGTTGCAGGAACCTTCCAGTTGATAGGCTGCGAGGCGCCTACGAGATAGTCGCCAATCGAGTTAGGTTGGTCGACCCAGGCCCAGCCACTCCAGCCCTTGATAGGGTAGTTTGTGTACATCCGGTCGAATTCGCTGTCCAGGTGGAAGCGTTCGCCAAAAATGAAAGTGTTGCTTGTCCCGTCGATGATATCTGCGATCCGGATTCGGCTGTTTATATAAAACACCCCATCATTGGAGATCTGTTGGGCGCTACCGTTGTAAGCACGGAAAGAATGGATTCCGGCAATTCCCGCATAGCTGTTAAGCCCGTATACATTGCCCGAAACGGTTGCCTGTGGTTGACCTGCGAGAGGACTCGTTGGGCAAAGAAAAGGCTTAACCACTTGCGATGCGATTGATCCTGTAGGGCCAAGGTTGGCAGTGAAATTTTGAAAATTCCACTGTTTTACCAGGTTGTCCTGTTCGATATAGGGCATCAGTTCCACCAGCATGTTGGTAAAACGTGCCTGGCCGGGATAGGGCGCGTCCATTTTGACCTGGGACGCACAATAGGTGGGATTCGACCAGACATTTCCGGTAGTTGGTCCGGGGATGGGAAGTTGCCACCCGGCGGGCAGATTACCCATAGTTCCCAAATAGTTTTGGGCGGCAAGGCCAAGTTGCTTCAGGTTATTGGAGCAACTCATCCGGTTGGCAGCCTCACGGACTTTTTGCACAGCTGGTAACAAAAGCCCGATCAAAACCGCGATGATGGCAATGACCACCAATAACTCGATCAAAGTAAAACCCTGGCGACGAGAGCGCACAACAACCCCTCCTGAAGGGACGATAGCAAAAAATGGGGAGAACAAACCTATTTCTAAGAAAACGAAATCGATTTATCCAGTGAATCGAATAGGATTTATCTCCGATGAAAAAACCAGGGGTTCTTCCGGGAATTCCTTTTCCCAAAATCATTCGCGAGCTAAGATTGCCTCAAATAGCCTGTGTTGCGTCTGCCGATCCAGTCCCCGGGATCCTCACTTGAAATGTGCCATCTAATAGCGGTTTTGATGTTGTTCGGCGCACCTCAACCTGGCGAAGAGCCGGTGCGTCATTTTGAAAGCAGGATTCGCCCACTTTTGATCGAAAAGTGCCAAAGATGCCACGGCGAGGCACGCCAGCGCGGAGGCTTGCGCCTGGATTCCGCCAAAGCGCTTCTTGCTGGGGGCGAAAAGGGCCCGGCAATCGAATCGGGCCACCCGGAAAATAGCCTCCTGGTGAAGATGCTCAAAGCCGATGGCAAGGGTGACCTCAAATCGATGCCCCCGGACAGGCCCCTATCTCCGGGAGAGATCCATGATGTGGAGCTATGGATCCGTAAAGGGGCTTTCTGGCCCGAAACCGGAATGACTCCCGACCAGAATCCCATGGGTGAAAAAACCTCTAACGGAGGTTTGGATTCCATGCTTGTTTTGCGCAAGCCAGGTGGTATCCGCCCGGAGGAAAAAAACTGGTGGACTTTTGTGGCCCCCAAAACCTTTGAGCCTCCCAAAACCCTGAAAAACTCCACATGGGCCAAGACCGAAATCGATTCTTTCCTTCTGGCCAAAATCGAGGTTAACGCCGCAAGGCCTGCTCCTCGCGCCAAACCCGCCGAACTTGTCCGGCGCATTCACTTGAACCTTACCGGTCAGCCCCCAACCCCTGCGGAAATTGATGCGTTTATCGCCGATCCCTCTGATCGGGCAATCGATGCAATGGTGGATAGACTTCTCTCGTCCCGTTCTCATGCCGAGGCTTGGGCTCGAAAATGGCTCGATCTTGTACGATATGCCGATTCCGATGGCTATCGCATCGATCACGAGAGACCCCATGCCTGGCGATACCGCGATTATGTGATCGATTCGTTTCAGAAAAATCGTCCGATCGACCGGTTTCTGATGGAACAGATCGCCGGTGATGAGTTATGGCCTGAAGATGCACGATCGCATGTCGCCGTGGGGTTTTTGCGCCATGGAATTTACGAATACAACAACCGTGATGTCCGGGGGCAATGGGATATTATCCTGGGGGATATAACAGACACCGTAGGCGATGCCTTTTTTGGTTTGGGCTTTCAGTGCGCCAAATGTCACGACCACAAATACGACCCGATCCTCCATGAGGACTACTTTCGCCTGCGCGCTTTTTTTTCCAATATTCTTCCCCGCGAAGAAAAAGTGATCGCCGATGCATCCACCCGCCAAGCGCATGCCCAAAAACTCAAAAACTGGGAAGAAAAGACCCGTGAAATCCGCGAAAAAATCGCAAAACTGGAACAACCTTTGCGTGATTCGATCACCCGGGAAGCAGTAGGGCGGTTTCCTCCTGATATTCAGGAGATGTTCACCAAGAAGCCATCGGTCCGACCCCCCCTCGAAACGCAGCTTGTGGAACTTGCCTGGAGGCAGGTTGATTATGACCTGATCAATCTGGACGGAAAACTGAAGGGACAAGCCAAGGAGGAAATGCTCGCTCTTCGGCGTGAATTGGCAAAATTGGATCCCCTCAAGCCCCCTCCATTACCCGTGGCGCATTCGATCATTGAAACAGGAACGGTTCCCGCTTTTACTCCCAATCCCAAAAAGAAAAGCGCTGATATACCTCCAGGTTTTGTTACCCTTTTGGACAAATCGGATGCGCAGATCCATCCCAAAGGTGATTCCACAGGTCGCCGTTCGGCTTTGGCGCAATATTTGGTTAGTCCCCAAAATCCGCTTACCGCGCGGGTTTTTGTCAATCGGATTTGGGCATGGCACACGGGCAAGGGGCTTGCTCCCCAACCTTCAGACACAGGACGCTTGGGCGGAGCGCCTACCCACCCGGAACTGCTCGATTGGTTGACGATACGATTCGTGCAATCGGGTTGGAACCTTCGTGAACTTCATAAGCTCATTGTTCGTTCGGAGTTTTACCATCAGTCTTCCGAGCCTGCCTCGGCGGAGATTGTCCGTATCGATCCTGAAAATAACCTGCTTACCCGGTTCCGCCCGCGCCGCCTTAGCGCCGAGGAAATCCGCGATTCGATGCTGCTTACCTCGGGAGAATTGAAGCCCCGGGCGGGAGGACCCGGCGCCAATGGCAATGAGCCTTTTCGATCGATCCACCTGAAAGTTCTACGGAATTCACGCAACCCGCTCTTTGATGTCTTTGATCTTCCCCAATTCATCAATGGCACCGCCTCGCGCGACCAGACAACCACCGCTGTCCAATCGCTTTTCCTTTGGAACAACTCCCAGCTTCTTGACCGATCCCAGGCATTTGCCAAGCGGCTTCTCCGGGAAATTCCCGAGGACTCCACAGGGCGAGTGGGTCTTGCTTTCAAACTGACCCAGGGGCGCGACCCCACTCCCGCGGAACAGGATCAAATGCTTGAATTTTTTTCGCGGCAGGAATCTCTTGCCAGCGAACCCAGTGCCCCCGATGCCTCTCGACTTCCCCAGGAAAGACTCCCAAATCACGAGGGACAGGCAATCCAATTCACCATGAATCCTCCAGGCCCGATGCTCCAATCCCAATGGGGCAAGGAACTGGGCTCGGATCCTTTTACCATCGAGGCGTTTTTTCTGGTCCGGTCCATTGCCGATACGGGCCAGGTGAGGACGCTTGTTTCCCGGTATGATGGATCCAAAGACAAAGCGGGCTGGTCCCTTGGAATCACAGGCAAAGGCTCACAGCGAAAGCCCCAGACGCTGGTTATGCAACTATGGACAGGCGAACCGGGAAAACCTGTGACGGAAACGGCGATCTTTTCGGATCAGCGGGTTGAACTCAACCGTTCCTATCAACTGATCGTTTCCAACAGAAATCCAAACGGATCAAAAAAGGGTGAAGTTCGTTTTTTCCTCCGGGATCTTTCCAATCCGGATGAAGCGGCCCAAATTGCGACCATTCCCCATGAAGCAAAGGGTGGCTTGACTTCTGATTTGCCGTTGAGGTTGGGAAGCCGGGCGATGCCAGGCGATGGAATCGCCAATCCCTTCGATGGAATCATTGATGATGTCCGTATCAGCAATGGATTCCTTGCGCCGGAAAAAGGTGGGGTTGGAGTCGCCACCGAACCATTAAACCCGGCAAACGACCTCGCCCGTTGGACTTTTGAAACCCAAACGGGAACTCTCAAGGACATTTCCGGAAAGCATCACGACCTGACCACAGCCACGGGCATGAAACGCTCCCTTTCCCCGCAGGTTGTCGCTTTAGGGGATCTCTGTCATGTTCTTTTCAACGCAATTGGATTTTTCCATGTCCCCTGAGAACCCCTCATTCGGTTCGATCCGAAAGCAAACAGGCCTCACGCGCAGATCCTGGCTTGCCCGGGCAGGTCTAGGGTTTGGATTATTGCCCATTTGGGCTTTGGAACAATCGAAATCAAAAAGTTTGGGCGCGGCCACTCCGTCCCCGGTGGGCGTTACCGGGGAAACCGGACCGGGAAAAACCCGCCCTGGGCAATCCGTGGGTCGCGCCAAGAGCGTGATTTTCCTGTTTATGGAGGGTGGACCCAGCCACCTGGACCTCCTTGATCCCAAGCCCCTTTTGAACAAGCTTTCCGGTCAGAAAATGCCTGAAAGTTTTGTCCGACCGATCTCTCCCATGGGCGAAGGGAATTCTCCCCTTTTGGGGGAAAAGCGCAAATGGGCCCGTCACGGAAAATCCGGCCTCTGGATGTCTGATTGGATACCCAATATTGCAACCTGCGCCGATGATATCGCCGTTATCCGGTCGTGCAAAGGCGAGGGCATCAACCACAGCTCCGGCGTGTGCCAGATGAATACCGGGTCCATAGTTGGGGGCAGGCCATCCCTTGGGAGCTGGGTCAGCTATGGGCTTGGAAGCGAGGCGGATGATCTGCCTGCTTTTGTCGTGTTACAAGACGGGAAAGGGCCTGTGGTCAACGGCCCCCGCAACTGGTCCGCGGGATTCATGTCGGCGGTCCATCAGGGTACCCGGCTGGAAAGTGGCCGCGAACCTATCCAGAACCTTTTTCGCCCCGATGGTGTGACTGCTGCCCGCGAACGGTCCAAACTCAATCTTTTGGGATCGCTCAATACGGAAATTGGTCGGCAATATCCTAGCAATACCGAACTTGATGCCCGAATCCGGGGTTATGAATTAGCGTTTCGCATGCAGGCGGGCGCGCCGGATGCGGTCGATCTTTCCCGGGAAACCCGCGCCACCCACGAGCTTTATGGGACCGATCGACCCGAGACGGAGTCGTTTGGTAGACTCTGTCTTTTAGGACGGCGACTGGTCGAGCGGGGTGTCCGCTTCGTCCAGCTTTATCATGGCCCGGGTAGTCGCTGGGATGCCCACTCGGGTATCGAAAAGAACCACACCGAGCTTTGCCGGGCTATGGATCGTCCGGTCGCGGCGCTTCTCAAGGATCTGAAGGCGCGTGGGATGCTTGATGAGACACTTGTGGTCTGGGGAGGCGAGTTTGGCCGGACCCCGATGAGCGAAAAAGGGGACGGGCGCGACCATAATCCCAACGGCTTCTCGATGTTCATGGCGGGGGGCGGTATCAAAGGCGGCATGGTCCATGGCGAGACGGACGAATTGGGACTATACGCGATCCGTGACAAGGTTCATGTCCATGACCTGCACGCCACGATCCTTTATAGCCTTGGACTCGATAATATGAAGCTGGTGTACAACCATGGCGGCCGCCCGGAGCGCCCGACCCTCAACGAGGGTGAGCCTGTCCGGGCCCTGTTTGCCTAGTCACCGACCATTTTTTTGAGTAAGGTTGTTACCAATTTGATGTAGTAAAAGTTCAATAAGCGGTCGATTACCGTGGTATTGCCGGTCCACTGACGCCGCTACCGCTGCCGGGTCGCCTGCGGTTTACCGCATCAAGAGCAAAGGTGCCAGCCTGGCGGAGGTCATCGGGGATTTCCTTTTTGGAAAGGAAAGCCTTGATTGCATCAGCCGCCCGAAACGCATCCGGTCCCATGGAGGTAAATGCCATAAACACGCTCATGACCAATTCCGGATTGCGGTCGTTGAGGTAGCCAACGAGATCAGGCACCGCTTCATGGGCGGGGGGCCCAAGCATGCTGACTGCCCGGATCGCCACCATCCGGTTGCTGAAGGTCGCATCCTTGACGTGCTTTATGATGAGCGGAATCTGGATCTTGTCGTTGACCGGGTTGTAACCGATGAGAGCGACCCGGGCGTAGATTTCCGAAGGGATATCACGCATATTGAGAACCGAGACGAGAGCTTTTTCCATTTGTGTGGCCAGGGTGGCATCGTTTGGTTTTCCCAGAAGGGCCAGTCCAATCAGCGCCTCGTGCCGGGCGAGCGCCGCGGTGTCCTTGGTCCCGTGGATCAGCGCCTTGTAGACACGCGAATCAACGCCTGTTTCATCCGAACCCAATCGGGGGAGGATGGAAAACGAAGCGCGACGGATTTCCCAGTTGCTTTGGTCATCCGCGGCTTTAAGGACAGCGGGGAGTCCATTTCGTCCGGCTTCACGGAAGCCGAAACGACCCATCGCCAACAGGGCTTCATAGCGAATGGACGCTTGGGGATCTTCGGAGATCCGTTTAGCCAGGCCATCAACGACTTTGGGGATGTCCTTATCGTAATAATCGAGATATTTGATGGCGAGGACCGCTCGCATGCGTGGGCTGGAGTCGCGGTCGTTCATCCTTTCGACAATTTGCGGAATCGATTCCCGGGCTGCGGCGCCGTAGCTTGCGATGGCACGGATTGCCTGTTCGCGAAGGCTGGGATCGGCGCTTTTGAGTTCATTGATCCAGTCGCGCAGCAGCTTGCCGCCCACCTCGGGAGGGGGCTGATAACCTACGGTGCTGGGTAATCCAACGCTTGGAGGCGTGACCTTCCCATCTGGTCCTGGAAGCTGAATCGCGGGTTTGATTCCACGGCCGGGACCAACGGTTTTGCCTTCGGGGCCGGGGCCTTTGCCGTCCGGCATGGTTTCGCCTTTACCATCAGCCGGGGCGGCTGGTTCGGTTTTGCTGTCCCCTTTGGGATTGTTGGGGGGAGTATCACTTTTGGAGTTTTTTGGAGGGTCCTCGGGTTTGCCTGGATCCTGTGCCAAAGCCCAGGTTCCCGCTCCCAGCGCCAGACAAAGAACCCATCGCGAAAGTGTAATCATGGAAGCGATTCCCCGGAGAGCTGAAACCCAACCAAGCTCCAAAATAGCCAGTTACAGTTTATTCGGCGCCAAGGATTGGGAACAACTGGGGTTCTGGAAGGGAAGTTGTTTCTGCCGTGGGAAAGATGCCTTTCCAGTCGACCCATTTTTTGTAAGCTGTGTAAATTTTTTAAAATATTGGGAAATGACGATTGCATTAGTCGGTACAAGATATATTTGGAAATTTATTGATTTTTTATTATTTTTCATGATAGCATAGATTTGGCCAAAAACATTAGCTTCCTGAAACGGCGGTTAATGGCCATTTGTGATTGGTGCATCGACATTGGAACCAACCCCAACGGTCACCCCGGCAGGATCCGAAATCGAATGATCGGATCAATTTTGGGTGTTATGGATTGGCCAGAGGCTTTTTGAGGATAACCTTAAAGGAAGCCCACAAGGACGAATTTTCGTAAAGGTAATTTGTAATGATCTCCAGATTGATCAAAAATTTTTCCATAGTTTTGATTGGTTTTTTCCAATGTGGCTTGATGGCCGCGGAAAAACCCAACATTGTTGTCATTCTCGCGGATGATCTTGGCAACGCGGACCTTGGTTATCGCGGTAGTAAAATCAAAACGCCCCATTTGGACGCCCTCGCCAGGGGAGGGGCGCGACTGGAGTCTTACTATGGCCTGCCGGTTTGCTCGCCTGCCCGGGCTGCTCTGATGACGGGTCGCTATCCGATGAGGCAAGGGCTTCAAACCCTCGTGATTTTTCCAAGTCACAAATATGGACTGCCTGTGGAGGAAAAGACCCTGCCCCAGGCCCTGAAAGAGGTTGGTTATCAGACGGCGATTGTCGGGAAATGGCATCTTGGCCACGCCGACAGGAAATATTGGCCGCAAAACAGGGGATTTGATCATTTTTATGGCAACCTTGTCGGTGAAGTCGACTACTTCACCAAGGAGCGAGGCGGCATCATCGATTGGCAGAGGAATGGGACCTTTTTAAAAGAAGATGGGTATTTTACCCACCAAATAGGCAATGAGGCTGTCAGCCTCATTGAAAAGCACGATACCGCCAAGCCCATGTTTTTGTACTTCGCTTCGCTCTCGGCCCATGCCCCTTACCAGGCACCCAAAAACGAAATCGAAGCGTACAACGACATTTTTCCCGATCATACGCACAGAACCTATGCCGCCATGGTAACCGGTTTGGATACTCAGGTCGGGAGAATTGTTTCCGCCTTGGAAAAGAAAGGGATGCGGGAAAATACCCTGATTTTCTTCACTTCGGATAACGGTGGGCCTAACAGTTCGATGTTTGCTTCGGGAGCCAGGAACCCAAACGATCCCGAAAAAGTCACAACAAAGCCACCCTGCTCCAACGCGCCATTTAGCGGTGGAAAAGGTGGCTTGAAGGAAGGCGGGGTGCGGGTCCCGGCGTTTGTCAATTGGCCTGGAAAAATCGGGCCCTGTGTGGTTCATGAGCCTTTGCACCATGTCGATCTGATGCCAACCCTGCTTGCGACCGTGGGCGGCAAAGGAAAATCCGATCATCCTTTCGATGGAAAAAATATCACCGAAACCATCACCCAGGGAAAACCCTCCCCTCACGAGGATATTTTGATCAATGTCGAGGCATTTCGTGGCGCGATTCGCCTGGGCAAATGGAAGTTCATCAAAATTGCCTTGCTACCTGGCAATACCGAGTTGTTTGACCTTTCCAAAGACCCTGGAGAAACCACCAATGTGGCACACCAATTTCCGGATGTGGTCAAGGAAATGGAAAATCGTTTGCTGAATTATTCGAAACAGCAAAAAATGAGCGAATGGATCAAATCCCAAGTCGATTATTTGGGATTCCAGGGAGAAACCGTGCTTGATCCCGGCTACAGCATGGATGGCGGGCTTCCCCACGAAAAACCCCATCTGCCCAAGTAAGTCGTTGATGGTTTTTTGCCAAACCCGGTCCTGTATCAAAACCGAAGTGGCTTGTCCCTTGATTGGGATGAGCTACTTTTTTTGTTGGAAAAGCATTTATGATTTCCTTGCTCCCGGCTTTCAGGGCCTCCGGTTTGGCATTGGGGCCAAGGCGTTCCTTGGCTGCAATTTCACCCGACTCGGCAAGTGTTCCCTGATTGAGGTCCGGTGATCGCCATTGTTACCGAGGGGGACACAATCCCCGAAATCTGGCCAAAAGCGTCACGGTGGAGTGATGCCTTTTCGGGATCGGTTTTTCCTGACCCACTTCCGGAGGAGCTGAATCGATCGGCAACCTTCTTTTTCGGCCTTCCAATCCAACGAGCCTGAAGGACCTCGCGGCTATGCGGCATTCGGGGCTAAGGGGCCTCAAGGTTGAGTCGCTGGACTCCGGATAATTTGGCGGTTTTCCCGGCTAACCAAAGGTCATAGGCACCTTGCATGGCAAGCCAGCTCTCCGGGGATCGTCCAAGGCTTCTGGATAGTCGTAGGGCCATTTCGGGACTCACTCCGCTCTGCTTTTTCAGGATTCGGTTAAGGGTGGATGGCGAAACAGCAAGGTGTTCCGCAACCGACCGGCAACTGACCCCGAATGGTTCCATGTAGGTTTCGCGGATGAACTCACCGGGGTGGGGGGGATTGTGCATGGCCATTAGTGGTAGTCCTCATAATTAACGATGAATGCGCTTCCATTCGTGAACTCGAATGTAACTCGCCAGTTTCCGTTGACAGTAATAGACCAGGTTCCCTTTCTGGTTCCCTTCAAAGGATGAAGGCGATAGCCAGGGATGTTCAGATCCTCAATGGACACAGCTGTATCCAGTGCCGCAAGTTGCATTCGCAACTTCCTGGCATGGCTCCTTTGGATGCCTCGGGTCGACCCGGAGTAAAAAAAATCCTCCAGCCCCTTGAGCCTAAAAGACTTGATCATGTGTATAAGTGTAGCGTGTTGCGCAACGAGATCAAGAGAATTCCTCCGGACCGGTTCCTGTAGTTTCAGCCACTAAATTTCCGGAAGACCCAAAAAAATATCCTAAATCTATTAGCCCCCCAAACACGCGAAAAACACGAAAGAGAATCAGGGATCTGATTTATATTTTTTTTTGATGGCAAGTCATAATGGGCATTTCCCCTCAAAAACGAAGGGGGATGCCCGTAAAGGAAGGCCAATTTACCCGTAATTTTAGCGTTCCGGGGGGGGACAAGCGATTATGCGGCTTCCTTGGGTGCCGGGATCAGTAATCCCAACCCCACAAGTCCCAGAAGCAGCGCCAAACCACCAAATGCCACCAAGGCGGGCCAGGAGGCTTGCGGAAGGAGCAGGGTGGTGCCTGCGGGGATGCTCGATACGGGAACCAGCTTGATCCCCTTATCGGCGTTCACCTTGAGAAGGCTACCCGCCAAATATTCGCGCCCCGCCAGGGTCCGGGCCAGTTGACCCAGCGTGGTCGCGCCCTTGACCTCATTCTCTTTGCCCGCCAGATCAAAGATTTTGGTGCCTGCAGGAACGGGAACAAGACGGGCCGGAATACCTTCCTCCTCGTTGAGACCAATGATTTCCTCGACCTCGGCTTTCAGCGCCTCCGGTTTGGCATTTGGGCCAAGGCGTTCCTTGGCTGCAATTTCAGCCAACTCCGCCAGGGTTCCCTGATGGGGGGCGGTCCAGGTGGGGTATTGCCATTGGGCCAGGTCTTTGGGCAGGGTGTCGCTGAACGCAAAGAAGGCAAGCACAACTCCGGCAATCGAGCCACCGGCGATATAGCCCGAGGCCAAAAGCACGCCGGGGCTGGTTTCGGTTTGTTTGAGGATTTCGAGTTCGGCGGCGGCCTTTTCTTCTTCCGTTTGGGCGTTTGCCAAAAGGCCACGGGCGCGACGGGTCATGACGCTGTCCACTCCAGCGCGAACCAGCCCACCCAAAAAGATCGGCGCGGAAACGGCGATTGGCACATAAAGCCCCACCGCAAAAGCCAAAGCCGAAACCCCGCACATATCGAGCACCAAAGCGATGATCGCGCCCATCGCCACCATGCTCCAGTTGAGGTCCCGCTTCAACACACCATTGATGATGATTCCCATGACCTGGGTTTTGGGCGCGGCGAACTCCCTGTTGACCCGGCTTCCATCATCGCGCACCTCCAGTTGCCCCATGATTCCAGGGTCCTTGAGGAATGAAACCTTGCGGGTTTCCAGATCGACGAGATAGGCGCCCGGCTTGTCCTTCGCGATCGCCTCCAACTGGGTCTTGCGGGCAGGTTCGATTTTGTCCCCGGTCAAGAGATCATTGCGGGTGTCAAAAATCCGGTATTCCTTCCCCTGATAGTTTTCCTTGTCGACAAGCAGATCCATTTCTTGTTGGGTCAGGGTCAGCTCAGGCACATTTTCTTTCAGCCCCGAATAGACCGTTCCTGCGTTGTTGAACTGAAGCAGGGTTCCGCCAATAACCAGGCCGGAGATCAGGGCCCCGATCAAAATGGCATATTGCATGGCTCGTGGGGTGCCGCCCAGAAGAAACCCGGTTTTGAGCGATTGGGCCGTCGTGCCGCCGTTGCTTGCGGCGACGCAGACGACCGCGGCGATCGAAAGCGCCAGAACCCGTTCTTTGGATGAGGTCATGCCCAATCCAAGGAAGATGAGGCAAGTGATCATCAGGGTCGCGACGGTCATGCCCGAGATCGGGTTGCTGGAACTGCCGATTTCGCCTGTCAGGCGACTGGAAACCGTCACAAAGAGGAACCCGAACACAATCACCATGGCGCCACCCGCAATAGCGCTGGTCCAGCCAACCTCTCCCGCAAGGAAGAGGGTCAGCAGACCCAACAAGACAATCGCCCCACCAAAAACCGCCCCCATGGGGAGGTCATTTTCTGTCCGGTCGGGATTCGAGCTTTCGCCTTCGTCCTGGCCTTTTCTGCGGCGAAGACCGCCACCCAGGGAACGGATGATGATGGGGAGGGTTCGGATCATGCTGATGATCCCCGCCGTGGCCACGCAACCCGCGCCGATGTAAAGGAGGTAGTTGTTGCGCAGTTCAGTAATGGACATATCCCGGATCGGTTTGCGACCAGGCGCGACGATGGCGCCGCCTGCATCACCCGCGAAAGCAATAAGGGGAATGATGACCAAATAGCCGAGAAGCGCACCCGCCATCATGATGGCACTGGTGCGAAGGCCAATGATGTAGCCGACCCCCAAAAGTTCACTCGCCATATCCGAGGAGAAAACCGCCGCACGGTTGATGAAGGAGAGGGGGAGTTTGAAGGTCCCCATCAAGAGAAGAAATCCTTCGGTAACGAATTTGTGAATCAAAGCGATACCAAAGCCCATAAACACGGTGAAGCCGGTCGCGCCACCCTTTTCGCCCGAGATCAGCACCTGGGCGCAGGCGGTTCCCTCGGGATAAAGGAGGGTTCCAGGTTGGCCGGGGGTGCCGTGCATGCGCACGATGAAGGCGCGCCTGAGGGGAATCATCGCCAGAATTCCCAAAAGGCCACCCAAAAGCGATACGGTCATCACCCGGGCGATATCCATCTGGAAACCCAGAAGGAGCAGCGCCGGCATGGTGACACCAACGCCAAAGGCGATCGATTCGCCTGCGGATCCTGCGGTTTGAACGATGTTGTTTTCAAGGATGGTGGCGGGGCCGCCAATAAAACGGGAAGCAACCCGGAAGAGGGTGATGGCCAATACAGCCACAGGAATCGATGCCGAAACGGTCATCCCGACTTTGAGCACAAGGTAAAGCGAAGAGGCGGCAAATATCAGGCCGAGCACCGTCCCCAAAATCAGCGCCCGGGCGGTAAATTCCGCAGGCTGTTCGGTTGCGGGTACAAAGGGCGTGAACTTGGCCCGGTTCGATCCTGCATCGGCGGACATCGTTGGCAGCTCCGTTAAATGTTTCCACAAATGCCCAATGGGCACCAATCCCCCTAAACTGATTACAAAGAATCTATGAATTTCTGGGGATTTGGGCGGACTTGGCGAAGCGTATGCTTCCGACAGACTTTTCAACCCAATTTCCGGACCGGGACCCAACCCTAATGAGCCTGCCAAACGAAGCCTCTCCACCCGACCATTCCCGCCCGGGGGCCTATGCCGGAGTCCGTCGCCCCGAGGGGGAAACAATCACATTCTTAATCATTGCCATGGGACTGATGATTACCGGGTTTTTTGCGGGATGGATGTATTTCCAGATAAGACAGGGGCTGGGACCCGGGCGTGGCAAAGAGCGGATCATTCCCTCTGCGGTAAGTCCCATTCCGGTAAATGAGGACCCTTGGGTTCTTCTTGGCCCTGACAACCTTTCCTGGAAGGTAATGGCTGCCAAAGGGGAAATCGTTTTGGAGATCGAGCGGGTTGACCAGCCCATTCAGACCATTCGATTTCCGCACGAGGCGATCAAGGCACAATCTGTAGGTGGAGACGGAGTGAACTCCAAAGAGGGTTCAAAAGAGGGTGCCAAGGACAGGGGCGATTCCAAGCTGGTTTGGATTCGCCAAAAATCGGGTGAAAACGAAGAGGTTTGGACCATCGCCCTTGGAGCAGCGCAAGGGAAGGACAGCCCAGCCAACAAACCCATAAGGGAGACTTTTCGCATCGTCCTGGATCCCTCCAGGATGGGCCCCGTCGCCCGTGGTGGTCCGGTTCGACTGGATGCCAAATCTCCGGAAATTCTCGCGAGCTGGGAACAAAAAAGTGGTGAAAAAGCGAAAACCGGCAGCCTCAAGCGTTTCCGGATGAGTTGGGTGCCGACCCAGGAAGAACCCTCAAAGTAACAGCGCGAACCCGCAAAGTTAAACGGGATGTCGGTTGGTGAATATTGGCGGTTTTTTTTTATTAAAATAAATGTAGCAACATAGGAATCTATAAAAATGAAACTGCCCGGGAAACTGTTCCCCCGGGCAGTTGTTGTCTGGGCCGTTGAAGTGGATATTACTTCGACAATTCTTTTTCGATGTAGGTGAGGACTTCCTCGGCGTGGGTCGCGGGAGCCACTTTGGTGTAGACCTTGGCGATATTCCCTTTTTTGTCGATGACATAGGTGTAACGATTGGCAAATCCGCGTGGGCTTAGGGCGCCCAGTTTGGTCGTGATTTTTTTGTCCGGGTCTGCCAAAAGCGGAATTTGGAGACTTTCCTTGGCGATGAATTTGTCCTGGGAAGTTTCATCGTCGGTGCTGATACCAAAAACAACCGTGTCCAGCTTGGCGAACTTTTCGTTCACTTTGCTCAGGGCGTTGCATTCGATCGTACAGCCTTTGGTCATGGCTTTTGGGTAAAAAGC
The DNA here is from genome assembly GCA_945868575.1 of Singulisphaera sp. GP187. Classification (GTDB taxonomy): domain Bacteria; phylum Planctomycetota; class Planctomycetia; order Gemmatales; family Gemmataceae; genus SYLG01. Next base: position 11,701 of record CAMBMH010000014.1, on the reverse strand, counting down.
GAGAACTACATTCTTCTTGTCTTTGTAATCGCTAATGCGAACAGTGTCTTTTTTGCCACCATTGGAAATTGCGACCAGTTCAATCTCTGGTGCTTTCGATCCAAGGGCTGGGATTTCATCGCAAATCGCAATGCCACCAAGGCAAACCAGAGTAAGAACCGCGAGGCTGCGGCTAAAGCGAACAGAACGGATCAAGGCAATCTCCTTGTGATGGAATAGGGAAAAGCTAAACCTTCGACTATTCTCCCGGTTTGGGAGGATTTTGCGAGGGGAAGAATTGGAGGATTTGTCTGACGAACTAGGGCGATTCGGCTTGGTTTGACAATTTTGCGGCCATACTTAACCGTTTATAAAAGCGTTGGACCATGATGTCCCCAATACCACGAGGGTAGGCCGATCCCCGCCACATGGACGATACCGGTATAAGTGGCCGATTCGGGAAGATCGAAACCTGGTCGGCGGGCTACCATGGCTACGGTGTGTGTTGCCCTGACGGTTGGCCCTAGCGGTAGGCCCGTGTCGCCATCCAGTCCACTGGGAAGATCCACTGCAAGCACTTGTTTCCCGGATTGGTTGATGGTGTTTACCAGATCAGCGAAATTTCCGGCAAGGGGACGGGTAAGGCCGGTGCCAAATAGCGCGTCCACAATCCAGGAGCATTCCGAAATCATCCCTGACAAATCCATTATGGATTCATTGCCGATCTCAATTTGACATTTTTCCAGGATGTCCAAATGAAATCGGGCATCGCCTTTGTATCCGCTTGCATCGCAGGCAAGGAAAACCCTGACGGGCCAACCTTTACCGGAGAGATGACGGGTGATCACAAAACCATCTCCCCCGTTGTTGCCCGGACCACAAAGGATCAACACGGGCTTCGAGGGAGTAGACTTTTCTAGTGCAAAAAGGATTTCCGCCACTCCGCGTCCGGCATTTTCCATCAGGATAATGCCTTGAATTCCCAGAATATTGGTTGCCCATCCATCAACGGAACGAACTTGATCGCGGTCCAGGGTCCGAGCAGGGTGGGTTTCTGGTTCAACCATCGCGCGACTTTTTGTTCTCGGTTTTTTTCGATTCGGAGGAATTGCCACGGTTTCGGTCCGTGGAAGGCGGCCTGGTTGAAGGGGGTTGGGGGGCTGGATTGTTTGCCCGAGCGGTGGAGGAGGGGCCACCCGATGCGGTGGCTGCCGGAGTTGGTGGCGGTTTCTCGATTGGCTTGGTGGCTGGCGGGTTGGGCTTTGCCGCAGGCTTCTCGGTTGCGGCGGGTGGTTTCGTTGATGGGGGATTATTGGGTTTGGCGGGCCTGGTCTCCTCGGGAGGCATTGGCTTGGTGGCTGGCGGGTTGGGCTTTGCCGCAGGCTTATCCGTGGTTTTCGGTGTACCGGGCCTCGTTTCGGCAGGTCCTGATGGTTTTGGTCTCGGAGAAACCGGAGTATTGGGATCGGTCATTCCCGAAGGCTTTGGCCCTGTCGGTTTGGGGGAAACGGCGGGCTTCTCCATGTTGGGATTGAGATTGGGTTTATCCTTGCCATCCGGCTTACCTGACAATGGCTTGTCCTTGCCATTAGGCCTGCCAGGCAAAGGCCTTTCTTTCCCATCAGGGTTTCTGGGCAAATCCTTTCCGTTAGCGGGAAGGCCTGGTTTGGGCTTTTCCGGTTTGAAATTTTCCGGCCGTGGAGGCGGTTTGTGGGTACTAACAAGGCTTGGTGGTTTTTCCGGAAGCTTGGTAACCAGTTTATTTGTGTTGTTGATCACAACAGTATTATTATTGTTAACGATCACGGGTCCATTAACTTGACCTGGACCAGGTCGGGCTGGGCCCCGTGCCGGGGGAGCCACAACAACAAAGGTTGGGAGAGGGGCTGGGCGGCCATCGAAGCGGTCACGCCCATATTGTCTGACGGATCTTACCCATGGGTCCTGTCGTTCGATTCGGTAGTAGGCAAAGATCGGGTCCGGGGCGTAATGGCGACCTGTCGAGACCCAAAACTGAAATCCCTGGTTGGCGAAACCGGGGCGGAAATAGTCCCCATAAAAATAGTTTCCGTACCCGGTGCGAACAAACAGGTTGCCGGGGAGGTCATTGCATCGAATCGACCAGAGAGGGCGATGAACAAATCCCGGCCGAAGAAGGAGTGGACGGGGGTAGTACATCGAGCTGAAAAGGAATCCGCGATATTCCAATGCATAGTCCCAATATCCGGGAACCAGCATAAAACCGCGAGGTGTGAAGATCCAGCGTGACGGATACCAGACCCAACCGGGCCGGTGAGCCATCCAGAAGCCAGGCCTCCAGGCATAGCCTCCGCCTCGCCACATCCAATACCCTTGGGACCAGATCATGTTGGGCTGGGGTGCGGGTATGGACGGCGCGAATTCGGGAATCGCGGGTGGAGCCTCCTCAACGGGCTCCTCGTCCTGGACCTTGGTTTCCCTCCAGTATCCGGGGTACCAGCGCCAACCAGCCTTTACATTTTTGAATTCACCGGGAATCCAATCCATGCCGGGTGGCATTTGCCTCCAGAAGCCGCTAACCCAGACAAAGTCGTCCCGTTCTTCGTCCATCCTCCAATAGCCACCAATCCAACGAACATTTTCCCCTTCGGGTTTTTCGTCGGGAGGTATCTCCCTTAGGGGGTCGGGCGGCTTTTTATCAAGGATGGGGCCGGGAGAAGGTTGGCTCAAAACGGGCTGGGCATACGCTTCATGGATTGCCCCGCGCTCCAGTGGTTCCGCATTGTCTTGGTCCTGTGGAAAAACCGCCCCAAAAAGAAGCAGAATCGAGCCCAGCATAACAGTCCCTCCCCGGTGGCTAATTCAATTTACGCAGACCAGAGCCCAAAAGATTAAAGATGTAGGAAAAATTTGGGCATAAAAAAACCGGACCCAAAAGGGGCCCGGGGTGATTGAATCAAACTTTCTGAAGTTAGTTCTTCTTGGAGTTATCCTTCTTCTTGGGGGCTTCGTCAGACTTTTTGGGTTCTTCGGATTTCTTGTTGGATTCGGTCAGCTTTTTGAGTGCTTTCTTTTGGTCTTCATTCAGGACCATATCAATTTCGCCTTTGCGCTTGGTATTGAGGTCCTTGACTTTCTTGTCGAGGTCATCGCTTTCTTTTTTGTACTTGGCCATAATGTCGTAGATGCTTTGCTTTTGCTCATCGGTGAGGCCGATTTTCCCGTAGTTGGCGGGAAGGCGACCTTTGGCTTTGCCGGTGTCCTGGGCGAGGATTGCGCCCAAGCCAACGGAAGCGACCATTACGGCTAAAGCGGAAATACGATAGATATTCATTTTTGAGCTCCATCCCGAGGGCCAAGTTGCGGGAAAAATGCATATAAGGCGGCAGCAATGGCACGCCCTTGGCGCCCTCGGCTATCTGAGAAATTATTTCAAATCAGAAACGAGTTTTTTAGTCCAGATTGGATTTCAACAAAAAATAGGTTCAAAAAGAGGGGAAAAAAAGTTCTGTTTGTAGGGTTTGGGAAGGTTTTTTGAGAAAAAAGGGGCTTGCCTCCCGGTTGCAGACGGGTGAAAAAGTGCAAGTGAGATGGGGCAACAATGACAGCTGGGGATTGGTTTGAATAGGCTTGAAGCACTTCGGCGAACTATATGAAGAGAAAAAACAGTGGTCTTTTGGATTGGAAAACGGTTTTCAACGGTTCAAAATCCTTGGAAAAGCCATGTTTTCTTACCTTGGCCGACCACGCTCCCTTTGTCCATTCCCAACCCACCAGATTGCCCAGCCCAAATAAAAATTAAAATATTTTTCACAAATTCCACACATGGGCTTCACATTAGCGTTGGTTTAGGTTAAAAATCCTTTGATCCTCTCAGAATGTTTTCATATTTTCCCCACCCATATGGGGTCTTGGAGGTTTTATTATGTCCTTCGGTCGTAAACGATCCGGTTTTACCCTGATCGAGCTTTTGGTCGTAATTGCAATTATTGCTGTATTGATCGGTTTGTTGCTGCCTGCCGTCCAAAAGGTCCGCGAAGCGGCCAACAAGATGCAATGCACCAACAATCTTAAGCAACTGGCTTTGGCTACTCATAATTATGAGAGCAGCAATAGTGTTCTCCCTCCCGGTCAACTTGGCGCATCCAGCGCGGTTGGATCGACGGGCTTTTTCGATGCGCAGCACTTTGGATTGATTCACTTCCTTCTTCCCTACCTTGAAGAAGAAAATCTCTACAAGCAATTCACCATTTCCAAGAGCGTTGATCAAAAGGGTGCAGGTTGGTGGACTGTAAATCCCGACTGGTCTTTGGCTTACACCAAGATCAACAAGCTCCTCTGCCCCAGCGACGAAGTTCGCCAGGCAAGCCAAACTGTAAATGGCCCCGGATTCGGCTTTATGCCTGATCCAATGGCCCCCGGAACCAATGCTTGCACCATTGGTTATTTCGGTGCGCGTCCGGACCTCGACCTTGGCAAAACCAGCTATGTTGGTGTTGCAGGTGCCTTGGGCAACAATGTCCACACCGCTTCTCCATCGGATGGTCCTGGTGTAAGCCTGCAAAAATATGTCGGTATCTACACCAACCGTTCCAAGAACAAAACCTCCACAATCACTGATGGATCATCCAATACGCTTGCTTTGGGTGAGCTTTTGGGTGGATCCGCTGCGCAAGGCGCTCAGCGCGATTTCCTTCCAGTTTGGATTGGCGCGGGTTCTTTGGGAACCAAATTCGGAATGGCTCCGGGTGGTGGCGCAGGGGCCAACAACGGTGGCTGGAACTACTTCTCCAGTCGACATACTGGGATCGTCAACTTTGCCTTCGGAGACGGGTCAATCCGTCCCCTTCGTCAAGGCGCTTCAGGCGTTCGTAACCCCACAACGGCTGGAAGCGACTGGTTTGTTTTTCAAGCAATGTCCGGGATGATGGATGGCGATGTTTATCCCTCTGGTCAATTGGGTAACTAAGCACGATCGGATTACATTTTTTTTCAAAAGGAGGTGATGGAGTGATTTCGATAAAACGATTTGCGGCTTTTGCTCTTCTTTGTGCGGTTGGCTGTGGTGGCGACACCAAGTCGACACCTGTAAAAGACCTCAACAAGCAACTTCCTCCTGCCCCTATGGGTGCAGGTGGCAAAAAGTCCAACAGCCCCGCAATGTCTGAGAAGTAAGCTGCATTTGGGTAGGGAACTTTTGGGGAGTCGGACTTTGTTGTCCAACTCCCCTTTTTTATTTGATCCTCCATTCTGCCTGGAAAAACCGTTTTTGTTGGAAATTGGCATGAGGTCAAAAGCTTGATATCATTCAATATTTAAATAATAAATTTTCCTAATTTTAATGCAAAATAAAATTGTCAAAATGCATATTCTAGGCAAAACAGCATGGGTTTGTGGCCCTGCGAGCTCATTTTTCTTCCCAAATCCTGCCACTTTTTTCCCGATAACCGGCATTGTCCCTCAAGTCGTTACCACCGGATCGCCGATGAATCCCGTAGAAGGGCCATTCCGACTGCCCAACCCATGGAGGGTTTGGGGTTCTCACGCGTTCGAAGTCGGCGTGGCAAGCGAGGAAGGGAGACCAAAATGAAACGAGCGCGGTCTTTGGCAGTATGGACTCTTATGAGTCTTGCGCCTTTTGGCCTTACGGGGTGCTTCCCATGGTCGCTGGCATTCTTGCCGGTTTTGACCAATCAGCCATGGGTCACCGAACGGATGGAAGAAAAGTTCACCAAAACGAGTGATCACAAGACGCCGATCCTTCCGCCGATTCGGCAAGGATTTGCGCCTCCGACCTGTGAGGATCCGCCAGACGAAGCCCAGGTGCTTCGCGCGCTTCCCCGGATCACCCGTGGTGTGCCTTTCTTTTATGAAGAGTTCCGTGACGATGTTCAAATCGTCACCGAGCGTCTCGTTGACAAGATCGATCCCCCACGCTTCTTCCCCCTTATCGGGCCTGCGCAGCTTCACCACTGCCACTGGAAGTGCACGGTGTATTACAACGAGATCATCGAGTCGGGTTACCCCTTCCCTATGAAGGTGAAGAATCCCCGGATCCAGGTTGTCTACATCGACAAGGATCACCTCCACATGTATGTGGGAGAAGATCCGGAGACCCAAAGGTCGGTCACTCGTGACCTGACACCAAACACGATTCCCAACCAGTAATCCTTCTGGATGGTCTTTACCGGGTCGGACACCCGTCCGACCCCTCGCTTCCTGTCATTGGACGCGAGTCTTGCCGGGTTACTGATTGATGCGGGATCCAATTCCGACCTTTTAGTGCCAAGGCAAGGGCAACAATGATGCTTGCTTGATAGATGATGGTAAATCCTTCGACCTCGACTTTGCTTTTGCCAATGGTTCCACCGACTAGTGGCAATCGCCAAAAAAGACTTTTGGGCGGGGTGATTTACTTTTGGCTTTCCAGGTGCAAACCGGGCGGATCAAGATGTCTGGCCGGATAATCTGTCGCCTTTCGGGACTACCGGATCTCAATTCTCCATAAATATTGGAAGAGTTCGTCATCCCGGGTACCAGGAACAAACCTGATCCATTGCCGCATAACAAAATTTCAAATAGGTCTACCATGGGCGCACCCAAAAACGCAACGCTTGGTGCAATTGTCCTTTCGGGACTCCCCCTTGGACTCTTACTGGTTTCGGACAACACTCTCCACGCCCAGGAAGACACAGGCGCGCCTCGACCCGCCCGTCGCGTTCAACTATATCCTGAGCGCTCAACGGATCTGTCCCCGCACGAAAAAGAATATCTTCAAAATCAATCGCAAAAGCACGAAAAAGCAAGGCGCGAGGCCCGCGCCCATCTTGACGCCTTGCGGGTTGAGCTAGCCTGGTTGGCGGATCCGCTCCTTTTCGCACAGCCTCCCAGTATCAAGGCCGTTGGCAAAGATGAAAAGTTTGTAGTCGAATTGCGCGGCGTAGTTTCCTCAAACCAGCACAGGCAGCGGGCGCTCGACCTGGCTGCAAAGTTTGCGGAAACCCCAATCAAGGACAAACTCCTTGTTTTAGTTGGTCCTTCCTCCCGCCGGGCGTCGGTTGCCACCCAGGAATTGCAGGCCAAAGCAGAACGCCACCTCGCCGACAAATTGATCGAATTCAGCCAGGACCTGCGCATTGACGAAGTCTATCCTGACGGTGTTATCAAGGTTAGCGGAAGAGTCCTTTCCTATGAGGACAAGGTCTCTGTAAGCAGAAGTCTCAGGCGGCTAACGGGTTGCATGGCGGTGGATAACCGTTGTGAGGTTGGCCCCATGATGCAGGATGGTGAAATGGTTACCATCATCACAAGTGATGGAAATCTTTCCCTTCCCGGTCGCATCCAGGAAAAAACGATGGGCCCGGTCCTGGTGCTCCAGGAAGAAAATCCCGCTTTTCGTGATCGCCCGGTTTTTGTTCCGGTCAAAGCCATTGAACCGCCAGCGGCAACGCCCGCTTCGCCTATGGAATCTTCCGCCAAAATCGTTCCATTAGTCGCCCCGGCCCGTCCAAATGCTGGCGATGTTGGGGAAACCCAAGTGATCGAGGTCGCTCCTCCTTCGGCGACGCGAATTTCCAGACCGATCAACAACACTCCGTTGAATCCCCCAACGAGGATGCACCCGGTCACGGAAAGAATGTCCCCGGTCGCGATCTCCCAATCGGGACGCGTAATGCGCCCGGTAAAGGAGATCGTTGAAGGCGCTAATCCTGAAAAATGCCAGGAAGAAATCCCTTTGGGCAGTATTGAGCGTACCTATCAGGGAAAACCATTCCAGCTATCCGGTTCGGTTCGCATTATTCCCAAAGCCGAAGTTCAAAAGCGTTCTTCCGCCGAGTTGGCAAATTCGGGTGCCACGGAAAGAAGCCGGGTTGCGGCATACCCTCGTCCTGAGACCACAAGCGTGGTCGCCCAGGGACGAACCGAACCGAGCCCCTTGGCATCCGGTTCCAAACCGGAAATGGCTCCCAAACCGCGAACGGTGGCAACTGTTCCCGCAAAGGCAACAATTCCGGCAACAGGAGCCGAACCCACAGTGATCCCCGCCTCCGCTGGAAGCACCGGGACCATTGAGATTGAGCCTCCTGTAAGTCCTTCGCTTCCGGTTTCCGCGCTTGTGGATTTGGCCAGGAAAGCATGCGGATCCTATGCCATAAATGTGTCGGGAACCACCGAAAATGGAATATCCCTGATCAGGATCAGGGTGCGCGACCATCGTGCCGAAGCCGAAGTACTTCGCCGTGTGCTTGCACTTTCGTCTTTTGGACACTCGTCGGTTAAAGTCGATGTGGAACGGTTGCGTGAGAGGATAAAAATCACTTTGCCCGTACCTGAAATGGTGGGCAGTTCCTGAATTGGAAGAGTCCTTCCTCGCTGCCGTGGCCGGGTGTTTCCAAGGAAACCCCGGCCACAGTATTTTTATTGCATATTAAAAACATCAAAAGAATAGAATTCTGATAGGAACAAATTTTACTGGCCCGGAGCAGTAAGTGGGCATCCAGCTTCGAGGAAGCCCTGAAGCAGCATTTGCGCAGCGATGGCGTCGCGTCTGGCCCGGCGGTTTTGATGGGAAAGGTCCATCTCCCAAAGAGCCGTTTCCGCAAAACGGGTGGTGAACGATTCATCGACCATATGGTAGGGTAGACCTGTTGCCTTGTGCGCCCACTGAGCGAAGCCACGCGCGCGATGGGCCGATTCCCCTTCTTCGCCTTGTGAGCGGATGGGAAGACCAACGATCAGGGCGGAAATCCCTTCCTCGCGGACAAGCCGCTGAATCCAGCGCTTGTCCGAGTCATTCCCTTTGCGGGTCCATACTTCCAGGGGCGAAGCGATTTTCCGGTCTTCATCGCAAACCGCCGCGCCGATGCGCACGGTTCCCGGATCGAGAGCGAGAATCCGCCCCTTTTGTGGAAAAGGAGCGGAAGGAGCGGGCGGCGTGCCGGGAGAACTCAAAGGTAAGCCTCTTTGCCTTGCGCCTTAAGGAGATCCACCATCTGTTTGACGGTTCCCTCGTCTTTTCGATGGGCGATCAGCGTGGCGTCGCGATCTTGGATAATAAGGAGATCTGATACGCCAATCGTAGTGATGAGTCGGTCCTTTTCGCCCACGATGACGCAGTTGGTGGTTTCAATTCCCGAGTGGTTGCCCAATACGGTGTTGCCGTGAGGATCCTGGGGATTGAGCCTTTCCAGGGCGAGCCAACTTCCGACATCGTCCCAGGCGAACGGGGCTTCGACCACGAGAACCTGGGGATGCTTTTCGAGCACAGCGTAGTCGATGGAGATTTTTTCCAGGGTGGGGAAAATTTCCTCCAGCACCTTTTGGCGATCCGGAGTATTCCATGCCTTGGCGATTTTGGTGACCCCCTCATAAATTCCAGGTTTATTTGCCTTGAGGGCATTGAGGATGGTGGCGGCGCGCCAAACGAAGATACCCGAATTCCAGTAATATTCGCCCGAGTTGAAGAACCTTTCGGCGACATCGGGGGCTGGTTTCTCGCGAAAACCTCCGACCTCGAAGGCCTTGACTCCAAGGGGACCTTCTGTGGGTTTACCCCTTTGGATATACCCATAGCCTGTGGAAGGGTAGGTGGGACGGATGCCAAAGGTAACCACGGCGTCCTTGTGATCGGTCGCCAATTGCGCCGCAGCGCGAACGGCCCGGACAAATTCGCGAACAGGTTCGATAACATGGTCGGCGGGAGTGACAACCATAACGCCTTCGGGATCGACTTCGGCGATCAGAGCCGCGCCAAGAGCCACGCAAGGGGCAGTATCCCGCCCCACCGGTTCGCCCACAATGCGATCAAGGGTGGATCCCGGGAGTTGTTCGAGGGTGGATTGGCGATAGGCATCGCCCGTGATGATCCAGACATTGCCCGTCCCGGCCAATCCCTCGAGGCGTTCGTGCGCGGCCTGGAGCAGTGTGGCGCCATTGGTGACGCTTAAAAACTGCTTGGGAAGGGCCTTGCGACTGCGAGGCCAAAACCTGGTTCCACCACCACCCGCCATGATCATAGCATGAATCATCGAAATCTAACCTCCTTGAAAGAACCATTCATCCCTGAGTCTTCATCCCAAATACTGTTTTTGGCCATCCTATTCCGAAGTTGCCTGGAGATGCAACGACCCCTTTTGGGCCCGTGCCAAAACGCCTTCCAGGGTGTTGCTTCCGATTTGTGACCTCAAATCCTCGGGATCGGTTGCCAACAGAGGCGAAATTTCCACATCGAGTTGGGCAAGTTTTTCCCTGTGAAGGGCGTCCCCGGCGCAATCATGGGCGGGAAACGCGGAGGCCAACCAGGCCCGATTGCGGGCAAAGAGCCCCGCCCGAACGGTTTCAGGGGAGTCGGGCCCCATGGCGTTTTTGAGGGGTGCAAATTCCTCTTCACGAAGCGACCGGACAAGGGTCCACCTGGTCGCCAGGGGCAGTGCATCAAAGACAAATTTTTCAAACTTGAGAGCGTTTTCTGTCTTTGGGAGGACAGGCGCGCCTTTTTCGTTTACAAACGGGACCTTCTTCCTGGCCAGATGAAACGGGAGCCGGGCATGGCCAGGGGCGACCTCTTCCAGGAATTTCCTCGAAAAGAGGTGGATGGCCGGGCTGCCACAGCGAAACAACAATCCGCCGTCTTCGGCTTTGGCCTCTGTCTGTTCTGGGGTCAGGTCGGAATATTCCACCAGTGCGCAGCGTGGGGCATTCCCGTGATGGTTGCCCGGCGTCTGTGCGAAAACGCCAACCTTTTCCGATGCGATGGTTTTTTCCACAAAGCGGGATGAGACATCGGCATTGTGACGCAAGTGATGACCCAAAAAGATGGGATCGGCGATACGGACCAGGGGGTTGTCGACCTGGAAATAAAAGATCTGTTCAATGCCTTTTTTGGCCATCCAGTCAAGCCACCCCAGACCGGCCAGGGCGGCAAGACACCCCCCATGTCCATCAGGCGAGGCAAAAAGGCGCCCCGGTGCCTCAAGAAGCAACCGGCCTGTTTCCAGATCCACAGCGGGCATGGTTCCCTGTTGGAAAAAGTGTAGCTGGTCCGGGCCAAGACCAAAGCCGTTGTTTTCGTTGAAGAAAGCGAGGGTGGCCTTGTGGGTCGCCGGGCTGGTCATCACAAGGAGGGGAATAGCAACCCCATACCTTCGGGAAAGGGCGCAAACCCGTTCACTGTGGTACTGGAAAAGGGATTTCCCCGAAATGGGTCCGACCGAAAGGCACCCCTTGGGAACGGTTGCCCCAAGCCGGGTTCCCTGGCCGCCCGCGACCAGCACACAAGTGACTTTGCCTTGGGAAAGCGCTTGGCTTCCCGTTTCGGCACAAGACCGGGCTTCGGAGGCATCCAGGTAGGGGTCGAAAAATTGCGGAGCCTCAAGGGAGTTGGAGGTTCCCGCGGCAGTTTTGGTCCTCGATTTCCAAAGTGAATCAATCAGCTCAAAATCAACAAGATCAATCTGCTTTAAGAGATTTTCGCGGGTGGTGCTGTCAAGCTTGTCCCAATCCAGAAGCAGGTGGGTTTGCCCGTGGCGGGAAAGTCTTCCGAAAAGCTCCTCAGGGAACCCTGTCGGAATTGGGAAATCAGTATTGGTTTCGTTTGGGGACATGGGGTGCTCCCTAGAACGCAAAACTCAGCCCATCGTAAGCCAGGCGGACATTTCCCGGCAGCGAATCGTTGATCTTGTCGTGATCGAGTTCGTGGCTGATGTGGGTGAGGTAGGCTTGTCGTGGTTCGAGTTTTTCAATG
>CAMBMH010000013.1 GCA_945868575.1 Singulisphaera sp. GP187 | reverse complement strand
GCTGATCATTTTTGCTGCTGAAACACCAACAAGGAGCGATCCCACCAGGCCTGGTCGGTTTTGAACAGCGACCGCGCCGAGGTCACAGGGGCGAATATTCGCTTCGCTCAATGCCTGTCGGATGACGGGAATAATCTGAATAAGGTGGGCACGAGCCGCAACTTCGGGAACCACTCCGCCAAAACGGGCGTGGAACCGATCCTGTGAGGCCACCACGCTGGAAAGGACCCTCGGTTCATCCGTGAACACCGAAGCAGCGGTCTCATCGCAGGAGGATTCAATCCCCAATAGATACATGGAAAGTCTTTTCTTCGGATTGGTTATCAGGATTCGTTTCGCAGCGACGGCTCGCTCCAGCGACGGCTTTGCCGGAAAAACGCGAGCGGGTTCTCATACACGACCTTTTTGATGGCCGATTCCGGGTGTCCCCTGCGACGCATTTCCAAAATCAATTCCGGTACCGCCAGAGGATCCGATTTCCCCCAGTCTCCGGCGGAGTTGACCATAATCCTTTCCAGACCAACCATTTCGAGAATGTCCACGGCCCTTGAGGGTGTACATTTGGAGGTCGGGTAAAGTGTCATCCCGCACCAGAATCCTCCATCCAGCGCGAAGCGGACCGTATGCTCTTCGACATGGTCCACGCAGACCCGGTGGGGTTTTATGCGGGGGTCGTTCTTCAGCATGTCGATGATCATTCGGGTTCCCTTGAGTTTATCCTCAAGGTGGGGGGTATGAATCAGAATCATCTCGTCGGTTTTCATGGCCAGGTCGAGGTGTTCCTGAAACACAATGGCTTCGTTGGCAGTGTTTTTGTTGAGGCCGATTTCGCCAATTCCCAGCACGCCGGGCTTGTCGAGAAATTCAGGAATTATGGCGATCACATCACGGGAGAGACTAACATTCTCCGCTTCTTTGGCATTGATGCAAAGCCATGAATAATGCTGGATCCCGAACTGGGCGGCTCGCTTGGGCTCAACCTCTACCAGGTGGCGAAAGTAATCCCGGAAACCATCGGCGGAGCCCCGGTCGAATCCTGCCCAAAAAGCGGGCTCGGAAATAGCCAGGCAACCGCAACGCGCCATGCGGTGATAGTCGTCCGTGGTCCGGCTGATCATGTGAATGTGCGGATCAATGTAGCTTGTCATTCTGGTAAAGCTCCAGGCAATTCGAAAAGGAGATCTGTGTTGATTTTTTCTTGTCTAAAACCGGGGTGAAGGTTTCTTCCAGTCGGGGTCGTAGTGGAGGGAAAATAGCTCCTGAACGGATTGGGCCTTTGCGGGCTGATCTGTTGCCAGAATCGTGATCCCTTTTTGGATTCTGGTCCATTTCGGATCGCCTTCGATTGCTTCGAGGTCGCCACCCCGTTGCAAGCGATCAAGCTGAGCTGCCAGGTCAAGGATTTTACAGCGGATCTCCAGGAATTGTTGTTCAAGAAGAGCCTTTGTGGGAGTTGGCTTAAGTGGGTTAACACTGTTCATGGGGGAATCCTGCGAGGCTAAGCGGGTTGGGTCCAGCGCTGCTTTTGGTTGAGGGGAATCAATTGATTCAATTTGCCGGATTGAAAACCTTCGGGATCGATTTCTACCTGGGTAAAGCCAAGGCCCAAAAGGGTTTCCCGAACCCTTTTGGAGTGCAGGACCAGCTCTGGTAGGCGGTTTCTTGGAACTTCCACCCGGGCGATGTCGTTGGGAAAATAACGAACCCGACAAATTGGATAGCCTATGTCGTGGAGAAAGTCTTCCGCCTTTTCCACACGGAGGGTCCGTTCCGGTGTGACTGCCAGATTGGGGGCAATCCGGCTGGACAAGCAGGGGCTTGCTGGTTTGTCCCAGATTTCCAGATTCCATTCCAAGGCAAGTTCGCGAACCATTTCCTTGTTCATGGAAGCTTCGATTAGCGGATGGCAAATTCCCGCTTCTTTCGCCGCGGTCAGCCCGGGGCGGTAATCCCCAAGATCGTCCAGATTGGCCCCGCTGCAAATGGTTTCAAAGCCAAGCTCGGGTTGGGCCCGTCGAATTTGAGAATACAGTTCGCTTTTGCAAAAGTAGCAACGGCTGCCATCGTTCTTTGAATAGTCGGGGCTTTGGAACTCCTCGGTTCCAAGGATGTGGTGCCTGATTCCTATTTGTTGGGCGAGTCTTCTGGCGGTCTCCAGTTCCCTGCGGGGCACACTGGGGGAATCGCCTGTCAGGGCAACGGCTTTGTCTCCCAATGCCTTGAATGCGGCCAAGGCAACAAGTGCGCTGTCCACTCCACCAGAAAACGCAACACCCACAGACCCCTTGGCAGCAAGGATGGAAACCAAAGGATGGGTTTTTGGGAACATGTTCGTCTGGGGGAATTAAACCAGTGATGGTGTGGGTACTGACCATTTTAGGATACCGTTTCGCCTTGTGTGTCTCAAGGAAGAATGGATGACTAAAGGGGCAGTAAACCAAATTGGCCGAGGTGCAAGGGGAATCCAGACTGCCGTTCCGACAGTTTCCCCGTTAGCGCCGGACCTGGTTGGCAGAAACCTGCGGGATGGGAATTTATGAGAAGGTAAAATGCAAACCCATAAATAATAAGGGTTTGTGGAGGTGCTCATGGGTTTTTTAGTCATGGGCATGATGTTTGCTTGAGGTTTGAGACAAGTGGAGGACGACAATGAGCAACACTCTTAAGCCCATCGCCGATCGTATTGTGGTCGAGCGGGCCAGTTCAGTGGAAAAGACCAAGGGCGGTATCATTCTGCCCGAAACGGCCAAAAATAAACCCCAGCAGGGCAAGGTCGTTGCGGTTGGCCCGGGCAAGCTCCTGAAAAGTGGTGAGCGCCGTCCGGTCCAGGTCAAGGTGGGAGATCATGTGATTTTCGCATCTTGGGCTGGAGATGAATTCAAGCCGATCAGCGGCGACAACATCCTCCTTCTACGCGAGGACGATGTCCTTGCCGTGGTTGGTTGATTCCCGCTCCGGCAATTTCCCCAATTCAGTTTTTCATTTTTGATTTTGCACCCCTAATTGATTGAGTTCGCAAAGGAGTTTTAGATGGCAGCCAAGCAAATTGCGTTTGACCAGGAAGCCCGTGAGGCCATGCGTCGTGGCGTAACCAAGCTCGCCCGCGCAGTGAAAGTAACCCTCGGGCCCAAGGGTCGCAATGTTGTGATCCAAAAGAGCTTCGGTTCACCGACCGTGACCAAGGACGGCGTAACCGTTGCCAAGGAAGTCGAACTCGAAGACAAGTTTGAAAACATGGGCGCCCGCATGGTGCGCGAAGTTGCCAGCAAGACCAGCGATGTCGCAGGCGACGGCACCACTACCGCGACCGTCCTTGCCGAAGCCATTTACAACGAAGGCATCAAGGCCGTTGTTTCAGGCGTCAACCCCATGCTTATGAAGGGTGGCGTTGAGAAGGCCGTAGAAGACATCGTCGAGAAGCTCAAGGCCGCTTCCAAACCCGTTCGCACCTCTTCCAAGGACCTGGAAAGCGTTGCAACCGTCGCCGCAAATCACGACGAAGAAATTGGCAAGATCATCGCCGAAGCGATGGAAAAGGTTGGCAAGGACGGTGTAATCACCGTTGAAGAAGGCAAGACCCTTCGTACCGAACACGAGTTCGTTGAAGGCATGCAGTTCGACCGCGGTTACCTCTCCCCCTACTTCATCACCGACTCCACCAAGATGGAAGTCGAGCTTGAAGATCCCCTTATTCTCATACACGAAAAGAAGATCTCTTCTAACAAAGATCTCCTTCCTTTGCTTGAGAAGGTTCTTGACAAGGGTCGTTCGATCCTGATCATTGCCGAAGAAGTCGAAGGCGAAGCCCTTGCGACTCTCGTCATCAACAAAATGCGTGGCGCTCTCAAATGTTGCGCAGTCAAGGCTCCGGGGTACGGTGATCGCCGCAAGGCCATGCTCGAAGACATCGCGAAATTGACCGGTGGCAAGGCGATTTTCGAAGACCTCGGAATCAACCTCGAAGCCATCGAACTCGAAGACCTCGGTCGCGCGACCAAGGTTCGTATCGACAAGGATAACACCACCATTATCGAAGGCAAAGGCAAGAAGGACGATATCAAGTCTCGCATCGGCAGCATCCAGCGCGAGCTGGAAAAGTCGACCAGCGACTACGATCGTGAAAAGCTCAGCGAGCGTATCGCCAAGCTTTCCGGTGGCGTTGCCAAGATCAATGTTGGCGCAGCGACCGAATCCGAAATGAAAGAGAAGAAAGCCCGCGTTGAAGACGCCATGCACGCCACCCGTGCAGCCGTCCAGGAAGGTATCCTTCCCGGTGGCGGTGTTGCCCTCCTGCGCGCCTCCAATGGCCTCAAGCCTTCTGGCCTGACCCATGATGAAGAAGTCGGCTACAATATTGTTGTTCGTGCTTGTCGCGCTCCGATCCAGCAAATTGCCACCAATGCTGGCCAGGACGGCGCGGTTGTAATGCACAAGGTTCTTGCCGAAAAGGACTTCAACCAAGGTTACGATGCCCGTAACGATGCTTATGTCGATATGGTAAAGAAGGGTATTATCGACCCGACCAAGGTTGTTCGCTCCGCTCTTCAAAATGCGGCATCAGTTTCGACCCTCCTGCTCACTTCAGACGCCTTGATTGCGGAAGCTACCAAGGACGACAAGAAGGGCCCAGGGGGCGACGATCTCTACTAGGAGCTAAAACCCGCTCCAAAAAGGTTAGCTAAACCTTGTTAAACGAACAAGAGACTCCGGCTTCGGGGTCTCTTTTTTTTTCTGCCATCAAAAAGTCTCTGATTTCCCAGAGGTTATTTTTTATCCGGGACTGGGGGAATCGTGACAGGGCTTCCCAATGAAGTTTGGGGGCCACTTGGTGCGATTGACCGTGCCGGCGAACTTTCGGAGTAGGGAATCACCGAATTGGTCCCGAGGTTCCCAACCGGGCTCCCATTTGAGGGCACTTGCAGCGGGTTTGCGCCCGGTTGCGGAGAAGGTTTGGAATCCGAAGGGATATTTCCTTTTTCGGTTGGCTGGGTGCCCAATTGGGGAGATCCCTGCTCCGGTTTGGACGCTGGGTCCTTGGCCGATGTTTCTGGGATATTGGATTCACCTTTGGTATTTCCCGCCATCGGGGCACTTTCCGGTTTGCCTACCTTGAGGTTGTTAACAACCTCATCGACCCCAAGGGTCCTTGAGGCGATTTCCCCGGCGCGTTCCCGATGGTTTTCAGAGGAAACATATCCGATCAGCTCAATTTGCCCTGGGCCTTTGAGTTCGGTGGAAACTTTTTCCTCTGCCAAGTCCTTGTCAAACTGTAGCCGATAGGAAACCCGGTGAACCAGTGGAGCCCGACTTATTGCGGAATGGAGTTGCCGGGCGGTATCTGACCATGGCATTTTGCCTAGTTTTTCGGCTTGGGGAGTTCGATTGGCCAATTTTGCGCCTATTGCCTTAAGGTGCTCCATATCGTCGGTGCAGCCACAAACCGCTGCCATCAAAAGGGACGAGGCGAACCATTTGGCTTTCATTACCGGGTTCCTTGATAAGCAATTGGGAGCATTTTCCTGCCTCAAGGATCCTCCGTAAGATCATTAGCGTCAAGCTCAAGGAGGCAATCGCCATGGGATCTCAATCAGAAATCGTGTTTTCCGAGGCGGAGATAGGAAATTTGCTCAATAAATTTGGGCTGGTTCACTGGTATCTCGAAAACGGTTGGATAAGGCGAAAATTGAATACGGATGGATGGCCAGTAACCCTGATGTTGGTCAATGCCATCGGTTTTGTTTGTGAAGCGGCATATCACCATGCTGACTTGGAAGTGACATGGGGTCGGGTGATTGTCAAACTCAAAACCCACTCCGCGGGAGGGATCACCGCCAAGGATTTTGAAGTGGCGGATCAGATCGAAAAAACGGTTCTTTGGCGGCCCCCAGCCGGATCGGTATGCGAAGGAAATCCGGCCAAGTTTGTTTTTCACAAGGGTTGATTGCGTGCAGAATCCTGTTTCCGACGGGCTTTACGAAGTCCCAATTGCAGTTCCCCAGCTCGAACCGATACCCCCCAGGGTGCCCGGCAGGCTTGTAAAAATTGGAGAACGAACACTTTCCACCCGATTTACCTTGGCCCCACTGGCGGGGTACACCAATCTTCCGTTTCGGTTGGTCATGAGGCGTTTGGGCGGGCTGGGAATGGCCACCACCGACCTGATAAGCGCCAGGGCACTCATCCAGGGTGGAGGCAAAACCCTCGAATTGGCGGAAACCTGCCCGGAGGATGAGCCCCTTGCCATGCAAATTTTTGGCAGTGAACCAGATGTTATGGTTCATGCGGCCAAGTGGTGCCAGGACCATGGTGCCCACATCGTGGACATCAACATGGGTTGCCCGGTCAACAAGGTTACCAAGGGCGGCGGCGGCTCCGCAATGATGTGCCAACCCACCAACACAGTGGGCCTTGTCGAAAAAGTTGTTGGTGCCGTTTCCATTCCGGTAACGGTAAAAATGCGTCTGGGGTGGGATGACACGGAGCTGACTGCGCCTTTTTTCTCCCGGGAGTTTGAAAAAGTCGGGGTGGCTGCGATCACCATTCATGGTCGGACCCGTGAACAAGGTTTTCGGGGTGGGGTTAATGAGGAGGGGATTCGGCGTGTTGTTGAGGCGGTGGAAAAAATTCCGGTTTTTGGCAACGGAGATGTGAGAACCATTCAGGATGCAGCCCGAATGTTCAAGGATACTGGGTGCGCGGGTATTGCCATTGGTCGGGGCGGATTAATGCATCCCTGGATATTCAAAAGACTTTCCCTTTGGGATGAAACCGGCGACCCGGGCCCTCATCCAACCTATCGGGAGCGCCTGGAATTCATGGACAGCCATTTTCAGTCGATGCTAAGTTTGCGAACGGAGCGTTCCGCCTGTATCAATTTTCGCAAAGTTGCGACATGGTATTGCAAAGTCCTTCGTCCCGGCAAAAAGATCCAACAGGAGCTGGTGATGATTCAAAGCGCGGAGCATTTTGCAAACATGGTGGGTCGGATTGCCGAAATCCTATCCCAGAGAGAGGAAAAGGGGGAATGGCACCCCGCCGAACATGAAATCCGTCTTCCGGAGGGGCCAATCGCCCACTGGTAAGTTGATTTGGAATGGAATCTGAAATTTGGGCAAATAAAAAAGGGAATCCCGGAGCTTTGGGATTCCCTCATAAAAAACAGTTATCGAACAGGTTAGCCTTGGCTCTTGTGGCGAAGCATGGCAAGGTTTCGGCTGAATCGGTCCTGAAGAAACTCATGAACTCTGATGATGAAGTCGAGGTCTTCGGGATCCAGGCTTCGCCCATTGGAGAGCATGGTTGAGGGTTTCACTTCGACTTTAAGTTGTTTGAGCGTGTCCGCGAAGGTCAGGCGCCTGTTGTCGATGGCATCGGTGGTCATGGATTCGGAAATGCCCCAGAACTTGCATGCTTCGACAAAGATAATTTCCGCGCGGCGCTGTTCCTGGAATTTGGTAAACGCGGCGGAATCAAAAATCGATTGGACGAAAATTTCCAGTTCGGGCGGGAAGCCGGGAGCTTTTACGGATTTTGCCGCGCGGGAAAGTGTGACGGTTTCCCCCTGACGCAGTCGTTGGACCACTTCTTTTCCGTCCTCGGTGAGGACATAAAGCTTTTGGCCCACTTTTTGTAGCCACCCTTTTTTCGCTAATCCTTTTTCGCCCATGATGCTGGCAAGGACTTTGTTGGAATCCGGATGAAAGTCAGCGAACCCTTTTAGGCCAAAAGTTTTCGGATGCCCTTTCCAGGAACAAACAATCAGAGCCTCGGCCGAGAAAGGGGTTTCACCCCTGCCTTCAAGCTCCGAGGCGGCAAGCAGAATCTTCTCGGGTACGGTGCATTCCGCGATGACATCGTTTGGGTTCACGGGAGCCACTCCAGCTGCGTTGGTAACAATCATTAGTAACCAGTTTGATGACCGCAGCGCTAAGGCTCAAACGAAATTTGGTCAAGTGGGCAAATCCTATAAATCAGGTCTCCGGAAACTCCGCACTGTCGTCAGAATCGGAATCACAGGGAGACTCAGGGGGTGTTTCATCGCTGTGCATTAGTTCACCAAGTATCCTTGTCGCGTACGAACCGGAAGGAAGGCCAAATCGAATGATCACATCCTGGCCCTCCCAGCCAACAATCTCCAATTGGGGGAATATCAGGTTACGCCTTCGACTTCCTTCGGTGATTCGTTTTTCGCGCAAGAAGGACTCGCGCGATAGACCGGCCCCTGCGAGGAGGGCATCTTCGCTCGCTTTTGCAGGGCCTTCACTGGCGAAAAGCTTCCAGCCATAAATGGGACCTGCGCCTGTGATCTCGTGGTTATCCATCCGCGCTTGTTCCGGGGAAAGGAGCTCAGCATCGACTGGTGCCCGGAACATGCCCCCTGCGGGGCATTTGGCAAGAACCTCGCCTGGAATTACTTTGTGCAATAGACCCTCTTTCTGGCGCAACAGGAGGTAGCTATTGAAAAGGCCGGATTGCAAAGCAGAAACCGCAAGCCGTCTCAACCAGGGTTTAATGGACTTGGGGGCCGTTCCCAAAAGGAGTTCCACCCCAAGCTTTAGTGTTTCGTTTCCCCGGCCAAATCTTTGGCGATCATAGGCATTAGGAATACCCCGGGATTGGATTCTTTCCAAAAGGGCTTCCATCCGTTGCTGGGCTCCAGGGATCGTATTTCGGATCCGGATTTGAAACCTGTTGCCGTTCAGATGGCCTGTTTTAAGCTTGTTGTTATGGCGCCCCGTCTGGAGGATCCGAACACAGGGGTGGTCCAATTTGCTTAGGTGTTCCTCAGCGTTGCCCGGTACCGAAACCCATTGGCGTGTTAGTGCCACCTTGTCCTTTAGCCCCGCCGTTCCAATGTCCTGTTGGCGAATTCCAAGACCTTGGCCCACCACCCGGAGAAGATCGCCTGCGGCAAGGTCCCGCTTCTCAATCCATAAATAAAGAAATTCTCCGGTGCCGGATGGTTCATAGGCGGGAATCTCCTCAACAAGAAAATCCTCCGGGCAGGCCTTGAAACTCCCACCAATCCCGGGAAGATCGGCGGTAATCCATTCGGGAAACTCTGGAACTGGGTTCATGAATGGGTCCGGGTTGTCGGTGGTAGCATCTATCGGGGGATCAGTCGTTGGTTCAATTACATGACGGAAACCGCTGGGAGTTAGAGATACGACGGCTGGGCGGACTTTCGATGGAGCGCCGCAAGGAACCCATCCTTTCCCGTTTGGGGCCCGTGCAGAAGCTGCGAGGTGCCCTTGTGAAAAGGGCAGGGGAATTTGTCGAAGCGGCAAGAGTGGACCTGGGCAAGTCCCCTGGGGAAGTTCTTGGAGGTGATTTGCTCCCTTTGGCGGAGGCTTGCAAGTTCCTTTGTTCCCGGGCAAGAAAGATATTGGCCTCCCGGAGGTGTTCACGGTCGCCATTTTGGCTTGGGGATCAGCAGTGGGTTTGCCGGATTCCCTATGGGGTGGTTGGAATCATTGGAACTTGGAATTACCCGATTTTTTTGTCTGGCGTCCAAATCCTTCATGCATTGGCCGCCGGCAACAGCGTGGTCTGGAAGCCTTCGGAAGTTGCGCCCCAGTCCGCCCGGGTTTTGGAAAGTGTATTTCGGGAAGCAGGGATTGGTCCCGATCGGTTGGTGGTTCTACCCGCGGACCGCGAATATGGAGCATGGCTTTGCGATCAGGAAATCGATTTTCTGGTATTTACCGGGGCGGAAACAACCGGTCGGGCCATCGCCGGAAAGCTTGCCCAAAGGCTAATCCCATCCGTTCTTGAACTCTCAGGGGTGGATCCACTCGTTGTGCTCGAAGACTGTCACGATCTGGATTTGGCTAGAAAGGCCATTTGGTACGGGATTCGTTCCAATTCGGGGCAAACCTGCATTGCACCCAGAAGGCTTTTCATCTACCGAGGCCATTATGAGGCAATATTGGCGCCTTTGCGTGCGAAGATATTTACAGAGGGCCCATTGCCTTTAGCCACTGGAGGACAAATCACGGTTGCAAGGTCCATCATTGAAGATGCCAGGACAAAAAACGCAACGATTACCGGGGGGAACTTTGCAGAGGTTGGCGGCAAATCAGGGATGCAACCGGTCCTGATCGAAACGGAAAGGACCGATTTATTGGCTTGCCGTGAGGCCTGTTTTGCTCCGTTGGCGGTTGCGATACCATTTGACCAGCTGGAAGAGTTGCCCAAGCTATTGGGTACCACCTCGTTCTCCCTTGCGGGGTCTGTTTTTGCGGGGGATGTGGATGATGGATTGGAGCTGGGGCCTTTGCTCGATTCCGGCCTTGTAAGCGTAAACGATGTGATTGCGCCTGTGGCTCATCCCGATGCTCCTTTGGGAGGTCGCGGGACCAGTGGTTGGGGGGTAACCCAGGGAGAGGAGGGGCTTCTGGCGATGACAAGGCCGATGGTACTGAGCATCCGAAAAGGGCAATTTCGACCGCATTATGACAATGCATGGTCAGGAAATGACCACCGTGACGATCTTTATAATCTTTTCAGAATCAGTCACGCCAACGGTTTGATGGAAAAATTAAAAGGCATCTGGAGCCTCGTCACAAGACGGAAGGGGCCTTTTTGACCCCTTGTTAGGCTACTTTCCAATCGATCTTAGCCAACAGCGTCACTTCGGTAGGCAAAACCTGCTTTGACTTCCTCCTTCAAGAGGACAGCAAGGTTCATTAGACCAACCAAAAGAGTAAAAACGGCTTCAATTGCCAATACGAAAAGGATAATCGGCATATCCGCCTGGAAATCCATGCCAGGCTTGAAAAAGTAAACCAGCAGCCCCATCGCCCCAAAAGGAAGCATGGCAAGAACGGCCGAGGTCATAGCCCAGGCATAGGATTCCAACGATTGCATTTTGACCGCACCAAAAGCAACCGTTAGAGCATAAGCCAGGATCAAAATACTGAGGACTAGCCATGCGACCGCAAAAGGATAATGCTTGTTCACTTCGATCATGGCCGCTTCGACTTCAAAATCCTTCATTTCCTCGCCTCGGCTGAACCCGGTGTCATCCTCTTTGGCTTTCTTTGGTCTTGGCCATTCCACCCAACCGCCATCGATCCTGTCCCATCGTGATTTCGCGTTCTTGCCCTCTGTTCCAGGCGCTGCCATTTTTTCGGCATAGTAAGGCTTTAGCGCCACGGTAGGTATGAGAACCCTTTCCTGAAACATGAAAGGCCAAACCGCAATTGCAATGCTTGCGATTGCGGTGACCATCACAAGCCCACACTGGAGCATCATGTAATTGGATGGTTGAACCACATGGTTCATTGCCGGTCCGCGAAGATCCTTGATCGATGTATCAGGCGCATAATTGATTGCGGGTTTTTTCTTTTTGGGAGTGTTGGCAGGTCCCTTGGATTTTCCTTTTTTTGGGGATTCTTCATCCTCTTCATCATCCAAATCCGGGTCGTTGCGAACTCCATAAAGTCCGCCTTCATCCTCGTCTTCAAAAGAACTTGGCGCGGGAGCGGGAGCGGGTTTTGGAGGGGAGGGTTGTGGTTTGGGTGGGGACCCTCCGGCCCCCGAAGGATTAGATGCCCCTGGCAAAGCCAGTACTTTTTTGCACGAGGGGCATTGGACCCGAGTACCGGGTTTTGTCTCATCGGGCAGCTGGAGTTTGGTTTTGCATCCTGGACACTGGATCTGCATGGGGCACCCAATCCGATCAGAAACGAAAGAAAGCTTACCGACCTAATCTAACTGGTTAGTACGGTTTGATCCAGACGCTAATGGTGGCCCTTTGCCCCAAAATGGAAAAGAGGACCTTCTTTTCTGATTTCCATCCAGCCCCGACGCAGGCGTCGTTGAGTTCCCGGTGCATGCTGGTGACCGCCACAAGCCGACAGCCTGGCTTGCCGACCCGAAACCACTCCTGGGACCACACATTGTAAAGATCTGGCATCTCCTCCGGATCACCGATTTGTTTACCAAACGGTGGATTTACCACGATTTTCCCGATGGATTCACTCTCAACCGGCAAAAGCGCGCTGTCCCAATTTGCGAGGAAAGGATCGCCATAGCTCCTAAGGTTGCTTTGGGCTTCGCTAACGGCCGCCGCTTCGATGTCGCCCCCAAGGCAAACCGGAGGGGCTTTTTCGTCGAGATCCTTAAGTTGGATCATGTGTTCCGCGAGAATCGTTCCGGAACCGCAACAGGGATCAAGAACCGGGTCCCCGGGGCGAATTTTGGCAAGGCGGACCATCGAGGCAGCCACGGATGGGCGGAGCGAAGCGGGGCGGTGTATCCATTTGTCCAATCGATGTCGCATCGACCTGTCGGACAACCTGACACCGGAAACAGCGGTGGTTTGGTCAATTGTGAGCCAAAATTCAATGTCAGCGTTTTCGTCGACATGAACCCATTTGGGTGGGATGTGTCGGGCGACGGCCTTGGCGAAAACTTCTCGGGCATCCCTGCGGAAAAATGCCCTTTCACCTTCCATTTGAACCACATACCGGAAGGTCATTCGTGCATGTTTTTTTGGTCGGATTTGTTGGTGAAGGGCAATCAACTTGCTCCAGTCAGCCTCGCGTGTTGTCCATTTTTGAATCAGATCAAGGTCCGACGCCCGTTTGGTTAGGGCACCGGAAGCCCATGCAAGTAGAAAAACATCTTCAGTAGTCCTTAAATTCAAAAGATTTTGATGAAAATAGCCGGGTCGGAACATGACAAAACCGGGAAGGGTTTTTCGAATGTCTCCATCAAGTTTTTCCTTGATTTCATCAGAGGCTACCTGTTCCAAACCATGATGTACCATGGCATAGCATGGTGGGGTAGTGCCGGATTCCTTGGGAGCCATGTTCCATCCTGTTCTTGTTCGACCTCTTGCTAAAGCAGAGGGGATTCTAGTATCCTAACGGTTTACCTTGAATTGCCCTTGGGATGAATTGGGGTCAGGCGAATGGTGGACCTAAAGGTATTGCTGGTCGAAAAAGAAGATTGCGATGCGGGAACCGTCCAGCAGATTCGCAATGGTTTAGCAGAAGATAACTCGCAATATAGCATTTTGCGAGATGCAACCGAGGTCCTGAAAAAGAAGCTCGAGATTGCAAGGCCCGAGCAGTCCAACAAACTCCACCTCAAGATTGGTCTGTCACTGTTTTTCCTCGGGCATCCGTCCCAAGCTATCGAACACCTTCGACAGGCGGATAGCACTCTGGCCAACTTTTATCTTGGCCGGGCGCTTTTGGGCAAAAAAGATTACACCGAAGCTTTGCGTGCATTTGAACGGGCTGAAAAGGGTGGTTACACCGCATCCCAGGTTCATCTTCAAAAAGTTGCTGTTTACCGTGCATCCGGCAATATCAAAGAGGCAGTAGCCACTTTGGCCAAACTTGCGGATATGGCTTCGCACTCAGCGGAATACCACTTCCAAAAAGGCTGTCTTGCCTCGGCAGATGGGCTTTTTTCCCAGGCGATTGAATCTTTTGAACAAGCCATCAAGCTTGACCCTGGGCATACCGGGGCGCTTTTTGAATTGGCTCGTGCTAATGATTATGCCGGCAACGATGACGATGCTGTTGATTATTACGAACGCTGCCTTCGCCATCCGCCCGTTCATTTGGGCACCCTCAACAATTTGGGTGTTCTCTATGAAGACATGGGACAGTACACCAAGGCTGTAGAGTGCTACCGCAAGCTTCTTGCGGCCAATCCGCTTGATGCCCAGGCGCGATTGTTCCTCAAGGATGCGCAAGCCTCACAATCGATGGTGATCAGCCACACCGATGATAAGGTTGACACACGCCTCAGCCAGGTGTTCGAAATTCCTGTTACGGACTTTGAACTTTCCGTTAGGGCGCGGAATTGCCTCAAAAAGCTCAATGTCAAAACCTTGGGCGACCTTACCCGTATCTCCGAAAAGCACATGATGGCATCCAAAAATTTTGGGGAGCAATCGCTCAACGAAATCAAACAGATGCTCACCATCAAAGGATTGCGGTTGGGCCAGTCGCTTGAAGAAGGCGCTCCCACGGAACGCGCAACGGGCCGGGTTGACCATATTCAGCTTTCCGAGCAGGAGCAGGCGATCTATGGCAAGCCCGTGTCTGAACTGAACCTTTCGGTTCGCGCGCGCAAGTGCATGACCCGTCTCAACATCAACACCATGGGCGAGCTTTTGAGCAAGACCGCGGATGAGTTGATGGAAGCGCGCAACTTCGGCGTGACCTCCCTAAATGAAGTTCGTGAAAAGTTGACAATCATGGGTGTCAGCCTTCGCGGCGACTAGTGTATTTGCCCCTTAATGTTCATGGAACAATGACGGCAAAATGCCCGTTAGAAATGCACAATTTGAATTGATTCGCCGCGATGGGAAAGCCCGTCGCGGTTCTTTTTTGACCGCCCATGGGCGGATCCAAACCCCTGTATTCATGCCTGTGGGAACCTGCGCCACCGTAAAGGGGCTTACTCCTGAAATGGTGTTGGGAACCGGGGCCCAAATCCTTCTTGCCAATACATACCATTTGGCCATCCGTCCGGGCGATGAATTAATCGCTTCCCTTGGCGGTCTTCACAAATTCATGAATTGGAACCTGCCCATCCTTACGGATTCTGGTGGCTTTCAGGTCTTTAGTCTCGCCGAAATGCGAAAGATCACCGATCAGGGTGTTTCCTTTCGATCCCATATTGATGGAGCCCTTTTGGAGCTCAATCCCGAGCGCGCTATTCGGATCCAGGAAAATCTCGGTTCGGATATTGCGATGTGTCTGGATGAGTGTCCTCCGTTTGGTTGCACACCCGATCATCTAAAAAAAGCGGTCATCCGCAGCATAGATTGGGCCGGCCGATGCCTTGAAGCTCAAACCCGGGAAGACCAGCTGCTTTTTGGAATTGTTCAGGGGGGCACGGATTTGTCCCTTAGGGAGTTTTGTGCCCAACGACTTGTTGAATTGGGATTTCCCGGATATGCCTTGGGTGGCTTTAGCGTTGGCGAAACTCCGGAGCAAATGGCCCAGGCCCTTGCGCCATGTGCCGATTTTCTTCCCGAAAACAAGCCTCGCTACCTTATGGGCGTTGGTCGTCCGGTCGACCTTCTCCGTGCGGTTGCTTCGGGCATAGATATGTTCGATTGTGTAATGCCCACCAGGAACGGCCGAAATGCAATGGCATTCACACACTCCGGTGACGCACGGCTTCGAAACGCCATGCATCGGGGTAGTCCCGAGCCTCTGGACCCTGAATGTGGCTGTTATTGCTGCCAAAATTTCACCCGTGGGTACCTCCATCACCTCTTCCAGACGGAGGAAATGTTGGGGCCAACCCTGGTTTCCATCCACAATCTGCACTTTTATGCGGATTTGATGGCGGGAGCCCGAGCATCCATAGAGACTGGCACCTTTGATGCCTATGTGACCAATTGCCTTGGGCGATGGGGCCTTGAACGGTGAATTGGTGGTCCTAGGATATCGGTTTCGCGGAGTGTCCGGAAAGTATCTGGTTATGCTTCGCGTGGCTGGTGGGGGATTTCAGGCTTGTTCTTTGCGCAAGTGGACATGAGCTTCATCTGGCAAACAGGGGGAATTGTCCTCATGTTTGGGGTGTTGTATCTTTTGTTTTTGCGCCCTGCGATGAAACAGGAAAAAGAACGTGCCACCCTTCAAAACAGTCTCCAAAAAAATGACAAGGTGCTGACCTCGGGTGGCGTTTATGGCACGGTGGTATCCATCGTGGAAAATGCCGACGAGTTGTTGCTCCGAGTCGATGACCAGGTCAAGATCCGGGTGACCCGGTCGGGTGTTGTGCGCAATTTCACCAGGGAAGAGGCGGCCAAGACCCCGGCAACTCCGGGATAAGCCTCGGCCCTCGATCAATCAGGAGCCCCGTTGGGGCAGGGATTATGGAAGCTCTAAACCAGTTGTTTTCCACCATTGGCCGACTTTTTTCCTCCATCGGGAAGGTCATTGGCATGGGCATCCACCCCGGACGGGTGTTACTTTGCCTTATTCCCATCCTCATCTCGGGACTTATTGTTACCAAAGCTGGTAGACAATATCTTGCCGGTGAGGGAGGCTTCCGACTTGGTGTGGACCTTTCAGGTGGCGCCGTTCTCGTGTATGAGGTCGATACCTCCAAGACCCAGGACGCCTCCGGTGATTTGGTCGAAAAGCTGACCGCAGTCCTCAAAAGGCGCATAGATCCCAACGATCTTTACAACATCACCATTCGGCCTATTCCCGGCGATCCTCCTCGCGTGGAAATCATTCTTCCCACCGGTGGTCGCCGCCAGGTGGAGGCCGAACAAAACCGCTGGAATCAGCTTATCGATGAGCTTGCAAAGGAAATTCCCCAAAAGCCACAAAGCTATAAGGCTATTCGCACCAACGACCTTTCCACCCTTGCCGTTCAGGCGGTTGAGAACTCTGCTTCACTTGACGCTTCCAAACGCAAAGAAATCGTTGAGCAGTATATCACCCGCGAAAAGATTGTTACCGAAGATGCAGACCGTTTGCGCAAGTCCCTTGAAGGCAAAAATAACCTTTCCGATGTGGTTGTTTCAAAGCTGATTGATAGTCTTGCTGGAACTAGTGCTGGAGGTCAAAAACGCCTCACTTCCGACGAAGTTGAGCGCATTAAAGGAAAGATCTCCCAGCAGGGGCAACTCGAATTCAGTATTCTCGCCAATGGCACCGACGATCGTGAAGGGATCGAAGCCGCAAAGCGAACTATCAAAGCGACCTCCCCTGAAGCTTTGGACAAATTGGCACTGCAGGGATACGCTCCCCCAGTTCCTGTCAATGCGGATGGAACCAAGGATTTCACGGTTACCCTTCGCAGGGAGCCTTATCGAACCAATTACCGTTGGGTGGAATTGGGCAAACAATTTCTTTACGAACTCGGTTTGAATTCCTCCCAGGCGGGTGAAAAAAATGGCCTGGGGCAATTCCGTATGGTTGCCGATGCCCGCGATAAGCGCGAAGCCACTGAAGTTTTCCTAGGTAGCAGCACCCAGGGTCTCGTATTTAGCCGTCGTATCCCCAACCTGGATCGGATCGCCCTAAAAGACCGACAGGAGGGGAAAACTATGGAATATTTCCTCCTGGTACGCGAATCTTCTGACAGTGAAAAAGTAACAGGCGATTACCTCAGCAGCGCCTCAAAAGGAATCGATGACAAGGGACGACTTGCTGTCAATTTCCGGTTTAATCCTGAGGGGGCAAATCGTTTCTCTGCCCTCACTTCAAGAAATACACCTGATTCCCAAGCCAGCTTCAAACGACAGTTGGCAATCATCCTGGATCAACAAATCCAATCTGCACCGGCTTTGAACAGCACAATTAGCGAAAGCGGACAAATTACCGGTGATTTTACTGGTCCCCAGGTTGACCGTTATGTTGATGTGCTTCGCTCGGGTGCTCTCCCCGCGACTCTCAAACCACAACCCGTCTCCGAAACCACGATGGGGCCCACTCTTGGTGAGGACACCATTCGCAGCGGTGCTTTGGCGATCCTTGCCGCTTTTGCAGCAGTTTTGTTGTTCATGGTTATCTATTATCAGGTTTCAGGTTTTATCGCCTGTATTGCACTATTTGCAAACCTTCTTTTGACCGTGGCCTTTATGGTTCAGGTTAATGCTGTATTTACCTTACCAGGACTTGCGGGTTTGGTTCTCACATTGGGTTTGGCGGTAGATGCCAACATCCTGATTTACGAGCGTCTCCGCGAAGAGCAGGAGCGAGGTGCATCAATTGCATTGGCCCTTCGCAACGGCTATGACCGTGCTTTGCCCACCATTATCGACACACACCTTAGTTCGATCTTTACCTCGATCATCCTTTACATCGTGGGTAATGACCAACTAAAGGGATTCGGTATCAGTATGATCCTTGGGCTTTTGATCAGCTTGTTTACATCGCTAACAATGACCCGTGCCATGTTTGACATCTGGATGCGTAACAGTCGTGTGCGCCACCTCAATATGTTGAAGGTGTTCACCAACCCTCAAATTGATTT
The DNA here is from genome assembly GCA_945868575.1 of Singulisphaera sp. GP187. GTDB lineage: Bacteria > Planctomycetota > Planctomycetia > Gemmatales > Gemmataceae > SYLG01. The sequence continues at coordinate 27,190 of CAMBMH010000013.1, read as the reverse complement.
CATGAGCATCCGCAAGCAGATGTTCACAATTACTGTCGCGCTGACCATTATCGGGGCTGGCCTGTTCTTCTTCCGCGGTAAGGCGGGTTTGAACATCGACTTTAATGGTGGTACCTCGTTTACGGGATTGCTATCGGAAGAGGGATTCAAATCCAATCCTGAAGTGGGAAATATTTCCTGGCTTCGCAAGCAATTTGAGGGGGAAAAGGCAGGTGAGGGTCTCTCAGAGGTCTCCATCGAGCAAATCTTCGTTGCCGACCCCGCGTTTTCCGAAAGTAACCGTAGTCGGCTGTTCACCCTTCGTACCACGGAAAAAGACATCAACCGTGTGAAAAAGGTAATCAATGAAAAGTTGGGCGTCAATCTTCAGCGTACCAAGCTTGAAAGTATCCTTGTGAACGCCAACGCAGCCGACCTTTTGTTCGGGGAAGCTGTACCAGTGACGATTTCCAGGCCAGCGGTTTTTGCCGCATTGAAGGCGGCAAAATTGGTAAGCGCTGAAACGGACCTTTTGGTTCGTGGCGTTGACGAAAAGGATGGGAAATCCAAAACCTGGAAGTACGCACTTGGGAAGGCGGTTTCCCGCGAGGAACTCTCCAAGGCTTTGGCCGGTCTTCCTGCCAATATCCAAACCCAAGCAAAACTTAAGGATAAAGTCCAACTTACAGTAGGCTCCCCGGTTTCCGTGGATCTTGGGTTTGACAAGCCTGTTTCTCTCGATCAGGTCGCTCTTCAGGTTCGTCAGAGTGCCCACGATTTGGCGGCGTCCGATTCCAAAATTGCGGATGCCTCTGGTATGAGTACCTTAAAGTCTGCCCGACTTGATCCTTTGGATGAGCAACAAGCGGGACGCTTCAAGCTAATGAGGATGGAGCTTGTAGATTCGATTGATTCCGACTTGCTTGGTCGCGTGATATCCGATGTACAGAAAACTTTTGCAAATAGTCCTGTGCCCGAACGGTTGGAGAATTTCGACTCGACCCTTGCTCAGAGCACCCAACAAAGGGCGCTATATGCCATAGTTGCAAGTTGGCTTTCGATCGTGATTTTCCTTTGGTTTCGGTTTGGTAACTGGACCTTTGGACTTGCGGCTCTTTTGTGCCTTATTCATGACCTTTTCTTCACTTTGGGAGTGATTGCATTCTGCCACTATTTTGCGGAATTCATCCCAGGTCTTGCGGGAATTTTCCTCATTCAGGATTTCAAAATCGATCTACCCGCCGTCGCTGCGCTCCTTACTTTGGTGGGCTACTCGGTAAACGACACGATTGTAGTGTTTGATCGTATTCGCGAGGTCCGCGGCCGAAACCCTGGGCTTTCCGAACAATTAATCAACAAGTCCATCAACCAAACCCTGAGCCGAACGATCTGGACCTCGTTCACCATTTTCCTTGTTGTTGTGGTGCTTTACCTGTTTGGTGGTGAAGGCGTTCACCTGTTTGCTTTCATTATGGTTATGGGTGTGATCGTCGGCACCTATAGTTCGATTTTCGTTGCCAGCCCGCTGCTTTTGATTTTGGGTGAAGGCCGTCAACCTTCCGGGATTCCCGGTTCCACCACGGGTATTGCTCCTCAAAAGGCTTAACATTAAGCTCCGGTTCGAAATCAATCACTTACTCACCGTCTCCTTTTCTGGAGGCGGTGAGTTCTTTTGTAATTTGGTTTAGCCGAGAAAACCGCTTTTACCTTCCAAGAATTTGGTGCGAATTCCAAACATGGAGTTGTAATAGCCGTTTTTCCTGAGATCGTTTGAAAGGAAGGGAATTGCCTGTTTTGGTTTATGGGGAGGTTGGGGTGGAATTTGATTAACGAGATGAATCAAACCAAGCGGGATTGCAAAAAAAGGAAAATTGTCAGGGATCGACCAGAAACCGGTCTTGATAAAATAAAAAAAGATAGATTTTGTTGAAAAATTTGCCAAATTAAAAAGGGGTATTCAAGCCCTTTCTTGAAAAGATATGATCGGTTTTAAGTGCAATTACGGCCGTTTTTTATCAGCCGAATCTGCGGCAGGGGTTGGGTTACCTTTTTCAGTTGGCTCGATTGCCGCAGAGGGGCGTTCCTTGGTTTTGTGGAAACCAGGGCTGGAATTGCTGCCGGTACATCCGACAGAAAATCCAAGGATCAGAATAAATAAATATGTGCGTTTCATAGCGAAAAAAATGCCGGAGGTTTCCCACCGGCATGTCGAAGACCTGCGGGAATTACTTCTTATCGCCAGCGGGAGTCTTTGCATCGGCAGCGGGCTTGGTTTCCTTCTTGGGGGTTTCGCCACCGCATCCAACAAGGGTGAGAGCCATGAGACAAGCAAAGGTCGCGAAAATACCACGGTTCATTAAAGTACTCCTAACTGGGTGTAGCACCAAATGGTGTATCGATAACAATAGAAAAACCCGGGAGGTTTGCCACCATTCCCGGGTTTTTTTTGAGGAGTCGGGCGGAAATGGCGTGTGCCTTATTCCTTCCAAACAAACTACTTCTTGGGTGCTTCTGGCTTCTTTTCTTCGGCCTTGGGGGCTTCGGTCTTCTTGTCTTCAGCCTTGGGAGCTTCGGTCTTCTTCTCTTCGGGCTTGCCAGCGGGGGTCTTGGCTTCGGGCTTCTTGGTTTCCTTCTTGGCTTCGGGGCCGCAACCGACGGTAGCGAAGAGACCAAAAACGAAAGCTGCTGCGAAGAACTTCTTCATGGGTGTTGATTCCTGAAACAGGTCAAAGAAATTACCAGTGCCGTGGGGATTGGGCCCCCGATTCGTGCACCGTTACGCAGATATAATACAGTTTGACGGAAATTATTCCGGGAAACTGGAAATGCTTCCGGAATTTTTCAAAGAAATTAAAGTTTTGGGAATAATTCGTGTCCTGAAGTATTGAATGGGGCATGAATCCTGATTGGTTGAAAGGAATTCAATGGCACAGCTGGTAGAAGAATGGATCGATCTCCATGCGGATTTCCTATTCCGCTTGGCTTATCGATTTTGTTCCAATGCTGCGGATGCCGAAGATCTGGTTCAGGAAGCATTCCTCAAGGCCAAGGAAAATGAGGACCGGCTCTCTAATGGACCTGACGAAATCAGGGCCTGGTTAGTTCGTGTTATTCGAAATAGCTGGCTGCTAAAACTCCGAAAGGACAAACGAAAACGGGATTGGGATCCCACATGGGTCGATGAGTTGGCCCAATTGAGCCCAATACAGAGAGATCAACCGGATTTTTCGGATATCCAAAATCATTTGGACAAAATGCCCTGGGCCTTCCGTGAGCCACTGGTCCTCCATTATCTGGCGGAAATGGGGTATCGGGAAATTGCGAAACAATTGGATATTCCGATGGGAACAGTTATGTCGCGGATAGCGCGGGGCAGATCCTGGTTACGAACGCAACTGGGTATCAATGGCTCGGATTAAGTCCAACAAATACAGGCGGATCAAGAGCCTTTAAAAGGAATTGAAATGGATTGTGAGCTTTTCAAATATCTGTGGAGGCTTGGACGGGGGGAAAACCACCGCGAGTTGGGTGAATCCCTCATCTCCATGCGCACCCATGAGGCAACCTGCCAGTCTTGCGGGGCCTGGGTTGCTTCCGAGCTCTCCGTGGATGGTTTTCTCTCTCGTGAAATCGCAAGGGTAAATATCCCTTCTGGCATGGGCGACAGGATCCGTAAACGACTTGAGTTCAAGCCGATAATCGAAAATCCAGGAGGTGTAATTCCGTCTCGCCCCTCACTTTCCAAAAGCAGGTTGAGGGTTGGAATCCTGGCGGCATCGCTAATGCTTCTGGTTAGTGGTGGGGCTTTTTATGCGCTCACCCGACCCATTCCAGTAACAGATGATTCCTGGAACCTTTTTTGGGATGATTGTTTTGCCTGGGAAGTCTCCCCCCCGGATCGCGATCGGGTTGCTAACTGGTTTTCCTCAATGGGAATCCGGACCGAATTGCCTCAGGATGTCAATTACCAGCATCTGGTTTCCCATGGGATTGTGGTTTGGGATGGCCGCCAGGTCCCCCAACTGGTTTTTGCGAATCCCGACAGCAATGGAGGGAGGCCTGCAATTGCCAAAGTGTTGGTCTTAAGTTCGAAGCAATTCCGATTGGAGAGTCTCTTTCCGTTGCCTGGTGGCCAAGAGGGTTCGCGAACCAGGGTGGATTTTCTTCCAGAATCCAATGAAAAATCGCTGTATCTTGTGTCCCACGCTGGTGAAAAAATAGATTGGCTGATTGGGTCAGCAGTCTCAGCATCCTCCGATTCCCGGTAGTTCACGGGGTATTTGGCTAGTTTTGCTTGTGATGAAGCCCCTTGTCCCCAACGCGGCTTCCTCTTTGGTTGACTTTCAGGCGCCAATTGGCCAGAATTGGCTGTGCCTTCCTGATTCCTTTTCCATCCTTTCCCCTTTGGATGGGCCTCTCCTATGTCCAGTGGTTTGATTTTGGCCCTGATTTCCTTTGTTGGAAACCAAAGTGCTGTTCCATCTAATTCAAAAAATGTCCCAAAAATCCATTTTGAAACAGAAATCAGGCCGATTCTCAAGGCGTATTGCCTCGATTGCCATGGCGGAACGGATAAACCCAAAGGTGGATTGGACCTTCGTCTCAAGCGATTTGCCGTTAAAGGTGGTGATTCCGGAACATCTCTGGTCGAAGGCAATCCTTCTGCAAGTTTACTTTGGGAGCGAATGAGCCAAGGCGACATGCCTCCGGGTGAGAAAAAAGTTCCCTCCGACCAAATCGCTTTGGTGGAGCGCTGGATCCGGGAAGGTGCTCACACCAAAAAAACGGAACCGGAACTATTGCCTCCGGGATTGGGAATTACCGAGGAGGATAGATCCTGGTGGGCTTTTGTCCCGCTTAAAAAACCAGAGGTTCCGTCTGGGCCAAATCAAAATCCAATAGACGCGTTCATCGGTAAAAAACTCATGGAAAAAGGATTGGGATTCAATCCACCCGCGAGTCCGCGAGAGCTTTTTGTCCGGGCTTCCCTGGTTTTGACGGGAATTGCTCCAGACTTTGAGGAAATTCAGACCTTTGAAAGGGACAAAAGCCCCGATCGGTGGCTTAAGACGGTTGATCGGTTGCTTGGATCGTCCGCTTATGGAGAAAGATGGGCCAGGCACTGGCTGGATGTTGTTGGGTATGCTGATTCCGAAGGAGATGGTTCGGCGGATTCTCCACGGGATCATGCGTGGCGGTACCGGGATTGGGTGATCCGCGCGTTCAACAGGGATTTGCCTCTTGACCAATTCATTCAGGAACAGTTGGCCGGGGATGAAATGGTTCCCAAGCCCTGGACCAATCTGACTCCCGATCAAGCGGAGACCCTTGCTGCGACAGGTTTTTTGCGCATGGTGCCTGGTGCGAATTCTGCTGATGGGGCCGAGCAGGTGATGACGGATACAATCAAGGTTTTTTCCGCATCTCTTTTAGGGGTTTCAGTCGGATGCGCCCAATGCCATGATCATCGATATGACCCCATATCCCAGGAAGATTATTTTCGCATAAGGGCAATTCTTGAGCCCGCGGTGAATCCTGGACAATGGAGGGTGCCTGGGCAGCGGCTTATTTCGCTATACACGGACAAGGATCGCGCCAAGGCAGGCGAGGTTGATGCGCGGATCGCAAAGGATATGCAAAAAGCGGCCGAGCGCGAATCGGTCCTCGTTCGGGAGGCCCTTGAAAAAGAGCTTCAAAAATATGGGGAACCCCTTCGTGCCAAACTACGGGAGGCATTTGCCGCTTCGGGAGAAAAGCGGACTGCCGAGCAAAATGAGCTGGTTACCAAGCACCCGAACTTGGTGATTTCAGGTGGCGTGCTTTACCAATACAACCAGCAGGGGGCGGATGAAGTCAAGGGTCTTAGGGAGAAAGCCCAGGCAAACGGTACCGATAAGCCTCCGGAAGGTTTTGTCATGGTTATGGACGAAACTGGCGTGATACCGGCAACAAAACTCTTTTATAGAGGCGATCCCCGTCAGCCCAAAAACGAAGTGTTACCTGGTGATTTAGCTGTGCTTTCCCCGGATCTCAAACCGGTTTCCATCGCGCCCAGGGTGCCATCTGGAACTTCCTCGGGAAGGAGGCTTGTCTACGCGCGCCATTTGACCTCCGGAGTCCATCCGCTATTTGGTCGGGTAATGGCCAACCGGATATGGATGCATCATTTTGGTGGGGGATTGGTGGATACTCCTGCGGAGTTTGGCCGTTTGGGGCAAACGCCTAGTCATCCTGAGCTTTTGAATTGGCTGGCCTTGGAGTTGCCCGCAAAGAAATGGAGTCTGAAATCATTCCATCGGTTGATTCTTAATTCCAAAACATGGCAGCAATCCAGCCTTCATTCGGAACTTGGGGACAAACTCGATGGCGGAGATGTCCTACTTCACCGTTATCCAACCCGGCGTTTGGAAGCCGAAGCACTGCGTGACCGGATGCTTGCTGCTATTGGACGATTGGACAAGGCTGCTTTTGGCCCACCCATACCGGTCGTGGAGGATATTTCCGGCCAGGTTTTGGTGCCCGACGACAAACCAAGGCGGTCAATCTACCTGCAACAGAAACGCTCAAAACCGGTCGCGCTTTTGGGTGCTTTTGATCAGCCTGTCAACATGGTCTTGTGCGAAAAGAGGGTTGTGGCAACCAACGCCCCCCAGGCATTGATGCTATTAAATGGCAATTTTGTCCATACCCAGGCCAATCACATGGCGACCAGGATTATTTCCGAATTGGAAAAGGAAAATTCTGATAATATAGATTCAGTAATGATTCTGGAACGAACCGTGAACCTGGTTTGGCAAAGAGTGCTTCTCAGGGACCCAAGTACCGAGGAAAAGGCACTATCCATGGAGCTGGTGCGTTCGCAATCCGCGCCTGGGCCTGTTATCGAGGATCCTGTTTCGGGGAGTCCAGCGAAGGTTGCCGAATCTCCCAAAAAGTTATTGCCTGGCTCACCATCCACCGGTCCTGCGGTGCCAATCAAACCAAAATTACCGGAAAAGGTGGCTATTGCCCACCTTGCCCATCAATTATTGATTTCCAATGAGTTTATCCATGTACCCTAATAATCAGTCCTGTCAACAGAATAGGTTTCCCGGGGCACTCGAGTCCGGCATCCTCAGAAGGCAATTCCTTGGCCAGGCAACGGGAATTGGCGGACTTGCGCTTGCCAGTCTGATTGGTGAGACTGCCAATGGAAACACAACCAAGCCCGGTGAAAATCTTCCGGCCAATTTATTGGCCAAAAATCCCCATTTCGCGCCCCGTGCCAAAGCGATGATCTCGCTTTTTATGCACGGTGGCCCAAGCCATGTGGACCTACTCGATCCCAAACCGGAACTCTCGAGGATGCATGGAAAGGAATACAAAGGGGATGTAGGTTATAGTTTTATCAAGCGTGCGAGTAAAACGCTTTTTGGAAGCCCGTTCAAATTCGCGAAGCATGGTAAATGTGGCACGGAGGTTTCCGAGCTCCTTCCCTGGGCCTCCCGGATTGTGGATGATATTTGCGTAATTCGTTCCATGCATACAGGTCATAACGGCCATGAAGTATCCATCCGGTATTTTCATGGTGGAATTGCCGGGGTAACCGGTCGGCCAACCATGGGAAGCTGGCTGGTATATGGCTTGGGAAATCCATCCCACAGACTTCCGGCGTATATGGTCCTTGGGGATCCGGCAGGCCACCCTGTGGATGGGGCAAGCAACTGGTCTTCGGGATTTATGCCCCCCATTTATCAGGGAACGGTGCTTAGGCCAACCGAACCCCGAATTCTGGATCTCGACCCGCCCAAGGAAATCAGAGGTGCACCCCAGGCGAGGGACCTCGCATTTTTGGCAAAGATAAATCAGATCCATATGCGATCCAATCAAGGCAAGGCCTCTCGGCCTGACCCGGAATTAGAGGCCCGTATCGCCAGTTTTGAGTTGGCGGCATATATGCAAGACGCGGCCAGGGAGGCTTTTGACCTTACCCAGGAGTCGGAGTATATCCGGAAACTTTATGGTCTGGACCAGGCTAAAACCCGGTCGTACGGCGAACGATGCCTTATTGCCAGAAGGCTTGTTGAACGGGGTGTGCGATTTGTCCAGCTCTTCCTGGGTGGGCAGCCTTGGGATAATCATGACAACCTGAAGGGAACTCTTTCTGATATTTGTTCCCAGACCGACCAGCCATCCGCAGCGTTGGTTATGGACCTGAAACAGCGAGGATTGCTTGATACAACCATTGTCCATTGGGGTGGCGAAATTGGCCGACTGCCGGTTTGCGAAGGTGAGTTAAGTGCAACCACAGGTCGGGATCATAATGGACAAGGGTTTTCGATCTGGCTTGCCGGGGGTGGAATTAAGCCCGGTATGACTTATGGAGCAACGGATGAGGTGGGCCATAGGGCTGCGGTAAATGTCGTAAATCCCAATGATTTTCAGGCCACGATTTTGAACCAGTTTGGTTTGGACCACTCGAAACTCATTTGGTATCAGAATGGTCGGGCCGAGCAGCTTACCGCAGGAACAAAGCCACGAATCATTAAAGATATTTTAGTATAGCTTTTAGGTATATTTGGTTTTATTTCCTTTGTATGCGTCTTTATTAGAGGTCCAAGTTTGGGTCCTGGTTGGTTGCTTAATGCAGGGCCTATGCTCCAACCGCCGTCTCATTAATGGTTAGTGGCCTATTTCCTGGCTTTTTTGGCTGGTGGATGGTTTTCTTTGTTGGTGGTTTATGTTGGCCGTTTCAAGCGAAGCCAAATTGAGCTTGCCCCCTTTGCCAAGATCGTGCTATTCCGTCAAGTTGGATCCCTTTGCGGAGGCGGACATGGTACGCACCTGGCGAAACATTTTGTCAGCAACTGTTTTATGGTTGTTGTTTTCAACGCCAGGAATGGCCCAGCAGGCTCTTAACCTAGGGTTTGAGGCCCGGGATACCTTTTTTCAGGCAGGCCTGGCCACTGGCCCTGTGACTGTTCAAAGCCATCGTATTACCGAGGAAATTTTTCATAGTGGCCAGCGAAGCGAAGAGCTAAAGATCTCTTTGACAAAACCGGCTTATGTGCCTTATTTCATTGACATTGGAAAGGCGCCTGTTTCCGAGGAGCTTGCCATTGGATGCTGGGTACGAGCCAATCGCCCTGGGCTTCAAATATTGTGTCGGGTGGTACTCCCCAAGGAGCGTGATCCGGCAAACCCGGATAGGGCCCTTACGGCGGTTTTACCAGGAGATACCTATCAGCTCACAAATCGTTGGCAGCAATTAAGTCTTCGCCAGCCCACCAAAAAACTCAAGGAACAACAACAAATCCTGCAGCTTGAGGCCAAGCGGGAGCTTTCGACGGTGGATGCTTATGTTGACCGAATTTTGGTCAATGTGGGAGTTGGCCCCGGGAATGTTGAGGTATGGTTTGATGACCTTGAGGCGGGGCCACTAACCGAGTCGAAAAACCAGGGCGGTTTGGCGGGAAACCCAGGTACCCCATCCACCGCTACTCCCGGATCCATCACCCGTCGGATATCAGAAGTAAAGGTTCGTGGTAACCATCTGGAAGTGGGTGGCCAAAAGTTCTTCCTTCGAGGGGTTCGCCATACGGGCACTCCCCTGAAAACCCTTAGGGATGCAGGCTTTAATACGCTTTGGATGGATGGTACCACGCCCCAGGGGCTTTTGGATGACGCGGTAACCCAGGGTTTTTGGGTGGTTCCCGGTTTGGGCCAAATGACAACAGAGACGGTTTCCGGAAATGGAGATACTCCCGGTGCCCTTGCAAGTGGGGCTAGCCTGACCTCCGGAACGGTGAATGCTGCGCTTCTTGCCAAGAGGATGGGGCGATTTCTCGAGCAGGATGCGGTTTTAGGTTGGGACCTTGGCGCGAATCTCGCGATGGAAAAGGTTCCACAAACAGTACGAATGTCCCAATCGTACAAAAGTGCCGATCCCAATCGCCCGGTGTTTGTGGATGTTGCGGATGGGTTTGGGCGCTATGCGAAGGGGATTGACCAGGTGCTTTTGGGCGCGCATCGTTTTCCGCTTGGAACTACGCTCGAATTGACCGGATATCGCGATTGGCTGATGCAGAGACGCAATCTCTCGATGGACGGGGTTTACACCTGGACCTGGATCCAGGCCCAGCCGCCCGAATGGACTGTAGTGCCAAGTCAACAAGAAGCTGGCACATCGCCGGATCCTTCGGGCCCATCGCCTGAGCAGATTCGGTTGCTTGCTTATACCGCCCTGGCAAGCGGAATAAAGGGATTGGGATTCTGGTCCGATGCGGCGCTTTCGGATGCGCAGGCGGGCAGGGACAGGCTGCTTCAGATGGCACTTTTGAATCAGGAGTTTCAACTTCTTGAGCCGGTTCTTTTGGCGGCAGAAAAACCCTATTGGATAGAAACAAGCAACCCGGATGTTAAAGCTGCGGTTTTGCGATCGGATAAATCCATATTGGTTATGCCTATTTGGATGGGGCGTGGCGCGCAATGCGCGGTTCCGCAAGGTGCCCTGGCAGAATTAACCATGGTGATCCCGGCCATTCCCGCAGGGTACCAGGCTTGGGAGGTAAGTCCCTGTCAGGTTAGATCGCTTCCCTGGAAGCGGGTGACCGGTGGATACAAGATTGTTTTCAAGGAATTCAATTTGACCGGGGCAGTGGTTTTCACATCCGACTTAAGCCCCACCGGTCTGGTTGTTCGGTTTCAGGACCTTCAACGCAAAATGGCCCCCACGGCAGCCCAATGGGCCGTAGATCTTGCAGGGATCAGCATCGATCGAACCGCCCGGATTTACGCGGATCTTGAAGGCTTGGGTCGAGGTCAGCCGGATGGTCAGGCTTTGATCGCCAAATCGAAGGCCTATTGGGAAAGCGCCCGCAGCCATTTCAACACGGGAAATCATTTGGAAGCCCACGCTGAAGCAATGAGGGCAATGAGGCCGTTGCGGATTCTTCAAAGGGCTACCTGGAATCATGCTTTGACGGATTTTGACAATTTGGTCGGAACCCCGAGTCTTTCAGGGTTTTATAGCCTTCCGGCCCACTACAAATGGTTGGCCTCGACGAATGGGCTTAAAACAGGCGAAAATCTGTTGCAGGGTGGAGATTTTGAATTGGCAAACGGCCAATCACCCCAAGGCTGGATGACCCAGCGTGACATTCCTTTGGAAGATGTGGTTCCAACGATTCAGAGGGTCAGAAATGATCGCAAAACCGGTGAGCAGTCCCTGGAATTAAGGTTGGATCCAAAAGATAAAACGAATCCGCCTGCCGCCTTGGAAAGGGCTTTTTTGGCAATCCACACGCCCGATATGAAAATGGCGCCTGGAAGTTGGGTGAAGCTTAGTGCGTGGATTCATGTACCAAGGCCGGTAGTCGGTTCTGTCGATGGCGCACTTTTCTACGACAGCGCTTCCGGAGAACCACTTGCGTTTCGCACCACCCAAACTCAAGGGTGGCGCAAGGTAACAATCTATCGTCAGGTTCCCGCCTCTGGTCGTATCCGTGCAGTGGTTGCCCTGACGGGTATGGGGTCGGTTTTGGTAGATGACATCACAATTGAACCGGTGCTGGGAACCCCGGTCAACCCAGTATCTCCAACCGCCAATGCCCGAACTCAGCTGGATAACAAACCATAGTTGACCAGAGATTGGCGAACTTTGGCTTCACCTGCGGCATCCAGAGCGCAAAGCGGAAGTCGCAGTTCCCCGGTATCCTTGCCCAAAAGTTTTAGGGCAGTTTTCACTGGAATCGGGTTGGTGGCAATTCCCAAAAGATCCCGACAAAGGAAGAAAAGCTTGCGGTGCCAATTCAGCGCCGTTTCCAACTGGCCGGTGGAGAAGGCTCCAACCATAGCCTTCATATCCTTGGGAACAAGATTTCCGACAACTGAAACAATTCCCTCGCCTCCAATCGACATCAGCGGCAGGGTGAGGCTATCGTCCCCTGAAAGAATTGTAAGATCGCAAAGAGCCGCGATTTGGCTGGCCTGATCGAGAGATCCGGTCGCCTCCTTGATAGCGACGATTTGGGGTATTTCAGCAAGCTTTGCAATCGTTTCTGGAAGAATATTCGAGGCGGTACGGCCTGGAATATTGTAGAGAATGATCGGAATCCCCGTTTCTTCGGCGACCGCTTTGAAGTGGAGGTGGTACCCTTCCTGGGTGGGCTTGTTGTAATAGGGCCCCACCATTAGGGCCCCGTCTGCTCCAGCCTTTTTGGCAAACTTGGTGAGCCTAATGGCTTCCTTGGTCGAGTTGGAACCCGTCCCCGGCATTACCTTGATTCGGCCGGCGGCCTGTTGGACCACGGTTTCGATGATTTTTTCGTGTTCTTCGTGATCTACGGTCGGAGATTCTCCTGTTGTACCCACGGGGGCCAGACAGTCTGTGCCTTGGGTCACATGCCAGTCCACCATATTTTTAAGGGTGGTGTAGTCCACTTGGCCGTTCTTGAACGGAGTCACAATAGCAACAGTCAACCCGGCAAACATCCGGCCTTTGGTAGTTCGCATGAAACATTCCTTGGTAAATCGGTTCAACATAGTTTACGACGCAAGGATCCCGGGAAAACCCTTTATTTGAGTGAAGTTGAGTTAAACGGCGAGGTTTCGGGCGGTAAAATAAGTGTGAGGGACTTTGCCGTGATCCGCTTCATGTATTTTGACGCCGTGGGTACGATCCTCCATCCGACCCCTTCCGTTTCCGAGATATATCAGGAGCGAGCCCGAAAATATGGTTATTTTGGTGAACTTGGCCAATTAAAGCAGAGGATTCGTGAGGCATTTACCAGGCAGGAGATTTTGGACGGAAAACTCGGGTGGAAAACGGATGACAGGCGGGAGTTCGAGCGTTGGAAAGACATTGTCTCGGAGAGTTTTCCGGAAATGCCTGAGCTTGATGCGTGTTTTCTTGATTTGTACGAGGCCTTTGGAACCCCGGAAGTTTGGTCTCTTGATCCTGATCTGGAACGCTGGATTGATTTGGCCCAGAGCAGAAATATTGGGCTTGGGATCGCCTCAAATTTTGACCATCGATTGAGGAATTTGATAAACTTTTTTCCTCAGCTCAAGTCGTTTTCCGAGGTTGTGATCAGCTCGGAGGTTGGGTGGCGTAAACCAGCTTCCAAGTTTTATGAGATTGCGATGCGTCGCGCTCGCGTCCGGCCATCCCAAATCCTTTTCCTTGGTGACAATTTCCGCTTTGATGTGGAAATGCCGAGGCAAGCGGGGATGGTTTCCGCCTTGGTCGGTGAATTTGCGGCGATGCCGGAGGCGTTCTTAGGCTCTGACAATGGGGCGAAAGTGGCACTTCGGGGATGATTTTTCTGCCAACACTAGTCCCCATTACGGTTGGGACTCCTATTTCAATCTTTGGCTAACCCTTTGACCTCCACCAATTCGGGGCAAGTTCCCGGTTCGGTCCAGGTGTCCTTCATGCCCAAACGCTATTTTTCCGAGCCATACCAGTTCATCTCTCCAGAGGAATCTACCTGGGCTCTCGACCTGATTCGACATATTACCCCCCTCTATTTCCCGTTGGTCTTAAACATCAAGGGTTGGCAGTTTCCCGGTCTCGGGCACTTGCTGGACAGCTATAAAAAACAAGCGGGGATCCTTTTATGCTCAAATCATCAAAGCGGACAGGATCCATTTGTGTTGGGGAAACTGGCTGAGGCATCCGGGCGATGGTTTCATTTCCTTGCATCGCATCATCTTTTCAAACAAAGCGATCTATTGGGTGAACTGCTTCGCCGAATGGGGGGCTACAGTATTTTTCGGGATGGCCCGGATTTGGTTAGCGTGAAAAAAACGGTTGGCCTTTTGCGGGAGGGGCGAAGAGCTGTCCTGGTTTTTCCTGAAGGTACCTACTTCAAGCAGAATGACCGGGTTGCACCCCTTCAGGATGGGGTTTCGCTGATGTTACGCCAGGCGATGCGCAATTCGTCTCGCCCCATTCGACTTCATGCGGTTGCAATCAAATATTGGTTTTTGGAAGATCCAATGCCGGAACTAAGGCAAAAATGGACCCGAATGCAAAGGGATTGGCAATTGGAAGATGATTCGGGGGAGGACGACCTTGTTCGGCTGGAGCGGGTACTAAGGCAAGGTGTTATGAGGCTTTTGGGCCCGGCTGCATTGGATTTGGCGCGCCCCGATTTCCCTTCCAAGGAAAATTTTGACACCACTCTTCGAAGCATTATGGCCAGGGAATTTGAGGTAGATGTTACGACTCCCGAAGGAACAATTGCTGCCATTTGGCAAGGTATACGCAAAAAGCGCCAGGAACTGATCAAAGAGCTAAACCAAACCCAGGGAGATAACGATGCGGAGGATGAGGTCCAAGGGAAACTCCTGGGCCTCTTGCACTGGGAAAATGCGTTAAGTCTTTCCATGGATTATGTTCGCGAAAAACCTACGGCTGAAAGGGTTTGGGAAACTTTTGCCAGACTTGAAGAGTCATTAACGGACCGCGAGTCCCCATTCCCCAAACCTGTGGAGGCGGTAGTATGTGTTGGTGAGGGGGTGGATATGGCAACGGAAGCCAAAATAATGGGACTTGATCCCCAGGGGTCTGGTTTTGCAGTTGCCCTAAGGTCACGAATGCAAAATCTTCTCGATACCATCACAAAAGGGGCTCCGCCAGCCTAGCGTTTTCGTTGAAGGGGCATTTGTCCCAATTCCCAAGGGACAGTAGAGCCAATCAAAATAAGATGTCGGAAGGTAAACTGGGCAAAAACACCAAAACGGGTTGTTGGCATGCATCAAAAGATATTTCAGATGGTTCATCGCGGTAACCTCATTTACAACACCTGTTGGGAAGATCCGGTTTTGGATCAAGTGGCTTTTGGCCTAAAACCCCACGACCGGGTTTTGGTGATTACAAGCGCTGGTTGCAATGCGTTGGACTACCTCCTTGCCGGGGTCGCGGGTGTTCATGCGGTGGACATGAACCCCATTCAGAACAGTCTTCTTGAACTCAAAAAGGCAGCGATCAGGGAATTGGATTTTGACGAATTCTGGAAGTTTTTCGGAGAAGGGTGCCACCCCAGGGCGCGCGAAATTTACAACAAGCGATTGAGGCCTGCTCTTCCCGAATATGCCCGTATTTGGTGGGACAGGAAAATTGGCTATTTCGCGGGTAAAGGCTGGCGAAACAGCTTTTATTACCGGGGAACTTCAGGTCTTTTTGCCAAATTGGTAATGACCAAACTTCACCTCTTTAGCAGGATGCGTGGGGTTATTCAGGAGTTTCTGAATGCCCCAACACTCGAAAAACAGGCAGAGATCTGGATAACCAAAATTCACAAAAAGGTGATGACTCCATCCATGCGATGGTTTCTTGGTCGCCAGTTTACGATGACACTTTTGGGTGTGCCTGGTCCCCAGATCCAACAGATCCGCGACCAGTATCCTGGCGGGCTTGTGAAATTTATTGAGGATTGCATCCTCGTGGTTTCGACCAAACTCCCAATCAAGAGCAATTATTTCTGGAGGGTTTATATTGAAGGGCGCTACCATCGGGACGCCTGCCCCTCTTACCTTAAAGAGGAGAATTTTGCAAAGCTCAAGGGCTTGATCGAGCGGTTGGAGATCAACACCAATACAGTGGAGGGATTCCTGAAAACCACTCCGCACAAGATCAACAAATTCACCCTCCTTGATCACATGGATTGGATGGCCCGAAAGAATCCCAAGGGGCTGGTAGATGAGTGGAATGCCCTGCTTGCCAATGCCCGGCCGGATACTGTGATCCTTTACCGAAGTGCTGGATTGCATGTCGATTTCCTTGATGAGTTGCAGGTTCAAACCGCCAAGGGCCCTGCCAAACTGGGAGATCTCCTGATCCATGACAAAGTCCTTGCCGCCGAACTTCACCCCACGGATCGGGTGCATACATACGGCAGCTTTTACATTTCCCGGTTGAAACCCGGCACCGTCACGGAGTGATCATGAGTTTTTGGGGTGACATGCGGGTGATTTGGCGGATGGCCTTTCATCGAGGCTCCTCCTCGGATCTCAAGACCCGTTTGGAAGAATTTTATTCCGGTCAAAGTGCCGACTATGACAGTTTCCGCAAGAGGCTGCTTCATGGGCGGGAATCGCTCATGCGAGAGGTGGGGCAAAGGCTTAATCCGGGAGCCACGCTCCTGGATATGGGGGGTGGGACCGGAAACAACATAGGCGAACTGGGTCCCCACCTGTGCAAATTGGGCCGAGCGGACATAGTGGACCTTTGTGGCCCACTTTTGGGTGTTGCCCAGGCTCGTATCGCCAAAGAAGGATGGGCCAATGTCCACACTGTTGAAGCCGATGCGACAAAGTTTATTCCGCCCTCTGGCCCAGTGGATGCGGTGACCTTTTCCTATTCACTTACAATGATCCCGGATTGGTTTTCCGCCTTGGAGAAAGCTCTGGCAAACCTGAAACCAGGTGGAATTCTTGGGGTGGTGGACTTTTACATATCCCGTAAATGGCCGACACCTGGCCGGAAAAAACATAGCACTTTTACCCGTGGTCTTTGGCCCCTATGGTTTGCCAACGATAATGTGTTTCCAAGCCCTGACCACTTGCCTTGGCTGGATGCACACCTTGAGCCGATTCATGTCGAGGAAGGGATGGGAAGCATACCTTATGTTCCTTTATTGAAAGCTCCCTATTACATATTTTTAGGGCGAAAAAAATAATGATTTTTTAGGGCCCTACATGCCAGAATTTTGCAAGCAGTGGCCACCTATTTCCTTTTTACCAGGCCACTCCTGCCGAAATCTTTCAAGTTGTCTTTGCAAACCAATAATGTTTGGAGAATTGGTTCCAAAGGACGAGGTGGAGTCGCAGCCAAGAATTTACCTCAGGCGGATTGGTTTTCCAAACGCCTCGGTGTTGATGGGACCGTAAATATGTGGGTAGTCTTCCCCAAGGCTGGAAGGCTCAACTTTTAGTTCCGATTCCAATTTTTCCGGGTCAATTTCAAAACCCCAGATTTCACCGGTTTCCGGGAAAAAAAGTTTTATTACTTTGTCCGCCTGATGATCAAAGCAACAGTGGATAAACCCTTCGGTCTCCAGGGAGGGGTGGGTGTAAGGCACTGACGGAGATTCAGGTTGGTTGCCGGCGACGATGTGCAGGATCATGAGGCCATTCCGCCAAAAAGTGGTTTTTACCGATCTGGTGTCGGAAGATGAACTCCCGCATTTTTCATTTGATCGACTTTTGCCTGAAGCGCCACCTGATTGGGGCGAACATCCAAGGCCCGTTCGTAAAGGGCAAGTGCCCGATCGGGGCGATTCAAGGATTCAAAAAGGCTTCCCAATTCGATCATGGCAACCAAATCACTGGGATTGATTGCGAGTGCTTGTTGCAGTCTGGCTTGTGCCCGTGCAACATCACCTGATTGAAGCCACAGGAATCCATCATCTGCATATGCCTGGGCATATTGCGGATTGGATTTCATCCAGCTTTCTACTTGCGTTTGGGCGAATTCCCTTCTGCCGGTCCGGTTCCAAAGCACAACCAGGGCATGGCGGGCCTGATTCAGGCCGGGATCCTTTTCCAGTACGAGGGAGTAAAGCCGTTCGGCTTCGGTGATGTTTCCGAGTGCTTCCTCAACCTGCGCCTTGTTGTATAGAAGTTGAATGTTCTCCGGGTCTTTTTCGAGTGCTTTAACAAAATATTGCCTGGATTCCTTGTAGGCTCCCATCTGAAAGAGGTAGACGCCATCTTGGTTCAGCGACCGAATATCATCCTGACGCTGCAGGGCACACCCTGCCACAATTGAAAGTACCAAACCCCCCAAGCACCCTCGAAGCATTTCCGCCTCCATCCCAACCGGCCCCATAACTTCTTGCAAGCCTTGAGGAAAAGGCCAAAATTTGAGGTTACATTTCCCGGAATGGATAAAATCAAAAGGAATGTTGGCAATTGGAAACAGGATGTGGGTTATGGGATTATCGGTTTCGTTTTGGTGCCTCCTTGTGATTGGTTGGTGTATTGGTGAGCCAGCCGCCAGCCAGACCGGTTCCCTTCCGCTTTTGGAACAAAGGTTGGATATTTCGTACTCTGGGGAATCGCCCAGGCAGAAACTTGATTTGTTTCGGCCGGAGGGCAAGGAAAAACTGCCCATTGTCCTTTTTGTTCATGGTGGCGGATGGTTTATGGGCGACAAGGATTTTTTTGGTGTGCACCGAAATGTCGCAAAATCCATTGCCCGCAGAGGTTATGTAGTCGTTGCGACCAACTACCGTTTGTCACCCGAGGTGAAGCACCCAGTGCATGTAGAGGATGTATCGAAGGCGCTTGCATGGATCTTTGCCAATCCAACCGTGCATGGAGGTGACACAACTAGGGTAAATCTGTTGGGGCATTCCGCCGGAGCACATCTGGTCACCCTCCTTGCGACCGATTCGGGTCTTTGGGATAAACCTGGTGGTCCAAAAACTGCGGATTTCTCATCCATATGTGGGGTTGTTGGACTTTGCGGAGTTTATCAAATTCCTGCGGGAAACCAATATATCTCACTTGCCCAGCAGGCGGGATTGTCGCAACAGATTAGTGGGATTACCGGGCCTGATGGAAAGGCTTTTAATCCTTTCAAGATTGCCTTTGGGGAAGACGAGGTGATTTGTCGCAAGGCATCACCTATTACCCATGTCCGTAAAGGATTGCCGCCGTTTCTACTTTTGGTCGCGGAGAGGGACTTGCCTGGACTTGGATACATGGCGGAGAAGTTTGAAGGCTCGCTTATCAAATGCGGGAACTCTTGCAAAAACCTGACTATTCCCGAAACAACTCATGTCTCTCTTTTGTCGGAGTTGAATCGGCCTCGAAGCGCCACAGCTTTGGAGGTAGGAAGATTCCTTGAGGAGGTCAGTCAGTCAAAGTCCTCCAAGCCATGATTGGAAGGCAAAATTCCTTTTCCCAAGCCCCTCCTGTTTCCCCGATGCGCGTGGGTCGTTTGGCTCCATCTCCCACAGGCGCCTTGCACTTGGGCAATCTCCGTACCTTTTTGTGCGCATGGCTTTCCATCCGATCCGCCGGAGGGAAACTTTTGATCCGGATCGAGGATATTGATTCCCCCCGGGTAAGGGGTGGATCCGTGGAATCGATGCTGGATGATCTGACATGGTTTGGTCTCGATTGGGATGGGGAACCGCTGATCCAATCGACTCGAATTGCGCAGCACCAAAAGGCATTGGATACTCTGCGTGAAATGGAATTGGTTTATCCTTGTGTTTGCTCCAGGACGGATGTTGAGCGGGCGGCCAGCGCGCCCCACGAAGGCCAATGGGGACATGAAGGACCAATTTATCCAGGAACATGTGCAAAAAGCGGGTCATCGCATGCGGAACTTCCGGAAGGTCCATTTGCCTGGAGGTATCGCTTTGGAAAATTCCGGGAAAAATTCCGTGACCAGGTTCTTGGAGATTTGGACCTCCTTGTGGAGGGGGATTTTGCCGTTTGGAAAGCGGGAAAAGGGGCCCAGTCGGCCGGACCTGCCTACCAGCTATCTGTTGTGATTGACGACCATTACCAGGCAATTACCGAGGTGGTGCGGGGGGATGACCTTTTGAATTCCACTCCCAGGCAGATTCGAATTGCCAGGTCTTTTGGATATCAAAGCCCGAATTGGGCACATGTCCCTTTGGTGATTGGCGAGGACGGTTTGCGGTTGGCCAAGCGACACGGAGACACCAGGGTGGCCTCTTTGCGGTCCGCCAATGTTCCCGCAGATGTTCTTTGTGGATATTTGGCGTGGTCATTAGGTTGGAATGAGTCGCGGATGCCACTTGCACCCAAGGACTTGCTATATCTTTGGAGCTGGGAGTCTCTCAATAAAAATCCCTGGGTGCTTCAAAATGAAACACTCAGGGAAATGGGATACAACCCTGCCTCCGGAAAGGCATCACCCAAGCGTTGAGCGCCGGGCTTTTTAACCTTTTTTAATGCTTATGCAGCGGCGCGCATTCGCAGGGATCGCTGCCAGTCGAGCTGCATCGAGAGTCCCTCGTCGAGACCGATCTTTGGGGCCCATCCAAGGTGTCGCAGGAGCTTTCCTGTGTCGGCGCCGGTGTGGCGCTGATCCCCATCGCGGCCTTTCTCCATTTTGATTTGGGCGCGGCGGCCGGTGAGCCTTTCCAGTTTCCCAAGAATGTCCCAAACCGAGGCGGTTTCCCCGCCGCCGATGTTGTACACCTCTCCAACAGGGGAGTGGAGGGTGGCTATTGTCGCATCGACACAGTCGCTGATGTATGTGTTGCCCCGGGTTTGTTGCCCATCTCCAAATACGGATATGGGGCGAGCGTCCAGCAGTGCCTCAATGAATTTGTGGTATCCCATGTCGGGGCGTTGTCTTGGACCATAAACGGAAAAATAGCGCAAAAGGGTCAGGGGAAGACTTCTTTCCTCGGCGTAGGCACGGCAGAGGTGCTCGCCTGCCAGTTTGGTCGCGCCATAAGGACTTGAGGGGCGGGTTGGAAGTTGTTCATCTCCAGAGGCAAAACGGCCGTAAACAGAGGAGGTTGAAACATACACAAATCGTTCGAGGTTTTGGTGGGCCAACGATTCCAGAAGCCGTTGGGTGCCCGTCACATTGCACGAGTTGTAGAGATCAAAATCGGTCCAACTTTTTACCAACCCAGCCGTAGCTGCCAGGTGAAAAACCACCTGTGCGCCATCAACCGCTTGTTCCAGGCGATCGGTCCGTAAGTCCAGTTCCAAAAATTCAAATCGCCCATCTTGGCGGAGCCGATGCAGGTTAGCTTCTTTCCAGGGCCGGGGATAATAGGGAACAAACGCGTCTATTCCGGTGACTTGATACCCCAGATCCACAAGGCGTTCACAAAGGTGGGATCCGATGAAACCGGCTGCGCCGGTAACCAAGACACGCATGGGAGGCCTCCTGCCAAAAGTGGCCCATCCTTGGCCCACCAATTCGAACCATAACCGGAATTGTCAGGCAGGGGCAAGGTCGAGTTTGGAATGCGGAAACTATTGTGCGGAAATGGTTTCCGCAAATGAAGTCCGGATTGGAACGAGGAAAATCCGGATTCTAACACGGTGGATGGCTTTTGTGTTGGGCGAAATTTCTACAGAGGATTTAGTGAGGAATCTTTTTTGCCAAGGATGCTGACCTGAAGGAGGGGCTTGTCCGCTACCGCCACTTTCTTTTCCTTACAGCCTCCACAACCCTTGCCACACCCTCCGGAACCCCGAATTCGGGAATAAACCTGGTAAAAGGCAAAACCAATTGCCCCGGCAACACAAAGTCCCGCCAGAATTTGCTGAATAAGTTCCATGGGGAAAATCCTCAACCCCAAATCCATGTGCCCAATTGAAAGGCAATCCATGCTCCAGCGTACGCCAGGGTTGTCATGTAGGTGAAGGTGAAAAGAGGCCAAAGCCAGCTTTTTGTTTCGCGACCGATGACCACCAGAGTCGAAACGCATTGGCAGCAAAGGGCAAAAAAGACCATCAATGAAAGTCCTGAGGCCGGAGTAAGGGGAGAATCGGTCCCCTGAAGGGCCTGAACAAGATTTTCTTCTTCCTCCTCCTGTGCGTAAAGTTGGGCAAGTGTGCCAACCACTACCTCACGGGCGGGGAAACTTGCAATTGCGGCCACGGAAAGTCGCCAGTCCCAGCCTAGCGGCCTGAAAATGGGCTCCATGGCTTTGCCGGTTGTGCCCAAAAAGCTGTTTTCGCGCCATTTCGCCTGAAGCACCAAGGCTTCTTCTCCCTTTTCGGCTTCACGCAATTCCCGAATTTCTTTTGGGTAGGATTTGCCATTTTCATCTGTGCTGGGGAAATAGAGCATAGCCCATATCAGCACCATTGCCGCCAAAATCGTGCTTCCCGCTCGGCCCACAAAGCTCCATGCCGCATCCATGACCTTGTGGAGAACACTTTTCCAATTGGGAATCTGGTATCGGGGCAATTCCAGTACAAACAGTGGAGTTGGGCCCCGAAGCAATGTTTTTTTGAGTAGAAGGGCAGCCAGTGGAGCAAGGATCAGCCCCAACATATACATGGCGAAAAGCACAACTCCACCCAACCACGGGGAGTGGCCCAAAGCTGGCGCGAAACAGGCCGCCACAACAAGCGTGTAGACCGGCAAGCGGGCTGAACAACTCATCAGAGGCGCAACCAGGATGGTGGCAAGGCGGTCGCGCCGATCCTCGATAACACGGGTAGAGAGGATGCCGGGAACTGCGCAGGCAAGAGAGGACAGAAGTGGGATGAAGGACTTGCCACTGAGCCCACATCGTGACATCAGGTTGTCGACTAAAAAGGCGGCCCGGGCCATGTAGCCCGTGTCTTCAAGGATTGCAAGCATTGTGAAAAGGATGCAGATCTGGGGGAGGAAAACGAGTACACCTCCCACCCCCTGGACAATCCCGTTTGCAAGCAGATCCGTGAAGGGCCCTTGTGGCAGAGTAGCCAGGATCCAATCGGCAAGAATCTCATGCACCGAAGACATCCATTCCATGGCGGGCGCGGCCAGCCAAAAAACGGATTCAAAAACAAGGAACATGGCCAGGAGAAAGAACAAGGTTCCGGCAACCGGATGGGTTAGCCAGGCGTCGAGTCGGTCAGTCCAATTTCGGTTACCTTTTGGGGAATTTTGCACTCCACTAATTCTCACACGAATATCCGCGTATCGATGGATTGATTCCGCCTGCGGTAAAACAAAGCCGATATCCGCAAGGTTTTTGCGAGCCAAAATCAGCGCGTCGGCGATGGCCCGATTTTCCATTATCAGGTCCTTGGCTGCCTCGCCATCTTTATCAAACAATGCCCTTCGGACCATGAAATCAGGCGTACCGGTTTTACACAAACCGCTAATGCGTTTTGTTTCAGTAATTAGTTCCTCAGGCCAGACCATTGGGACAGGTAATGGTTTTTCTTGAAATTCCAGAACCTTGTCAAGAAGTTGTTCGATCCCCTTACCTTTTACAGGTTGGACGGCAACAACCTGGCACCCCAATCGTTCGGAGAGCAAATCCAAACGAATGTGGGCTCCGGAGGCCTCGGCCATATCCACCATGGTCAGGCAAAGGATCAAAGGCAGATCGACTTCGAGTGCTTGGTGGACCAGATATAGATTTCTTTCCAGGTTTGTGGCATCCACCACAGCAACAACAACATCGGGCCTACATTCCACGCAGTGAAGGCCAAGGAGAATTTGGGTTGGGATGAGTTCATCCGGAGAGCGGGCCGCCAGGGAATAGGCACCCGGGAGGTCAAGCAGGTCGATCTGCCTGCCTTTGTGATTGACCGAAGCTTTTTTGATTTCAACCGTAACGCCTGGATAATTGGCGGTGTGCTGCCTTAGTCCGGAAAGGGCGTTGAATAGTGTGGTTTTGCCCACATTCGGATTGCCTACCAAGGCAATAGTAATGGGCTTTTCGGCAGTCATAATTGAGGGTGTGTTCACCAGTTTGATCAGCGGGGGGAAAATTTTTGTAGGAGGATTCGGGCAGCTTCACGGCGGCGCAGGCCCAGACGCCAATTTCCAACCCGTAGCCGGATTGGGTCTCCCCAAGGTGCTTTTCCAAGCAATTCGACCTCAACGCCTTGCTGAAGGCCGAGGTCGCAAAGTCGTTGGCTCAGGTCATCCGTTCCATCGACATGGTGAACCCAAGCGGTTTCACCGGGTAGGAGTTGGTCGAGCGAACAAAAACTTGGAAAGGCCTGCATTGTGGGTTCCTGAGATTGAGACTAAATCTCAATAAGGATTCTATCGTCAGTTTAAGTACTCGGGATTCGGCCTTCCATCCCATTTTCTCTCATTCTTTCAAATTTCACAGGGAATAAACGGGTGCTCTACACCCAATTCCTTTGGGGATCCTAAGAAGACAGTTTGGATTCCTTGAATGATCCCATTGTGACCTTGTTCCCTTGGGTTCGCTTTTTGGGAGCCGACATAACGATACCGACCGGGGTACCCCAGGAGTTGGGAATGTTGGGTTTTGCCGACCGACTTTTTGAAAAAACCAAGAAGGCAAAAACACCCCTTTGCGTGGGGCTTGATCCTCGTTGGGAGCAGATTCCCCTAGCTATCAGGAAACCATTTGGTGGTGCTGTTCCTGAATCTTTGGCCGCAGTGGCCGGGGCCTATGAGTCGTTTTGTGGCCGAGTATTGGAGTTGGTTTCTGATCGGGTTGGTGTGGTCAAGTTTCAGGCGGCTTTTTTTGAGCAGTGTGGCCATCATGGATTTGCCGCACTTGAAAGGCTACTTTTGAAGTCCACCCAATTAGGACTGTTTACAATCCTGGATGGAAAACGAAATGATATCGCCAGCACTGCCAGCGCGTATGCTGAAGCCGCTTTTGGGGGGGCGTCATTTGGTGGGAAGAAATTCGGCGTTTGGTCGGCAGATGCAATAACCGTTAGCCCCTATCTGGGTACGGATGGAATTGAGCCGTTTGTCAGTCAGGCCCGGTCTTTGTCTTGTGGAATATTTGTTTTGGTGCGAACGAGCAATCCCGGGGCAGGGCTTTTTCAGGACAAGGTCTCTTCGGGGGAAAAGCTTTATCGACATGTCGCTCGTGTTGTTGAATCCCTGAATCTAGTCGCGGTCGGCAGTTCCGGGTACGGTGATGTGGGTGCCGTTGTGGGCGCGACATATCCCGCAGAAATCAATGAATTAAGAGTGCTAATGCCGCGAACGATTTTCCTTGTTCCAGGTTTCGGGGCACAAGGGGCCGGAGCGAAAGAATTGGCAGGTGCTTTTCGCGCAGATGGATCCGGGGCAATTATTAATAATGGCAGGGCTATCACCTTTGCGGCAAAGCCCGACCAAATGGATTGGGAAAACCCATTGGTTCGGGCTTGCGAAAAGGCCAAAGCCGAATTAGCTGAGGTATGCTCGCTTTGAAATTAGTTGTTACCAGAACGCTGAGCGACCAGCTGGCTTCCAAAAAGCTTTTGGAACCAACAGGGGAGGTCTTGCCAAGAGCGACAGGAGTGCAGGTTTCCTTCCGAGACCGAGGGCTCGTCCGCCCAGATTCCGCCCGAGGCCCGGATGTCGTCGCGAATAGCTTGCGGACAAGCAATTCGTTTGGAATCAATGGCTCCCGCGCTCAAAAGCACCTGTGCTCCCCGCCCGATCGATGCAACTTTACGTCCATCCTCGATAAGGGTGCGGGCAATATCCAGGACTTCCTCACGGAGGCGCAACTTTTCCGAGCAAGCCCCGCCCGGAATGACAAGCCACTCGTACTCCACCGGGTTGAGTTCACGAATTGGGGAATCTGGGTGGACTTGATATCCATGAAGCCCTGTGCACGGGGTTCCCTTGAGCGAGGCAAGAACAACCTGATATCCGGCTTCACGAAATCGGTGCATGGTAAAGAGGACTTCCATGTCCTCGAACCCGTCCGTAACAAACATCAAACATTTTGGCTTCATAATAAAAACCTCATTGGTAAGCAGGTCCCCATACCTGCGTCAGATCCCCAAGCCAATACCTGTTTTTTTGGTCCCAAGCCAAGCATAAACTCTTGCGGGAATGTTGATTTGGGTCCCAAGGTTCAGGATCCCCCAAGGATTCTGGATCCAAGGTTAAGCCACTCCATCTTGCCCCATTGGGGCCGTAATTTTTCGTCAGGGAAGACCGATTCATGACTTATGACCCGAGCAACCCCCTGATCGTTCAGGGTGACAGGACGGTTTTGGTAGAGGTCGATAATCCGCGCTATGCAGAAGCGCGCGATGCTATTGCCCCTTTTGCCGAAATTGAAAAGAGTCCGGAGCATATCCATACTTACCGAATCACCCCACTTTCCCTTTGGAATGCGGCTGCCGCCGGTTTCAAAGCACTGGAAATGGCTGCCATCCTCCAAAAATATTCCAAGTTTCCTGTTCCGGGAAATCTGCTCTCTGATTTGCAGGAATTGGTAAGCCGTTACGGTAGGGTCCGTTTGGAGCGGGATGGCAGCGACAAGGATAACGGTCCAGCCGGTTTAAGGCTTGTTTGTCAGGATTTGCCCTTGCTGGAGGAGTTGGCCCGGCAACCCAAGGTGAAGGGTTACCTGGGTGCGAAGCTTGACAAAACAAGCTACCATGTTGATCCAGCGCATCGTGGGGTTCTCAAGCAGGCTCTTGTGGCGGTGGGTTACCCTGCGGAGGACCTTGCGGGGTACACCGAAGGCACGCCTTTGGAAATTGCCCTCCGGACAAACACTTTGGGCGGGCTTCCATTTAACCTTCGTGATTACCAGCGTGATTCGAGCGCGGTGTTTCATGCAGGTGGGGATGTTCGAGGTGGTTCGGGTGTGGTGGTTTTGCCTTGTGGTGCCGGCAAAACAGTCGTTGGGATTGCGTCGATGGCCTTGGTGGGCCGTAGCACACTTGTATTGACCACGGGGGTGACGGCGGTAAAGCAGTGGCGCCGGGAAATTCTGGACAAGACAACCCTATCCGAGGATGAAGTCAAGGAATACACGGGCGAAAACAAGGAAATAGGCCCTGTTACTATCGCCACCTATCAGATTCTGAGTCATCGGAATGACAAAAATGAAGATTTCCCCCATTTTGATATCTTTGATAAGCGTGACTGGGGCCTGATTGTGTATGACGAAGTGCACCTCCTGCCCGCGCCGGTTTTTCGAATCACCGCCCAAATCCAGGCAAGAAGGCGACTTGGACTGACCGCGACTCTTGTCCGTGAAGATGGCAGGGAAGGGGATGTGTTCAGCCTTATCGGGCCCAAAAAATTTGATGTCCCATGGCGGGATCTCGAATCCAAGGGTTGGATTGCCGAGGCGGCCTGCACGGAGGTCCGGGTGGTTCTCCCTGACCGGGTCCGGATGGAATATGCCGTCGCGGAACTTCGACACAAGCACAGGATTTCCAGCGAAAATCCGGCAAAAGATGATGTGGTTGGTTTTCTGCTCAACCGCTATGCGGACAAACAGATCCTGATTATTGGCCAATACCTTAGCCAGCTCAGGCGAATTGCCGCGCGTTACAACCTTCCCCTAATCACCGGTGCTACCCCCAACATCGAACGCGAAGAATTGTTCAAGGCTTTTCGTGAGGGAACTGTTCGCCAGATCATTCTCAGCCGTGTAGGCAACTTTGCCATCGACCTGCCCGATGCATCAGTGCTTATTCAAATTTCGGGGTCCTTTGGATCCCGTCAGGAGGAAGCGCAAAGATTGGGACGGGTCCTTCGACCAAAATCGGGTGGTGATCTGGCTCACTTTTACACTCTGGTCAGCCGCGATACCCGTGA
>CAMBMH010000012.1 GCA_945868575.1 Singulisphaera sp. GP187 | reverse complement strand
CAGGTTCCAATGTCGAACTGGTGCTCGACCCTCCCGGTATTTCCGGATCATCACAACGGGTTTGCAAGGACTACTGGATGGCAAAGGATCCGGAGGAATCTATTTCGCCCTGGCCTGGGACTTGTTGGCAAAGCAGTAAAGCATGGTCGCCGTGCGCAGAAAAAGCCTTCCATCGGCAATTGCCGGAGTGGCAAGGGTTACCTCATCCAGTGGGCTCCTTGCAAGGATTTTGAACTCGGGACCTGCCTGGATCGTCGTTGTGATCCCTTCTTCGCTAAGGCAAAAGATTTTCCCGGCATAGGACCAGGGAGATGCGGTGAAGGTTCCGCCCAATCGCTGCTTTTCATAAACCGTCTTGCCGGTTTTGGCGTCAAAACAGGAGATAAAACCTGTCGAATAGAGCACATAAAGGTTGTCCCCCAAAAGCAAAGGGGTTGGGTGATACGCTCCGATCGAATCGCGGTGCCAAGCGACAAAGGGTCCCGGGGGACCATCCTTTGGAGGGGTAATATCCCCCGAGGCGCCTGGTTTCACGGCGACCACCGGCCGCGGACGACCGAATTCGTAACCGGAACTGATAAACAAAAGACCTTGCCCGGCCACGGGCGCCGGAACGCAAATCGAGGACATACCCCCCATGGTCCAAAGGAGTTTGCCAGTTTCGTCATAGGAGCGGACTTTGCCCGTACCGACAGTAACAATCTCCGTGCGTCCGGGAGTTTCCCAGACAAATGGGGTCGCCCAATTGCTTTTTTCCTCACGATCGACGGTCCAGATTTCCTTTCCGGTTTTCTTGTCGAGCGCGACCAGGAAAGATTTCTTTTCGTTATCGTTAACGATGTAAATCCGTTCCTTATGAAGGATGGGGGAAGCTCCCGTACCCCAATTGACCCGTGTGGGAAATACCCCCCACGACTTCGACCAAAGCTCTTTCCCATCCCGATCAAAACAGAACATCCCCACATTGCCGAAATAGGCATAGACCCGTTCGGCATCGGCGATGGGTGTTTCGGGTGCATAACTTCCTTTTACATGGATGGGGTGTTGGGGTGCGCCTTTGTGAGCGGTCCGCTCCCACAGGACCTTTCCCGATTGTGCATCAAGACAAAGGACTTTCCACTTGTGTTCGCCTTTGGCGGTGCTATTGTCCAAAGGCGCGTAATAACCGGTTTTTGGTGCTTTTACTTTTTCAGGACCTTCACAGGTGGTGACATAAACACGCCCAGCAGCAACGACCGGTCCAGACCAGCCCTGTCCAGGAATGGCGGTCTTCCAGGCTACATTTTCTCTTGTTGTGAAGCGGTCTGGGGGAAGCAGGTCGCCATTTACGACGCCGGTGCCGCCTGGTCCCCGAAACTGGGGCCAATCCTCTGCCCAGGTTAGGGATACAAGTGCCATTGCGCCAAGAATGCCAAGACCGAAACGGATATTCATGGTTATGTTTCCTTGATTCCTTTTCATTAGGACAGGCCCATCCTCATTAGCGCTTAAAGCAAAAGAGCCGAGGTTTCAAACACCGCCTGGGATTCAACACCCCCCGGATTCAATCCGTCAAGGATTACTGGGCTTTCCTCATTATATCAACCTTGGTTGCGGCCAATTGGCCCATAGTCGCTCAAGCAATCCCCATGCCTTAAATACCTTGCTCCGAATACCATGGCCCGAAACGATTGAAACGATTAAAGGGTTTGAGTGGGCATAATGTCCACATCTGAATTTGCCGAATATTCCACTTTTGCATTAAATATCAAATTTTATGTGGCTGGTATTTTTGCAGTATGTTTGCGGAATGGAAAAAGATGAAATATCTCGAAGTGCCCTGAATTTTTGATTGACAACCTTCGAGGCTTATGGGAAAACGGATCCCATTCAGGTGTGAAAACAATTTTTTGGCAAAAGTACAAGTCAGGTTAATAAGCCTGAAATGCGACTTTTAAATTTTCGCAGGAGCCCACCATGCGTTTTTGGACTTTCTTACATGTACAATTTAAAGCACTTTACTTTAAGAAAATTGGCTTTAAATCCCCTCCCCAATCATTTCGAAAACATTTGATTATTGAAACGCTTGAAGGAAGGATCACTCCTGCGAGCTTTCCGTGGAATTTTTCGCCTGATCTTTCTGAAGGTCGAGAGATTCCCATTGCGTCGTTGTGGACATCCCCCTCGCAATACCATGACAAAACCTATTCGAAAATCATCATTTTGGATCAGGATCTCGTAGAGCAGGTTCCAGCCGAGGAACTGGCGGGTTCACAGGTCGTGGTCATTAATCATCAGGAAAACCCTATTGCCCAAATCGACAAAGCCTTTGCCCGCCTATCAGATATTGAATCCGTTCGAATTATCAGTCATGGTCTGGACGGAGGATTGGCAATAGGCGGTTTTATTTTTGACGAATCCACTATTGAGAGTTCCCGCAAGGAGATTGCGGATTGGGGTAAAGCGTTGGCCCCTGATGCCGACATACTTCTTTACGGCTGCTCCATCGCCTCCACAGACAAGGGGAAACACTTCGTTGATTTACTGTCCGAGGCGACGGGACGCGATGTTGCCGCGAGCATCAATCCTACTGGTGCCCAGGGTGATTTGTTTTTGGAATATCAGTCCGGGTTGGTTTCCCATTCCCTGATTGCCTCACAGTCTGCCTGGAATCAATCGGGGTTGAGTTTACCGCAAGAAGGGGGATTCAATTATATTGTCAACGGATCCACAGTAACAATTACTGGGTACACTGGATCCGAAAGTTCGATTATCATTCCTGATACAATTGATAATAAGCCTGTTACATCAATTGGCGCCAATGCATTTTTTAATAAAATTGACATAGTAAATGTCAGTATGGGTGAAAACATAACAAAAATCGAAAGAAAAGCATTCTATAATTGCATTGGACTGGAATATGTAACGATAAGCAAAAATAATACATATATTTATGATAGTGCATTTTACAACTGCATTAGTTTGGCTACTGTAACAATGAGCCAAAATGTGACCGCTTTAGAGGCGAATGCATTTTATAACTGCTTTGGATTGCAAAATTTTACGGTCGCATCTAATATCTCAAGAATTGCAAACAAAACATTTTACAACTGTATGGGTCTGGAAAACTTATATTTCCTGGGTAACGCACCCGCAATTGGAACAGATGCTTTTAAAGGGGTTACGGTATCCACCACGGTTTACCATTTCGGAAATACCACTGGGTGGGGCAGGACCTTTGGCGGATTGAGCACCGCTGTTTTGAATGAAACCATTTCAACCGTCCAATCTACCACCGATTCTCCGGTTTATGGGGACAAAATCACTTTTTCCGCCACGGTTAGCGCCGCATCGGGCAACCCCGAGGGGGCGGTTCGCTTTTTCGCTGATTCAACCCTTCTGGGGACCGCTGACCTCACAGATGGTCAAGCAACCATTTCCACCGACCTTCTGAATGCGGGTTCGCGTGTGATTACCGTGGAATACGGAACTAATGGTGGCTATTGGACCAGCACCAGTTCGCCGTTTACCCAGGTCATTAAAAAAGCACCCCAAAACATCTCGTGGGCCGCTCCCCAATCCATCAGCCTTGGGACCGCGATTGGCACTTCCCAGTTAAATGGTTCGGTTGCGGGTATCACCGGGGGCAGTGAGCCGGGATCCCTTTCCTACGATATTCCCCTCGGGACCGTGTTAAGCAGGGGAAGCCATAACATTACGGTAACAGCGTCCGAAACGGATAACTACCTCCAAACAACCAAAACTATCAAACTTTGGGTCAACGACTATTATCCCGATCCCAATCCAAGCCCAGGAAACGGGTTCGGCACGGTGGTACTTTCCTTGACCAATGGAAATGTTGTCATCACTGCCCCATATGACGATGCGGGCGGAACCAATGCAGGCGCCGTTTATCTTTACAACGGATCCACAGGCGCACTTATCAGCTCCCTGACCGGATCCAAAACAGGCGACCAAATCGGTTCGGATGGCGTGACCGCTTTGGCAAATGGCAATTTTGTCGTTCAAAGCTCCAACTTTGACGGCGGTAAGGGAGCCGTGACTTTTGCTAATGGTTCCACTGGTTTGACCACGAGCGTGACCAGCCTCAATAGCCTGGTAGGTGGTTCATCAACCGATCATTTGGGTCTTGCCAACTATCCCATTTTTGCTCTAAAAAATGGAGGTTATGTCGTTCGCAATCCCCTTTGGAATTCCGGGATGGGCGCTGTCACCTGGGGAAGCGGAACCTCTGGAATATCCGGAGTCGTTGCCAGCTCCAACAGTCTGGTCGGTTCCAACACCTTCGACGCCGTAGGCAACAAAGCCATCACTGAACTGGCCAACGGAAACTTTGTCGTGCGTAGTTCCCTTTGGAACTCCGCGGCAGGCGCCGTCACCTGGGGTAGCAAAACTACTGGAATTACTGGTGTCGTGGGAGCGGGCAATAGCCTCATTGGATCAAGCGCAAACGACCAGGTTGGAAACAATTCCATTGCCAATTTGACCAACGGAAACTTTGTGGTTACCACCCCTACCTGGAACAACGGGGGCAGCATTTCCGCAGCGGGAGCCGCCACATGGATGAGTGGCACCACGGGCAAAACCAATGAAGGCGCCTTTGGCCCAATCACCCCTACCAACAGCATTGTCGGTACAACGATTGGAGACTCTGTGGGCCTTGGTGGTGTCACTGTGCTAACCGGAAACAACAAGTTTGTGGTAATCAGTCCCAACTGGTTAGGCAACGCAGGGGCTGCTACATGGGCCAATGGGGCGGATGGATCCATCGTGGGGGTCGTTAGCTCTTCCAACAGCCTAGTGGGCGAACCGGGCGCACAAGTAGGAAGCGGCGGCGTTACGGCACTTGGGAATGGGAATTATGTTGTCAACAGCGTCAATTGGGGTTCCAACAAAGGCGCTGTGACTTTGGGCGATGGCGCGGTCGGCACCTCGGGCATCGTGGCCGTAGCCAATAGCCTCGTTGGAACAACGACGGGAAGTTATGTCGGTTCAAGCGGAGTGACAGAACTTTCCAATGGAAACTTTGTTGTCAAGAGCGCGCTTTGGAACAGTGGATCAGCCGCAGCGGCGGGTGCGGTGACCTTCTCTAGTGGCACCTCGGGAGTCACCGGTTCGGTTAGCAACAACAATAGCATCGTCGGTAGCACAGCCAACGACAAAGTGGGCACCAGCGTCACCGCCCTCAAAAACGGCAACTATGTCGTGGTGACATCAACCTGGAGCAACTCGCTTGGCGCAGTAACCTGGGGCAATGGAACCTCAGGCACATCCGGAACCGTCAGCGACTCCAACAGCTTTGTCGGCTTGACCGCCAACGACCGGGTGGGAAGCGGCGGTATCACCGTCCTTTCCAACAACAACTATGTAGTCTATAGCCCCAACTGGTCCAACGGAGGCAGCGCCTCAGCAGCCGGGGCGGTTACCTTCGGATACGGTTCCTCGGCAACAACCGGGACGGTTAGCAGCACCAACAGCCTTGTTGGGTCACATACCAACGACAATGTCGGAATTGGGGGAGTTACCGCGCTTGCCAATGGAACCTATGCCGTTGTCAGCCCGGTTTGGAACAGCGACTCCGCCGCAAGCGTCGGTGCTGTAACATTTGGAAGCAGCTCCGGAGTGACCGGCACGGTTTCGAGCTCCAATAGCATTGTCGGTTCAACAGCGAATGATCAGGTTGGAAGCGGCGGGGTCACTTTGCTTAACAATGGCAACTATGTCGTCGGCAGCCCTCTTTGGAGTGGCAACAAGGGTGCCGCAACCTGGGCGAATGGTTCGTCTGGTACCACCGGTACGGTTTCCAGCTCCAATAGCCTTGTCGGATCTGAAAATGGAGACAAGGTGGCAAGCGGCGGAATTATTGCTCTAAAAGGCAACAGCAACTATGTGGTCCTCAGTCCACTGTGGAGTAGCGGCAAGGGTGCGGCAACTTGGGGCAATGGCTTGACAACGGCAGGTGGAGTCAAAGGAGCAATTTCCAGCGCCAATAGTCTGGTTGGGTCCACCAACGGGGACAGCGTGGGCAGTGGCGGCGTGACCACTTTCACCGGTGGTAACTACTTGGTCAGCAGCGCCAGTTGGAACAATGGCGGATCCAAGGCCAACGCCGGTGCGGTTACATATGGTAGCGGAACCAGTGGAATCGCAGGGTCTGTTTCCTCGACAAACAGCATCGTGGGTAATTCGGCAAATGCTGGACTTGCGGCCATAAGCTTAAACGACCTTGCCGGCACTTATGTTGTGAAATTTCTGACCGAACCTGATGGTCTCCGTATCGGTTACGGTTTCCAAAACAACAAAGCACCAACTATCACGAGCATAGACCAGGTTACATTTACCGCAGGAGTGGCCGAGACTTTCACGCTTACCGCGTTGGGTGGCCCCGTTCCGAGCATTAGCCTGGTTCAAGGAACTTTGCCTTTGGGGATTCGCTTCGATTACACCACCGGAATCCTGTCGGGCACCGCGGCAACAGGAGCCAAGGGGGTTTATTTGCTGACTTTTCGGGCGTCCAATGGGTCGGGAAATGCAACCGATCAGGTTTTAACGCTCACCATTAGTTAACTGGTTAGTTAGGGTGTCCCAAACTGGATTCTGCCAATTCAAAACTACGAATACCTTGCAAATGGATCATCAGGGGGAAATTATGGTTTTTTCTGGTCCACAATGGACCCTTCAAAGGTAATCCTTCGATCCTTCACATTTACAAGCTCATCCAGCTCATAAACATTCCGATATCCGTACCCGTAGAGATTGATGTAGGTCGGGACATTTAGCGCCATCATGAGTGGTTTTTGCTGAGACAGGAATTGTTTGGCCGGGCTAATGGTTGGTTTCGCACTAAATCCGACAATTTTGGAAGGAAAATCTGTCTGATTGCCGTCAAAATTATTGTTGCAATAGATTAAGATCCGCGTCTGGGGGGTTGGAATAACCTGTTTGAGGGCGTCCTGATTGAAATCGGTAAAGGCCAAATGTTTCGCACCCTTGACATGAATCCGATCAAACCGGAATGTCGAACGGGAATCCAGGATGATGGTGCCGGGCTCCTTGCTCATCTTCAAAAAGGTGTTGAGGTCCACAAGCCGACTGGCCCGATAGGGTTCCACCTCATTGACCAACCCTTTGAAATCCTCAAAGCTGACTTTTGCCTTGGGGTATTTGGCCCCCGGTGCCATTCCCAAGCTCCCTGGTCCTGTTCCCAAACTACCTTGGGCCAAACCCAAACCGGTCATGGATAGCAAGGCGACAATCCCAACGATTCCCTTTTGCATTTTGCACCTTTTCCCGATGGATTTTCCTGGATTTGGAGTTTGCGGTTTAGGCAATTTTGCCGATCAGGACCAAACGGCCTTGGTATTGGCATTCTACCCGGTTTTGGGTCCCTGCATGAAATGTGGCAGGCCAAGCGGAGGGATATTTCCAATTCCACCTGTTATCAATCTGCCCAAATTTACACTCACAAAATAGTGGTAGAACCTTGGGTTTACCCATCCACTCCGTAGACCAACTCCCCATACTCCCCGACGGTTTTTGACGAGGCAGCACCCGCAAATATATGAACCGTCCGACGCCAGTCCGAAGGACCAAGATTACAATTCCATTTCTGTAAAGAGGTAGCCTATTCCTCGACTTTTTGGCCTTCGTCATTTTCTTCTTCTTCGGCGTCGACGGGCCAGCAGTGAATGCTCAGGGCGATCCCTTCTTCCAAGGCTTGCCTTAGCCAGGATAAATATTCCTCGGCTTCTTCCTTGGTCAGGTCTGCTTTTTCGGTATAGGACGCCTCATTGACAAAGTCCCAATTTTCGAATTTAATAGGTTTCCATTGCTCTTTCGCGATCATCTCAAGTGCGAGAATTTCCGCCTCCCTGAGTGTTGGTTTGTTGATCCAACAAGAAATATACGCCCCACCCACCTCGTAAAAGACTTCATTATCTTCATGGGGCAAGGCAAGGAACATCAGCAGAAAAACATCCTGTTCGTTTTCCTTTTTTACCTCTTCGACTGTGTCGGAATACAAATCCATCAGTTTTTCTCCTTGTCACAAAAGATTTTTTTTCGGGAAGTACCATCCCGCCAAAGACTTCCATGTGTCGGCGAAAGGCCAACCTCCCGGTTGAGGCAACCTACATCGCGACCCAATTTCCTTCCATCCCATGCAGAAGCGGATACCAAATGTTTAGGTCCCTGGGAAAATCGTCTTCCCAAGTCATCGGATGGATTTGGGTTGCCAATCCATGCGAAAAGATCCGTTGTGGTCATTGGATCCGAGGTTTGAGGCCAGTAAAATCGACAACCCTCTTGGAGCAGATCCTGTAGCAACTTCGCCAACAGTTGCTGGCTTAGTTGAAGAGCCTGCCAGGCGTCAATTCCGCGAATGTCCGGAATTCGTTCATGGAATCCGTCAATAGCAACCGGACAGGCCCATTCGTCCGAAAGCACTTTGTAGGGTTGCCCAATTTTTGGAGTGATACGGATGACCCGCCCATCAGAATGGAGGACATCAATAGTTCGGGAGGCGATCCATGTTTGTTGGGGATTCGATGGGTCAGAAAAAACAACCATTACATTGTATCCAATTCGAATTTCCAGTTGGTTTTCCAAAGCAGTTGGATATTTCAAACTTTGGAAATAACCAGGTCGTTCCACGCGTCCGAAATTCCTATTCACAGTATAGGACAAGTCGAATTAAACCGAAACCAAACAGCACGCCCCATCCAGAGCGTTTTCTCAATTTACTGTTCGTTTTCCGCCATTTTATCCTAAAAAATTTATAAAACCGAATTCTTTATGGTTGCCGAACCTAAAATAAACCCAATATGCTTTGTAAAAAGTTCATATCTATTTGGATTAAAATTGTATATCCTGATAATTTTATTATTAATTCGTTCTTTGGTTTCATTCTATATTTTCTCATATACATATCTGTTTTTATATATTTTATCCATAATAAGCCTCCTGTCTTTTAATGATACTCGATTCGAAATAATGGCGTCAATGGCCTCATCCAAAAAAAACCAGAACGATTTCCTATTGAGCGTCCAAAGGTAACTAAGGATGCCATTTTGGGAACTCGCCTCAAACGCAGGGCGCAACGCCTGGATTCTTTCGATTGGCAATAATCTTGGAAGGACTTCTGTCAGGATAGACCGGTATTTGCCGTTTTGGATAATCAATGGTTTCAGGTCCAATTCCAATATGCGTTCTGGCGCGGAGGATACCAGAGCTTTGAAGCAATTGTATTTTGTGGATTTTGAACCAACCCGTATGCCTTCGAGAAAATGACCGGAATCTTCCTTGCGGCCATAATCCGCGATGTATTAAAACTTTTCATCATGCCTTGATTGATAAATCCCGTAGGCATCTTCCTGGTAAAGTTTATGGAGATAGAATCTCGCCAATTCCCTCAGACTCGGATTACGGTCAAGAGCCAAATTATGAAGTTCATCTTTGGTTGGTTTAATATTGGAAGTGAATATGTTTAAATAAATTTTTCGCTTAACCATTAATGATTTGTCGTTTTTTAATTTTTGGAGTTCATTTTCGGAAAGGTCACCGATTTCAACCCAATTCAATAGCAAGAGCCTATTGAAGGGGTCGGGATCATCCAGGATCCATTTTCGCAGGAATCCATCCCCTGAAAGGGAATAATTGTTATCAACTTGACATTTCTGACGGATGGAAAGGCAAAACCCACCTCAGTATCCCGTCCACCTTGTGGCATAATAATCGCCTCCACACCATGGCCCGGAATCACGACTCGTTTCCCGGCATTTCCAGCCTACAAAATCCCTACCTTCTCCCTTCTCACCCCGCAAGAGAATTCAGCAATGCATTTGGCAAAACTGGCCCTGGGCCTTTGTGGTTTGATTTTTGGCTTAAGTGCCACTCTCGCCGCGGATCCGGCCAAGGCGCGAATTGTGGTGATTGCCACGGCCCATGACCATGCCTGGAACACTCACATGTATACCGAGGAGTGCAAACTCCTTGTCAAATGCCTCAACCAGAACCCGGGTGTGGATGCGGTCTTTTCGGCGGATCTCGATTGGCCCAAAGATCCCAAAATCCTTGAAGGGGTCAAATCGATCGTCTACTATTCCCGTTCCGCAGGGGACATCGTCTTTGATCCAAAGCGCCGTAAAGAGACCGCCAAGCTTTTTGATGCCGGTGTCGGCTTCGCCACGATCCACTGGGCGACCGCGACCAACGACGCGAAACTGGGAACCGATTATCTTGACCTTCTTGGGGGATGGTTTCACCTCAATCATTCCGGACTCAATGTGGGGAAATACCCCCTTGTTCAGCTCGACCCCGCCCACCCGGTCTCCCAAGGCTGGGCCCCTTACCCGCTCCATGATGAGATCTATCTCAACCTCAAATTCCACCCCGAATCCAAACCGCTGGTACGGGTCACTGTCGATGGAAAAGACCAGATTGTGGCCTGGGTCCACGACCGCAAGAACCAGAACGGGGGCCGGAGCTTTGGAACCACCCTGGGGCATTTCCATGACAACTTCCGCATCGAGGCATTCCGTAAAATGATCGTCAACGGAATCCTCTGGAGCGCGGGACTTGAGGTTCCCAAGGAAGGGGCCAAGGTCTCGGCATCGGTCGACGACCTGACTTTGCCTCCTCCGCCTTCCCCGGCGAAATAATCGATCCCATTTCGGCAAAACCTGCCGTGACGAAAACAAAAAACCTGGGGAGTGGGCTGTTCTTTGGACCAACCCAGTCCCCAGGTTCGTTTGGATGACTCAATCCGAAAGGCGACCGACTTTTACTTGACGCGAACCAGCTTCATAATGCGGCCCGAGACATTCCAGTCCTGGACATAGAGATTGCCATCCTTGTCCCAGGCAGAGCCGTGGGTGCCGCTGAAAATTCCCTCAACCCATTCCTTTTGGGGGATGTTGTAGCTTCCGCCCTTGGCGGGATCGGGGTTGTGACCAAGAACGGCCATGATGGTGTTGTTCTTGTCGAGGATGACAAGGCGACCCTGGAGGTCGGGAACGGAAACATAATCGCCTTGCACTATCGCGGAGGTGGGCATTCCCAGGCCTGTGATGACTTCGCCGAGGAATTCGCCTTCGAGGCTATAGTGGACCAGGCGACCCTTGGGTTGGTGATTGCGATCGCAAACCAGGAGACGATTGGGGGTGTAGCGGGTGTCCAGGGTCATGCCATGGGCGGTGTTGAATTCCTTGAGGCCGTTGCCTTTGGATCCAAAGTGGCTCAGGTATTTGCCGTTCTTGTCGAACTTGAAGATGTGGTTGGTCGCATAGCCGTTGGAAAGATAGATGTCGCCGTTGGCGGCCACGGTGATTGCCGTGGGGCTGAATTGGCGCATTTTGAGGCCGGATTCCTCGGGGAAGGGGAGCTTCAGGACGATGTCGCCGGTTTGGGCGTTGAACTTGATCCCTTCGGCGTTGGCGTTGCGGGCGCCGTAGATAAACTCGCCTTTTTCTTCGTCGCGGATTTTCATGTCGTGGATGTTGGAATACTTTTCGCCGAGAAATCGGCGGACCACTTTGCCATCAGGAGAGAATACAAAAACGCCTGCCGCTGCGCTGGTGTAGATGTTCCCTTCCTTGTCGACGACGACACCGCCGTGGGTGGATCCGATGACCGATTTGCCATCCGCCCCAAGGCCCCAGCCGGGAACAGTGTCAAAGGTCATGATTCCCGTGCCCATGCGGACGGGTTTTTGGGTTTCCTGGGCGTTTGCCGGAAGGGTCAATCCAAATCCGAGAGCCAAAGCGAGCCAGGCAAATCGATTCTTCACTGGGAGGACTCCTGGGAGGGGTGCCGTCGCTATCGAATCACAAATAGACCCGTAACAAAACGACAAAGCACAAAAGGTTGGAAAGCCAATTTTTATTATCCGGTCAAAGGGCTTGTATTTCAATTGAATACCAAGAGGACATTGGTCCGATGCGTCATTTCGTTGCCGAACTGGAATTTATCGGGAAAGAGACAAACTCAAGAGTTGGCGCCGGAGTGTTTCCCAAAAACTGCCTTTCAGGACGCCAAGCCTTAAAGGCGGTCCCCCCTTAGTCCGCCACCAGGAAAAGTTCCCGGACCGAGACATCGCGCGCGTCACAAAGGATGCGAAGCTGCCTGATAACGGGTGCGAACGGGCTGTTTTCCATTTTGGACAAAAGAGTTCGGGATTGATCAAATTCTCC
The DNA here is from genome assembly GCA_945868575.1 of Singulisphaera sp. GP187. GTDB lineage: Bacteria > Planctomycetota > Planctomycetia > Gemmatales > Gemmataceae > SYLG01. The sequence continues at coordinate 34,339 of CAMBMH010000012.1, read as the reverse complement.
CAGATGCCTGAGGATTTCGGCGCGCATCATCTGTTCGCCCAGGTTGGTCTCGCCCAAAAGGTGGAGCAGGGCTTCGAGGTTTTTCCGGCGGTTCCCGGTGGCTGTTTGAAGCGATACGCTCGGTGAATCGTCACGATGGGGATCGTTTTCGCGCCACCAGGCAAGAATGCGAATGGTGCGCTCCTCGTCCACGGTTTTTGCAAATCCTGAATGTATGGCGCGGTGATATTCGTCGCATGTGGGCTCCTCCACATGCTCCGCATCCATCCAATCGGGGTTGATGTCAATGATTCCGTCCTCCCCGGAATCGAGGTCGAGTTGCCCCAGTTTTTTGGCAGGGGAAAGCCAGAACGGCTTTTCACAGCCAAGGCAAATGGCGATGGGTGGAGTTTCGGGACTCATGGGGGCGAGCTGTTTCCCGTCGGTCCAAATTCGGACACCGATGGTGTTTCCGGAAAGGAGGGTGGAATGCCTCGCGGGTCGGGCGCAATGGGGGCAGGCCACCAACTGATCGTTTCCGGGAAACATGGTTACTCCATTTGAGGGTGGATTGACTAAGAGTGGATGGGAAAACGGTCGGCGTAGTCCAATCCGGACCAATCCATCCACCCGCTACAACCACCAAAGGAGGCGGATTCCTCATCAAGCATTCTCCGGTCCTATTTGTATTGATCCTCAAGGTTGTTGGGTAAAATCAGAGTCAGATTCATGGAGTCAGCCATCCAGAGACCCAAACAGGTCGATGGAGAGGAAGGGCGTCTCCATCCCGTTGGGAGAGGATGCCCCACCCTGGAGTTACTCCCCATGAAAATTTCGTTGAAAGCGCTTTTGGCGCTTGGAATGGTCTCCGCCACGGCGGATCTGGCGATGGCCCAGGGGAACTGGGGGATGAGGCGGCCTCCTCGTGAAAATCGCCGTATCAACCTGAATCTTCGCGATGCCCAGGATGGCTATCCCATTGGGAGTCGCCCGCCTTGGCACTACGGCTACAACATGCACGACTACGCCGCGGGGTACTTTGGGGGCGGAAATTACACGAATTATTACGCCTATGGTCGTGGTGGCGTTTCGATCGGAAACTTCCCCGACTCGCTTCCCGGTCCCGTCTGGACTAGGGATCCGAAGCGGACACCCTGGCTGGATCAGCTGCCCATCTTTACCAATCCTTTGACTGATCCCACGGACAAAGAAAAGAAAGAAGAGAAGGCCCTGCCTGATGAGGATCGGCCCGCTGGTGAGGTTGGCAACCCCATTGTTCAACCTGATCGTTTGCCTGACGATCTTCCCGCGGTGGCGGCTGGTGAAGCTGAAAAACCTGGTGTTGCGGTGTCGCCTTTCCCTCCCTTTCCGACCAAGCCGATCGAAAAGAAAACCAGCCCAGACCTTGCACACATGGTTGTGCTTGTGCCGGAGGCGGCGGAGCTTTGGTTGGAGGGGACGAAAATGACGCAAAAGGGCTCTCGCAGGGAGTTTGTGACGCCCAAGCTAGACCCGGGCATGCTCTACCAATACCGGATCAAAGCCCGCTGGACCGATAGCGGAAAACCCGTCGAGAGGGAAAAAATCCTTGTTGTCCAGGGAGGCGATGAGCGCACAATCGACCTTCGCGACGAGAAAACTCCCCCAAAAGAGTCGCCTCGTGGCTTGTCTGAGCCCAACATTCTTCCCAAGTTGGAAGTGGGGGGAAGCGGTTCCTAAACCGGCACTTGGGCTGGGGGAATCCCGACCCAATTGTTGGAAATGAACCGATGCCTGCAACTCTCAAAACCAGGGCAACCGAATATTTAAAGGGGCTTCAGGACCGCATTTGCGCAGGTCTTGAGGCCCTTGATGGCAAAGCGACTTTTCGCACGGATACCTGGGAGCGACCCGGGGGAGGCGGAGGCCGGACTCGTGTGATCGGCGAAGGCAATGTGTTCGAAAAAGGCGGGGTAAACTTTTCCGAAGTATACGGGGAAATGGCGCCTGAATTTGCCAAGCAACTTCCCGGGGAAGGAAACCGTTTTTTCGCTGCGGGTGTTTCTCTCGTCCTTCATCCCAAAAATCCGCATATACCCACCGTCCATGCCAATTTCCGCCTGATTCAAAAGGGTGAAGCCTCATGGTTTGGAGGCGGGGCCGACCTCACACCTTACTATCCTCACCTTGAAGATGTTGTCCATTTTCACCGAACATGGAAAGCCGCATGCGACCGCCATCCGGAAGTGGCGAACTATGAGCGCTTCAAGGAAGAGTGCGACAAATACTTTTACCTTCCTCACAGGGGTGAGGCCCGGGGAATTGGTGGTATCTTTTTTGATTATCAACAAAATAACCCTGAAAAGGTTTTTGAATTTGTCCAGGATGCGGGTGATCAGTTTGTCTCGAGCTATGGACCGATTGTCCAGCGTCGAAAGGGTATGCCCTACACCGAGGCCCAGCGCGATTTCCAGACCTATCGGCGTGGCAGATATGTCGAGTTCAATCTGATCTTCGACCGCGGAACCATCTTTGGTCTCAAGACCAATGGGCGTACGGAGTCGATCCTGATGTCGCTGCCCCCCATCGTCCGGTTTGTGTACGACTATCAGGCGGCGCCGGGAACGGAAGAAAGCAAACTCACATCGTATTGGCTTCAGCCGCGTGATTGGGCGGCGGAAAAACTCACCGGAGAATGAAATTGATGAGCAAGACAGGCAGTAATGCGGGCCGGAAAGTGGCATTGGTCACCGGGGCCGCCACAGGTATCGGCCGAGAAGTAGCCATTCGCATGGCACGAGCCGGATTGGCCGTGGGCATCAACTATTCGAAAAGCCAAACCGAGGCAGAAGAGACGCTTGCCTTGGTTCAGGCCCAAGGGGGAGAAGGGATCCTTCTCAAGGGGAAGATCGGTTCCGACGCGGTGGCCCGGGAGATTGTGGCGCGCTGTGTCGGGGAATGGGGAGGACTGGATGTTGTGGTTAACAATGCGGCCACGACGCATTTTATCGGTTTGACCGACTTGGAATCGGCCAACGATGAAGTCTGGCAGGACATTTTCAGCGTGAATGTGTTTGGTGGATTTCAGATTTGCCGTGCTGCTGCGCCCCATCTCAAGGCAAGGCACGGAAATATCGTAAACATCAGCTCTGTGGCGGCGGCAAGCGGCGTGGGAAGCAGCATCCCCTATTCGGCGTCAAAGGCCGCAGTAAACACTATGACAAAATCGCTTTCGAAGGCCTTGGCCCCCGAAGTGCGAGTTAATGCGGTTGCCCCAGGCCCCGTGAAGACACGGTGGCTCAAGGATCACCAACAAATGATCGACGCCGCAGTCGCACAGACGCCTTTAAAGCGTGCAGCGGACCCCGGCGATATTGCAGATGCCGTAATGTTTTTGGCGCTGGGAACCACTCTGGTGACAGGCCAGATCGTCGTTGTCGACGGCGGCCGGACCCTAAGCGGAGTTTGATTTGGCCGAAACGCGGGGGGTTGCAAAAGAATGCGCACCCCTTCCTCGGCCCAGGCAAAACCTCAGCAAAACTTACTTGCGGTGACGAATCTTGGCGCGCATGCGCCTTTTCTTGCGTCCAACTTTCCTGCGACCACTACCCCGTCTGCTACCCATGAGAGGCCTCCAAACGCCTCTAAAGCCAATAAGGACCCGGCTCCTGTTTCGGAGAGGGTAAACCGTTATGTTAAATGGAAAAGGAAACGGTGACAACACTGATTGGCCGGGATCCTTCCAATAGACCCCCTCAAGATCCCTTTCAATCGGCCCCATTTATCCATTTTAGCCACAGAGTCTCGACATGGATCCTGCGCAATTTCGGCTGCTCGACCTGCTTATTGTGGTGATCTACATCACCCTCAGCACCCTTGCCGGCCTCGCCATGCGTGGGCAAAAAACCTCCAAAGATTATTTTCTGGGAGAGCGGTCGATTCCCGGGTGGCTCCTCCTTTTTTCGATCGTGGCGACCGAAACTTCGAGTGTTACCTTTCTCAGTGTGCCCGGAATGGCCTGGAAGGAGGGGGGATCCTTCCTCTTTCTGCAGCTGGCTTTTGGCTTTCTGCTGGGACGCCTCGTTGTCGCCCGATGGTTACTCCCCTGGTTTTTCGGGGGCGATTACCTGACAGCCTATCAGGTACTCAAAACCCGGTTCGACTCCTCCGTCCAGCAAACCGCCTCGGCGTTGTTCCTATTGATGAGGACCCTGGCGGATGGTTTGCGACTTTTCCTGACGGCACTTCTGGTGGGCGAGCTAACCGGGCTATCCCCGGGCTGGTCGATCTTTGTCACTGGCCTTTCCACTTTGGTCTACACGACCCTGGGCGGAATGAAGGCGGTTCTTTGGACCGACCTCTTTCAGTTTGTCGTCTACTCCGTTGGCGCATTTATCATTTTTGGCACCATCATTTACGCACTTCCGGGTGGTTGGGGCCAATTGGTCTCTATCGGAAATGAATCAGGAAAGTTTAACCTGGTTCGACTGATTCCCGAACCTTCCGCCTGGACCGATGCGTTTTGGCTCCCTGCGGGTCTCTTTGGGGGAATCTTCCTGTCGATGGCAAGCCATGGCTCGGATCAAATGATGGTCCAGCGCTACCTCTGCGCTAGGTCGCAAAAGGCCGCCGCCTTTGCTCTCGTGGGCAGTGGAGTAGTGGTCTTTTTGCAGTTTGCCCTCTTTCTAACCATCGGGGCGGGACTTTTTGCCCTGCAACAATCCGCATCCTGGACCCCCGAGGGGAATATCCTCCCAGACCGGATTATTGGCCGTTATGTGGTGGAACGCCTTCCTGCGGGGATGGCGGGTTTGGTGGTTGCCGCCGTCCTCGCCGCCGCGATGAGTACCCTCTCCTCATCACTAAACAGTTCCGCAAGCGCATTCATCGGAGATTTTGTCAAACTCTGGTTTCCGAAAATCACAGGCGAACAGGAACTGGTCACGGGGCGTTGGGCCTCCGGAGTGTTTGGAATCCTTCAGATGATGGTGGCCTGGACCGCATGGCAAGCGGGAAGCGAAAAAGGCGTGATCGAACAGATTTTTACCATCGCAGGTTTCCTGGCCGGACTTGTGCTTGGTCTTTTCCTATTGGGGATCCGCAAGCAAGTCGTTCGTAGCCCCTCGGCCCTTGGTGGCATGGTGCTAGGCGGGGCTTTGGTGCTTTATTTCTGGATGCCTACCCTTTGGGGAGAAAAAGGATTGGCGTGGCCATGGTACGCCCCTCTGGGAACGCTCTCCACTCTGGGGTTCGGCTTGCTCCTTGATTTGCCCAACCCCAAACGAAAAATCCAGCCGGGGAATTCATGACCCTTTTCTCTCCAGAATTCAGCGCTGATCCTCTCGGGAAACTCACCACCGAACGACGCAACCCGCGCTCGGTCGGAATCGACCTGTTGGATGCAACTGGCATTGCCCGGCTGATGAATGCCGAAGATGCCACCATCGCCCCGATTGTCGCGCAGCAAGCTGAAAAGATCGGCAAACTTGTCGAAGCAATTGTCGAGAGGATGAAACAGGGAGGCCGCCTGATCTATGCGGGAGCGGGGACCTCCGGTCGACTGGGAGTGGTCGATGCGGCGGAATGTCCCCCCACTTTTCACGCGCCTCATGGCCAGGTGGTTGGCCTCATTGCAGGGGGGCCTGGTGCGCTTCTCAAAGCAGTCGAAGGGGCCGAGGATTCGCCTGAATGGGGCGCCAGGGACCTAATCCATCTGGGTATCGATCGCCGCGATTCATTCATTGCGATCGCCGCATCGGGACGGACGCCTTACTGTATCGGGGCGCTGGCCGAGGCGAAAAAAGCCGGAGCAATCACTGCGGTATTGGTCTGTGTGAAAAACAGCGAAATGTCCCGACATGCCCAGCACAGCATCGAGGTGGAAACGGGCCCCGAAATCCTTACCGGGTCGACCCGATTGCGCGCGGGAACCGCCACCAAACTCGTCTTGAACACCATTTCCACGGCGGTGATGATCGGCTTGGGCAAGACACACGGCGATCTGCTGGTGGACCTTCGCGCCTCCAACGAAAAACTGCGTCAGCGAGCCATCAGGATTGTTTCCCAGTCGACAAATTCCTCCATCGAAGATGCAAAAAATCAACTAATGAAATTGGAAGGCGAAGTCAAACCCGCAATCGTTGCCTCGCTATTGCAAATAGGTCCAGAGGAGGCAAGGGAACGACTTCGATTTTCGGGAGGCAGAATTGTCGATGCGCTTGGTCCCCAAAGGACCTACCAGGGGCTTGTTGAACACCGCAAAGTTTGGGTGGGAATTGATGGCGGGGGAACCAGCCTGAAAATGCGTTTTGGAGTTTGTCACCCGGACGGAACCACTTTTGAAACGGATACGCTTGCCGGTCCGTCTGTTCTTCCCTTAAGTCATGGTCTTGATGGGGTTATTTTTGAGTGGAAAAGACGCATATCGGCCTTCCTTTCGGACCAGGGAATTCCTCCTCGTGCAGTCAAAGCCATCGTCGCCGGGACATCCGGGGCCGGGACGCCCGAGATTTGTCGGACTTTGCAGGAATTGTTGGTCGCAGAATTTCCTGACGCCAAAACCGAAGTCATGGCGGATGTAAGGTTAATCGCTTTGGCAGGCGGGGATCCCCAGGCGATTTGCCTGATCGCGGGCACGGGATCGATTTGCTGGTGGGAACCATCTCCCGGAGCCGTTCATCGGGCTGGGGGCTGGGGCCCTCTCGTTGGGGACGAGGGGGGCGGCATTTGGGTTGTGGATCAGGCGCTCCGGGCGATCTGTGGGGCCGAAGATGGCCGGGAAGGTCCCACAAAGCTCAAGGAAGAATTTTTGCGCCAACTTGGCCTACGACAGGTTCGCGAACTTCTCCCCTGGCGGGAACACTCCCCGCGAAAACAGGTTGCCGCGCTATCCAAAATCGTTCTGGAAACGGCAAAGTCAGACGATCCCGCTTCAAGGGAGATTTGCTCCAGGGGAGCCGGGCAACTGGTGAACCTGGTCCGGTCGGTCTTGGCCCGTGAACCGGAAAAAATGGAATTGTCTTGCCCCAAGGTTTTTGCGGCAGGTGGCATGTTTTCCAATCGGGACTATTTCACCCTGGTCGCGGAGGGAATCAAAACAACCTATCCGGGCGTGCAAACTACAAGGCTGGATGAGCCAGTCCTGGGGGCCTTTCGCAAGGCGAAGGAGTGGACGAGCCAATTGCCAACCTGAGAGAAGTCGAAACAAGGAGCCTCTTCAGGAAGTTGCCAATAGGTTTGTGCTCTTACACAACCTTACTTCACCCGCTCCAGAATGCTGACATAGTTGGCGACAGCGGCGCCTCCCATGTTGAAGACTCCCGCAAGGGTGGCCCCGGGAATCTGCATTGCTTGTGCCTCGCCCATCAATTGCAAACAAGCCATCACATGCATGGATACGCCTGTGGCTCCGATCGGGTGCCCCTTGGATTTGAGCCCGCCTGATGGATTCACGGGAAGCTTGCCATTTTTTTGGGCCCAACCTTCATGAACGACATGATGCCCTTTGCCAGGGGGAACCCACCCCATCGCCTCATACTGGATCAACTCGGCGATGGTGAAACAGTCGTGGGTTTCGACAACGCTCAGGTCGCCCAGAGTTATACCCGCGCGATAGAGCGCAAATGCCCAAGCTTTTGCAGCCCCGGCAAAGGCGAGTGGATCACGACGACTCAAGGGGAGAATATCGTTTGCGTGGACCCGCGAGCGGAACGCAATACGCCGCTTTAAACCCTTTGCGGTTTCCTCGTCCGCAAGAACAAGCGCGGCAGCTCCATCAGACACCAGAGAGCAGTCGGTCCGCCTAAGCGGTTTGGCGACATAGGGGTTCTTATCAGAAACGGAATTGCAAAACTCAAAGCCGAGGTCCTTGCGGATCTGGGCGTACGGATTTTCGACACCGTTTTTATGGTTTTTTGCTGCGATCTTTGCCAGCTCGACGCTCCTGTCCCCATACCGGTCAAAGTATTGCTGTGCGATTTTTCCAAAGATGCCTGCGAAGCCAGCGGGGCCGGCTTCTTCCTTGTGATAGCTCGCGCAAAGAAGAACATTTCCGACATCGCTGTTGGGCAGAGCTGTCATCTTCTCGGCACCTACCACAAGGGCTATCCGTCCCCGACCCGATTCGATGAAGTCCATGGCTGCATGAATCGCGGCGGATCCGGTCGCGCAGGCATTTTCCACCCGGGTTGCGGGAACATAGGAAAGCCCCGGATCCGCAAGGGCGACCAACGCCCCTTCGAAACCTTGCCGGGAAAACCCGTTGTTCATCACTCCTACATAAATTCCATCGAGATCCCGGGGTTCCACCTCGGCATGGCGCAGCGCATCAAGGGAAACAAGCCTCATAAGGGCTTCAACATCGGGCTCTTCCCGCTTTCCAAATGGAATGTGGGACCAACCGACAATTTGCGCACCTTTGGACATTTTCACCCTCGGTTTTGGAAGCAGTTTCACCCTGAGGTGTTCATTGTTTATCCGGGCCGCACAATGGGATTCTGAGCGCAGAAGGATAATATTCCATGTTATGACCCCCTGGGGAATCCAACGGAACACAAACCTTACACCAATCATTCCCCCAATCGCTCCCACCCACCATGCGTGCGTCGCCAAAAGGGGACCAGATTCTTTCGCCTGATTTTTTCCCTTCATCAACTGTTCAGTTTGTTCTGTTCCTTGGAAAACAGGAATCCCTTACAATAAATTTGTGCAATATCGAAATTGAAACTGGGGGCGAATCATGGCGAAAGCGTTATTCCGATACGGAAAGTTCGTTGTGGGGATTGCCTTTGTCATTGGACTAGGTTGGTGGATGTTGCGTCCGCCCGGCCGACCCATTCTTGAGCGAACAACGGTTGCGGCTGAATTCTCCGCACCGGTTTCCGCCATTGTGCCCAAGGAAATCGAAAAAAACGCTGGTTCCAAACCAGAATCCTGGACCTCGTTTAGGGGATCCCGGGGTAATGGCGTCTCGGAATCGACCAACACACCCACAAAATGGTCGGCGACCGAAAGCCTTCTCTGGTCAGCCAAACTTCCCGGGCCAGGCGCATCCAGCCCGATTGTTGTTGAAGACAAGGTGTTTGTGACCTGCTATTCGGGGTATGGAGATGGATCCGAGGGGAATCTCAACGATCTCAAACGGCATCTCCTATGCCTGGCCAGGGATTCAGGCAAGGTCCTTTGGGAGTCAACGGTTTCTTCCAGCGCTCCTGAAGATCGTTATAGTGGCTATATCACCGAACATGGATATGCAAGTTCCACCCCCGTGACAGATGGCACTGCCGTTTATTGCTTTTTCGGCAAATCCGGAGTTCATGCCTATGACATGGCGGGCAAACCCCTTTGGAACACAAGCGTTGGAACAAGTTCGGGTAACAGGCGCTGGGGTTCCGCAGCCAGCCCCATCGTTTTTGGCGACCTGGTCATTATCAACGCCTCGGAAGAATCGCGGGCGGTCATTGCCCTCGACAAGAAAACAGGCAAGCAGGTCTGGAAGGCGGAAGGGCGTAATCTGGAACTATGCTACAGTACCCCAGTGATTCATGAGGTTGCAGGCAAAAAGCCCGAGTTGGTCCTGGCTTTGCCGGGAGAGATTTGGGGCCTCAATCCGTTAACTGGCGGATTGAAGTGGTTTGCCTCCACGCGTCTGACCGGGAATGTTTCGCCCAGCGTTTGTACCACCGAAGATTTGGCGATCGCGTTTGGCGGGTATCCGAACACAGCCTCCGTCGCGGTGAAAACCGGCGGTTCAGGCGATGTCACATCCTCGGGAATTGTTTGGACAGGGAACAAATCTTCCTATGTTCCCTCCGGTGTGGTGAAAGGGAAACATATTTACTGGGTCAACGACAGGGGATTGGCCACCTGTGCTGAAACGGCAACAGGAAAGGTTCTTTATCAGGAACGGATCGGCCTGGGAGGCGGGGAGAGCGCATCAAGGCCGGTCTACGGTTCCACAGTTCTTGCCGGAGACAATCTTTATAGTGTGACCCGCCAGGGTGGCGTGTTTGTATGGAAGGCGTCGGAAACTTTTACCAAGGTTGGCCTGAACAAAATCGAAGGTGATGAGACCGATTTCAACCCGAGTCTTGCCATCAGCGACAACAAGCTTTTTCTTCGCTCCAACAAAGCAATTTATTGCGTTGGCGCGAAGTAGGCAATTTGTTTTGCCACAATGGGATCACCCAACTAAGCCTAAATTCGAAAGCAAAATTATGAACCAAATATCCGGTAAAAGTATTTTTGCACATATTACCTCTATTTTGATCCTTGTAGTATGGGTAGGTTTTATATTTTCCCATCCAGGACATACTGGGCATGGGGCCCCAAAAAATGGCCCCAACGAAATCCGGATTTGGAAGGATGCGGATGGGCTTTTTGAGTTGGAGGGTGGGTTCGTAATAGCCCGTGACGGAAATGTGCAACTCCGCAAGACAGATGGCTCGTTGGTTTGGATCGCCTTGGAAAAATTAAGTTCGGCGGACAGGGATTGGGTAAAGGCCAGGCAGGATTCAATCTATCGGATGAATCAATACCTTTCGCCAAAAGAAAAATTTTTTGAGAATGAGGCAGGCAATGGGGTGATGGTTTTGGTTCTTTGCATTTTTGGAATGGTTGGGTTGTCCCAACTCGGTCGAATGTTACTCAAAGGAAAAGCAACAAGGGTAATTTCACTTGCCGTTGGCCTCTTATTTATCGGTTGCCTGGGCTGGATGGCAACCGAGATATTTGGATCCAGGCCGCTTCCCCCGGAAGAGTGGGTCGATTGGGAAGTGGAGGAAATGATTCAGGGAAGTCAGATTCCTTTGGCCCAAAAACATTTCGAACCGTTTAAAAATAAACTTCAACTAAGATCCACCGAAGATTTTTTATATGTCGGTTCTGATGGTTTTCCCGATCACCCGATGATGGTTGGCATCAAGGCCTGGCAGCAGCAGGTTCCGGTCCCTCAGCCCTACACAAAGTCCAATTCCTGGAGAATTCCGCTAAAACCCAAGCTAGCGGAGAATCCCATTTCCGCCAAAAAAGCACTTTATAGTGGTGCTATTGCCCTTGCAGTGAATGGGGTTCCCATATTCAACGCCCTGAATAATCGGGGTGTTGATGCCTATCTGGCAGGGGAATTGGATGATTATGGTGGGCATTGTGGAAGGGGCGACGATTACCATTATCACGCGGCGCCTGTCCATCTGGAAAAGGTTGTAGGCAAAGGAAATCCGATCGCCTACGCCCTCGATGGCTTTCCGCTTTATGGATATAAGGATGGCAAGGGAAATGAACCCCGGGACCTGGATGATTTCAACGGACGCATGGAGGAGGATGGTTACCGCTATTATTCCACCAAAACCTATCCCTATATCAATGGAGGGATGCGAGGTGAGGTGTTTGTTCGTGGAGACCGGATTGAGCCCCAGCCTTCGGACAGCCCGATTCGCCCATCTGGAGCGCCTCTTCGTGGGGCAATCATCACAGATTTCATTCGGGATGAGGCGCGGAAAACCTACACAGTTAAATATCAACTTCGCGGATTGGAAAATTCGGTCAAATACACCATCAATAAGGATGGATCCTACACCTTCAACTATCTTGAAGCCTCGGGAAAGGAAACCAGCGAAACCTACCGTCGCAGGGAACGACCCGATGACAAAGGCAAAACCAACAAAAAAAAGGATGGCAAAGATGGCAAAAAAAAGCCAGAGGGAAAGGACTACAAGAAAAGTTCTGATCCCGACGATTTGGCCAAAGGGAATTCTTCACCAACATTCCGGGAACCCAAAGAGGTCATCCGCAAGCCAGCCGATTTCATCCTGAACAGCCCGGCATTTCAAGAGGGCGGCGCATATCCTGTAGAATTTACTGGTGATGGGACGGGTGTGTCTCCGCCTTTGGCATGGACGGGTGCCCCGGAAGGGACCAAACATTTTGCTCTAACCTTATGGCATTTACCCGGGCCGGGCGGACCGGAGAAATCGTATTGGGTTCTTTACAACATTCCTTCATCTGCCAATAGCCTTCCCAAAAATGTTCGGGGAGTAGGCAAACCAGGCTACAACGATAAAAACCAGACGACCTATGACCCCATGAAATCGAAAGGGCCGGGGCCTAAGGTATACCATCTGACCCTTTACGCGCTTTCCGCCGAGGCCCGATTTTCCCAGGCAAAAGTCACCCGCAACGAACTCCTAAACGCGATCAGGGACATCACACTGGGCGAAACCACCCTGAGTTTCACTTATGAACGCCAATTAAAATAGAAAAATCCATATTTCCCTATTCGGGTAGCCCCTCCACAAGCTGTTTCCAGGCTTCATTGAACGGGGGACCAAACCTGGCATCATCCAGGATCGAAATCCATTTCCGGCCCCTGGCGACATCGGGCAAACTTGTGCGTGCGGAATGTGCCGCGTTATTGAGCCATGTCTCCCAAACGGCCCAGGAAGAATCCCGCTTTGGTTGTTTCGCCCAGGTCCTGTGTGCCCAGCGCCTCATCCGGAATTTGGGACGCATTCTGATCCAAATTACCGTCCCCACCAAAACCAGCACAAGTGCCACCAAAACCGGTGCGGCGAGGGGAAATGGTTTTGGGTGTTGAAGCAATTTGGATGTTTCCAGCGTGCCAGTCAAAGTCAGGCCAGAATCAATCAGGATCGAAACAGGTCCATCGGGTGTTTCCCAAAGTGTTTCCAATTGGGGACCAGGACCAAATGGGGGCATATCGCCTTGATATTCCATCTGGAAAGTCCATGGACTGCCTTTTGATGCAATGGAAAGCCCTTCAGGGGTCAAATTGGAAGTGGACGGATTGTTTGCGAGCGATGCTTTTCTCAGGATCCACCCAAAAGGAGCATCCACCTTTCCCTGGACATTCCATGTGGACCCGGGAATCGCCGATTTGGGCTGGATCGTGATATTGTGATGTAGGGGACCACTTTCGCCTGAATGGGTCCAGATGGGAAAATCCAGATTTTGGCTCATGGGTTGGATTGCCCTTTCAGCCAAGGCTTAAGCGCATCGCGCCATGGTGCATCGGTGCGATGACCAAGCTTTTCCAGAAGGGATTGGGGGATGTTTATCCAGGCCTCCTCTCGAACTTGCCAATTGCGTTTTTGTTCGGCCCTGAATCGGAAATCGGACCAATTTTCGGCATAAATGTGTCCAAGACTATCCATCAGGCGGATGTTTCCACAACGGGGCGGATTCTCCTCCCATGGGTCATAAATCCGCAAAAGCCCCAAGGGTGGAATTCCCGAGCCAAGCCATTGAGAAATAGGGCTTTGGGGGTCTTTGTTGTCGGAAAAAAGTGCGACACATTGGCCCAAACCAGGTTTTATCCCTTCATATGTTGTAAAATGCGAATGTTGAAGTTCGCGGGTTTTCAATGTCTCATAAAGATGGTACCAATCGGATAGAGACCGGAGGAAAACGGGGTGGGAAAATCCCGATTCATTTGCGGACCGGACCTGGCACCCTGGTCCCTTCGTCACCAATACCCTGGCCAGACAAAGGCCAAGCGTGGCGATCCGTTCGGAAATGGTTTGGGTTGTCGAGCCAAAATCGAGGGAGGTTCGCTGGTCGAGAAGCAATTGGGGGAAGGCTCCCGTTTCTCGGGGACTCTCCAAAGCGATTAGTGTTCCCATGCGCGCGGAAGCGCTGGCGGCGATTCGCCGGGAGGAAACCTCCCAAGGGGCCAATCCAAGGACCTCGGGCGCCATTCCAGGGGAGTTTTCAATGCGTCCCCGGTAACGTAGCTTCCCATTGGGGAGGGCGAGCCTTTCCCGATCGAGAAATTCAAATTCCCCTTTCCGGGGAAGTTCAAGAGGTTTGGGCTCCATGTTGATTTCTTAGGAAGTGCACCAAACTGCGGTTTCCTGCAGTTGAAACGCAGGATTTCCTGGTAGGCGGAATTTTACCCAACGCGGGATTTGGCAAAACAGGGCAAGGTCCTAAATCAGCCGAATCCCCAACCTCCACTGGAACCCCCCACCATGAAACCCCTTTCCGGGACAATGTTCGTTGCGCTTTGGGCCCTTTTGGCACCAAGCTTTTCCTCCACCCTTTTGGCCCAATCTCCCTCCTACACCCGTCAGGAGGACATCATCTACGGGCGCAAACATGGCACCGCCCTGACCCTCGACAAATTTACCCCAACCGGGAAATCGAATGGCCGGGCCGCGATCATTGTGGTCTCGGGCGGCTGGTTCTCTTCTCATGATGGAGTGAATGGGTTTGCGCCTGTGGCCGACCTGCTTTGCAAACGAGGTTATACCTGTTTGGCTGTGGTCCATGGAAGCCAACCCCGCTTCACCATTCCCGAAGCGATCGAGGACCTGCACCTGGCAACACGGTTTATCCGCTCCAAAGCCAAAGAATGGAATGTTGATCCTGACAAGCTTGCAATTACGGGTGGCTCGGCTGGTGGGCATCTTTCCCTGATGATGGGGATGCAGCACAAACCTGGCGATCCCAAAAGCGGAGATCCGGTCCTTCGCCAACCCAGCGGGGTTCAGGCGGTAGCTTGTTTCTTTCCGCCAACCGATTTCCTCGAATGGGGTCGGCCGGGTGTCATGCAACTTGGTCGAGGCAAATCCGCCATTCCCGGAATCACGGCTCCCTTTCGGTTTGTGGAGTTCAAGGAAGGTGTCAAGGAATTCCACGATGTGACGGATGCGAAGAAGCTGGAAAAGATCGGCAAGGAGATTTCCCCCATTCACAACATCACCAAAGATGCGGCCCCGTCGCTGTTACTTCATGGTGACCAGGACCTGCTTGTGCCCCTGGAACAAGCCGAACGGTTTGTGGCCGCCATGAACAAGGCGAACCGCCCAGCGAAGCTGGACCTTCGCAAGGGAGCCGGCCACGGCTGGAAGGATATGCCCAAGGATGCTGAACTCTTCGCCGATTGGTGGGAAGAGCACCTTGGAAAGCCCGAAGTGAAGTAAATTGTGTACAATAACAGAATTAGCCGACAAGGCCTTTCGGCCTTGTCGTAATTTACAAATTTATTATAAATAGTTTATTCAGGTTTTTATTATGAGCTACATGAAGAAAATTTTTAATCTAGATTTCATCGACTACCTACTAAGCGGTGCCTATCGTCGGATCAACCAATCCTCTGCTTGTCCCTGTTGCGGTTCAAAAAAGGGAAAAGTGATTGACAGGAAACTGTTCCATTCGCTGATTGAATGTTCAAATTGTCATATTCTGCACCGATATCCTTCAGAATCCGCCTTGGTGATGGCCAATTTTTATCAAGAGGGTTATGATGAGCCGGGGATTACCACGGAGCTTCCTACGGATCAAGTTTTGGAAGGCTTTTTGGCAACAAATTTTAAGGGAAGTCCAAAAGACTTCTCCTACCATATTGATATTTTTAAATCCTTGGGACTGAAACCTGGAGACAAGCTTCTCGATTTTGGGGCTAACTGGGGCTACGCAACCTATCAGTTTAAAAAAGCGGGTTTTGATACGGATGCATTTGAACTTTCGAGGCCCCGAGCCGCATTTGGAAAAAAATTAGGAGTAGAAATTTCCACAAAATATCCGGAAATGAATGGGGAGTATGACATGGTGTACTCTTGCCACGTTTTGGAACATGTGCCTAATCCTCTGGAATCGATTCAAAAAATGTTGGCGATGGTCAAGGTTGGGGGATTGGTGGTCGGCCACACCCCAAATGGCAGTTTGCCTTTCAAAAACCATATTCCAAAACTGTTCCACCGATTTTGGGGGCGGGTTCATCCTGTACTTTTGTCCGATCAATTCATTTCGACAAATTTTGGCAATTACCCAATTTATGTCTCCTCGGATGATAAACCGTCGTCCGTGGGGCGCTGGGACAAAAAAACAAAACAAGTGGGAAACACTAACACAGAGGGATTTTTCTTCGTGATTGTTAAGGTGTAATTCTATAGCTTGTGCAGTAATTTGGTTGGCATAATATAATTGAATTTTATCACCCAGTCTCTACAAAAAAGTGGGGCAAACAGGCCAAATGGGAATCAAGTCCAGATGAAAAACTTGACGACAAAATCCATTCTTCATCATTTCTTCTTAAAGTTTGGGCCAGTCGGCCTTTCTTTTATCCGGTTGGCCCGGGTATGACCCCCCGAGTTGACCTTGGAAGGACCCCCCTTTTTCGGGTGTAGGGTTCGCCACAGGGAAAGGGCCAAAATGGTAACTTCAAGCAACCGGCTTCGTCGCCTTTGGGGTTCTTTGAGCATGTTTGCGAGCTCCGGTTTGGGCTTGGCGGCAATCGCCTTGATCTCAGGTTGCCAGATTCTGGATGTGCCTCCCGCTTTGTTGGCGGAGAGGAACGGTCCAACCCGTTCGGCTGCTCAACCTGAATCAAACAATTCCAAAGCCAAATTCGATGAAGTTGTCCCAAAAGAAACTCCCTCCCCGGTTTCCAAACAGAGCGTGACTCCGGAAGCCCAAGCCATCCCGGCTTCGGAGCCTGTTATACCGGCCTCATCCAAAACAGACTCTCCCAGCGCACCCCCCCTGATTCAGGCTGCCGCAGAGGCCCCACTTTTTCCTGTCAAGATCCCTTCCGGTGTGATCCAGACCATCAAGCCAGCCGGAGATATCGTCGCTCTTGCCACTGTGAAGCCCAACCGGACCGAGGCGATTCGTTCACGGGCGGAAATCGAACACGCCACACGCGGAATGTTGGTGGCCGTTACACCCGCCGACCCCCCGCTTCCCACATTCAACGCCACTTCCGAAAGTGACCCCATTTTGACTGTTTATCGCCGGGGTTACTCCTGGTTTCAACAAACCGACAGCTTCACCTGCCGGATGGTTCGTCGTGAAGTTGTCTCCGGCAAACAACACCCCGAAGAGCTGATGAGCTTCCAGTACAAAAAGAATCCTTACAGCATTCACTTCAAATGGTTGGGCCAGGAAGGCAAAGGCCGCGAGGTGGTCTATGTTGAAGGCAAATTTGATGACAAAATCCAGACCCGTCTGGCGGCTGGGGACATTCCCTTCATGCCCGCAGGCAAGCGGATGAGTTTTGCCGTCGACAATCCCCTTGTGCGCAGCGCAAGCCGACACAGTGTGCGCGAAGCGGGATTTGGATTCATGTTGTCCACAGTGGGGACCATGTTGGCCCACCAAAAAGAGGGCAACAGCAAGCTCGGCTCTGTTCAATATGTAGGCAAAATTCGCCGTCCCGACCTGGGTGGCGAGGTGGAAATGGTTGAATGCAAATTGGCACCCGGTGTGGAACACACCCTTCCTGAAGGTGGACGGCGCCTTTACGGTTTTGACCCGGTCCTGGGTCATCCGGTTTTGGTGCAAACATTCGATTCACGCGGCCAGGAAGTCGAATACTATCGCTATGACCGGTTCTTTTTCAATGGTTTGGAAGAAAGCGACTTTGATCCGGAAACCCTTTGGACGAAACCGGATATGGCGGCAAAACAATCCTAGGCAAAGGTCTCTCTGCCAACCTGACAGACCCCCAATGAGCAGTTTTACAGCTGAGACCATTTGGGGCAGGCCTAAAAAATCCACACGCTGGTCTTGAACGACCTAAGTTCAATCTTATCCTAGCTTTGCAAGGAAAGCACAAAGTGGCTTATCCGGTTGGCACCCTATTTGCGCTTACTTCCATGTGGGTCTCGCGCAAGTGGGGTACATGGCCGGGTTTGCCATGGCATCGCGGGAAGGACACTGCACCATGATGGCTTTGGACGCGGAAGCACAGGACTTTTCAGTCCTCATCGCTGACGATGAACCAAGCAGCCGTGAAACGCTGCGTGGAATCGTTGAGCCTTTGGGCTTTCGTACGATTCTGGCACCTTCCGGGGAGCACGCCATCGACATCGTTCGCTCGATGTCCATCCATCTCGCCCTGCTTGACCTCAACCTTGGTCGCATGAGCGGTCTTGATGTTCTTCGGATGGCCCGACAGGTGGTTGCGGGATTGCCCGCCATCTTGGTCACCGCTGATGCAACCGTGAAGGTGATGCGAGATGCCCAACGGGAAGATGTGTACAGCGTCATTCCAAAGCCAGTGACCAGGAGCGTGGTGATCTATACCGTAACCCGCGCCTTGGCTCAGCGCTATGGAGCCCCTGTCAATCCCCCGCTTCAGCCCCCGGTCGGGTGACCGGCCCAAGCTTAGGTTTTTTGTTGGGCCATTTTCGGCCCAGTTTGCTTGCACGGAGAGTTTGAAAGATGAAGACTGATATCCATCCCCTCAATGACAAAATCCTCGTCGAGCGCCTCGAGGCCGAAACCACGACCGCTGGCGGCATCCTCCTTCCCGATAGCGCCAAGGAAAAGCCCCGTCAGGGTAAAGTCCTGCGCACCGGCGAAGGCAAGGCTCTCGAAGGCGGCAAGCGTGCCTCCTTCCAGGTCAAGTCAGGCGACAAGGTACTCTTTTCCTCCTACGCCGGCAGCGAAATCACTGTCGATGGCAAGGAATACCTGATCATGACCGAGGATGATGTCCTCGCAGTCGTAGCCTAGTTTTTCAGATTGTTGACCTTCGAATTTCGAAAACCTCCGGTTACCCCGGAGGTTTTTTCATGTCCGGACGCAAAGTATTTGGGCTCCGAAACTACTTTTTGATCCGGCCACCCTGGGTGACAAATTCCTCACGACTGAGCTCGCCATTTTTGTCTATGTCAAACAGTTCAAAGCGTTTGGGGGCCTGATCCGGATCGGGCTGATCGGCAAGGAATTCTTCGCGCGACAACTTTCCGTCACCGTTTTTGTCTTTTTTCGCGAAAAGGGCGTTGCGGTCTGTTGGTCGGGGCTTGGAGGCCTGGTCTGGGCGGAACTGCTTTTTGGCTTCGCGCATCGAGGCGAATTGGTTTTGCAAGGAGCGGGCGATTTCAGACTCTTTGCTGGCCAAATTAGTCGTCTCAAAAGGATCGATTTTGTAATCGTATAGCTCCAGCTCTGCCGAAGGGGCAGGTTCGCCCGGTTTTTTCCACTCCACCAATCGGTAACGATCCGTGCGCAGTGCCCTACCCATTATTTCTCCCCTTGGATAGACATGCTGGACAAAGGTCTTAGGCTTCAAAGCTGGATTTTGCAACACATCCGCAAAGCTCCGGCCATCGAGTCCCTTGGGGATCGGGATCCCCGCAAGCTCGCAAAGCGTGGGGTAGATATCCACTGTTTCGGTTAATGCCGCCGTATGAGTACCTCTCCTGACTTTTTCAGGGGCGGAAACGATCAGGGGTATTCTTGTCGCTTGTTCGTAGTTGGTGTGCTTGCACCAAAGCCCATGGTCACCCAGGTGCCAGCCATGATCGCCCCAAAGGACAATAATCGTGTTATCGGCCAATCCGCTCCGATCAAGCTCATCGAGAACCCGGCCTAACTGGGCATCCATGTAGCTAACACAAGCGTGATACCCATGAATCAGTGTCCGTTGAAGGTTTTCGTCCAGCGCGCCCTTTCCGGGAATGTCCCGATAATTCCGGAGTTCCCCACTGTTGGTTGGCGCAAAAGAAGGGGCTCCTTCGGGCGGGCGGTTGACTTTTGCGGTTGAGAAGGAATCACGATCATAGAGATCCCAATATTTTTTTGGTGCGCAAAACGGAAGGTGTGGCTTGAGAAACCCAACAGCCAAAAACATCGGTTCCGCCGGTTTTTTTGCGGTTTCACGGATTCGCTTTATCGCCTCATTGGCAATCTTGCCATCGCCATAGGCGTCGTCGGGGACATCGGCACTTTCAAAGGGAGCGCCTTTCGGCAGATTGTTGGGGGACTGATTGTCAAAAAAGGCGCCCTCGCGTGTCTGGTTTACACGGTTTTCAGGAAGTGCGTAATCAATGGTTTTTGCAAAAAACGAAGGCACACTCCACGATGCCGGGTCTTCGGTGTTCCCATGTCCTACATGAAAGATCTTTCCAAGTCCTTGTGTTTTGTAACCCTGATCCCGAAAGTGCCTGGGCAGGGTAAGCGCTTCTGGCCGCGCTTTGCGAAAATTCGTCGCCAGGTCATAAATCCCAAGCGTCTGGGGCCTTAAGCTGGTTAGAAGCGAATTGCGCGAGGGAGAGCAGACGGCCTGATTGCAATAGGCCATATCAAATGACATACCTCTGGAAGCCAAACGGTCGATATTGGGTGACTTGACTGTTTTGTCTCCATAGCAACCCAACAACGGCTTGAGGTCATCGACACAAACAAGGAGCACATGGGGACGGCTTTTCGGGGGAACGGAACTTGCCCCAAGGGTTTCTTCGGAACTGTTCAACACGGGCTGGCCCGAAACAGGAATCACGCCAAAGGCAAAATAGCCGCAAGCTCCCACAACAAACCATAGGTGCCTCATCGCGCAAACCCCTTCCTGTCCTGGTCGTAGCCAATGCTGACCCGGATCAATTGTTTGCAATTGCTTTTTAACGAGGTCGGGATCTGGTTTTGCGTCCCAGTTCCCGAACCCATTTTGTCACGAGTTCTTGTGCCCGATCAGGCGTGAGTGCCTGGGGATCGATCGCGCGGATCTCATCCAAAAGCGGATCATCCGCATCCGCGAAAAGGCTCGATTGAATGAGTCGTGGAGCCTGGATCGTGGCGCCGGGTGGACTGGCGGGAGCGCGCCTGCGGGCCTCCTCAAGTTCCCCCAACAAGGCCTTGGCACGATCAAGAACCGTCAAGGGAATTCCGGCGCGTCTTGCGACCTGGATACCATAACTTTTGTCCGCCGCGCCAGGGACAATCCGGTGCAGGAAGAGGACATCTTGTTCCGTCTCGTGGACTTGGACCACTAGGCTGGCCATCGCGGAAAGCCTTGAGGACAATTCTGCCAATTCATGATAGTGGGTCGCAAACAGGGCCCGACACCCGATCCGTTCGTGCAGGTCTTCGGCGATGGACCAAGCCAGGCTCACACCGTCATAGGTGCTTGTTCCCCGTCCGATCTCATCGAGAATGACCAGACTTTGACGAGTGGCATTGTTAAGAATATTGGCCGCTTCGGTCATCTCCACCATGAAGGTGCTCTGGGCCCGGGCAAGTTCATCGCTGGCTCCCACCCTGGTAAACACGCGGTCGGCCAATCCGATGGTGGCGCTTTGTGCGGGAACATAAGATCCTGCCTGGGCCAGAATAGTCAGGAGCGCCGCCTGGCGGATGAAGACGCTTTTACCACCCATGTTTGGACCGGTAACCAAAAGGAGCCTGGCCGTTTCCGGGTCCATAAGGCAATCGTTGGGAACAAAGGTCCCCGGCGGAAGGATCTGGTCGAGAACGGGATGGCGCCCCTGTCGGATGTCCAATACCGGCTCGGCGACAACCGTTGGCCTGCACCATTGCCTTTCGACTGCCAATTCGGCCAACCCTGAAAGCGCGTCCAGTTCGGCAAGCGCCTCGGCCGTTCCCATCAGGGCCGGAGCCTGATCGGCGGACGCTTTGCGGATCTGGCCAAAGATTTCGATTTCACGATTTTTGATCCGCTCGTCTGCGCTGAGGATCTTCTCCTCGTGCTCCTTGAGTTCGGGGGTGATGTAGCGCTCGGCATTTTTCAGGGTTTGGCGGCGCTGATAATCGGCGGGAGCCCGGCCCGAATGGGCGTGAGTGATTTCGATGTAATAGCCAAAGACAGAATTGAACCCGACTTTGAGACTACCTATGCCCGTTCGGGCGATTTCACTGGCCTGGAATTGCGCGAGCCAATCGTTGCCCGAGGACCGCAACCCCCGAAGCTCATCCAGCTCCGAATCAAAACCTGAGCGGATAACGGTTCCCTCGCCGGGAAGCCCGGTGGGCTCATCGGAAAGCGCGCGATTAAGCAGATCGCAATACTCGGCATGTGGTTGGGCACGCTGGGCCAAACTGGCAAGTCCCTCGCACCGGATGGTGGTGAGGCGTTCCTCCAAAAGCGAACGGATCGCGGGTACGGCCCGAAGCGCCTGACGAATCGCGGCCAGGTCCCTGGGATTGGCACGCCCCGTCGCCGCCCGCGCGGAAAGGCGCTGGAGATCAGCGACTTCGCCCATCAGCTCGCGCAAACGGCGCCGAAGCGGCGCATCGGAAACGAACCTGGCGACCGTCTCCTGGCGCTCGAGCAGCTCCTTGAGGTCGGAAAGCGGATTGAGGAGCCAATCGCGCAACTGTCTTGATCCCATGGTGGTGGACGACCGGTCGATCGTCTCCCAAAGCGATCCCTTGCGTCCAGGATCGCGCTGGGTCCTGTCGAGTTCAAGACTGCGCCTTGTGGTCTCGTCCATCTGAAGCGACCTGCCCCGGGCGAAGGGCTGAATCCGGCGGATGTGAACGAGAGGTGCTTTCAGCGTTTCGCGAAGGTACGAGATCAGGGCCCCCGCCGCGCGCAGACAAACCTGGTTGTCGTCGAAGCCGAACCCTGAAAGCGTGGTGACAGAAAATTGGCCATGGAGGGCCGCCCGGGCATGTTCGGCATCAAAGGTCCAGGCGGGGCGAAGCGACCTGGCCCCACGCATGTGCGCAAAATTTCCCTCGGGAAGGTCGTCTCCCAGACCGCTTTTCCCCGCGGTTTCCGTGCCCTCCGCAAGGAGGAGTTCCGCTGGGTCGAGCCGGGCCAAATGGTCGGCAAGCTGCGTGGGATCGACATCGGTCGCAAAAAAAGTCCCCGAACCGACATCCACCCAGGATATCCCCGCCATTCCCTTTCCTTTTTGGGGGTAGGCGATCGCAGCGAGAATGCTTGGCCGACGCGGGTCGAGCAGATCATCTTCGGTAACGGTGCCGGGGGTAATGACCCGGGTCACCTCACGACGGACCAGCCCCTTCGCCTGCGAGGCGTCTTCCACCTGGTCGCAGACGGCGACCCGATTGCCCGTTTCCAGAAGGCGGCGCAAATGCCCATCGAGGGCCATGTGGGGGAAACCGGCCATCTTTTCCCGACCGTCGCGGGTGGTCAGGGTCAGGCCAAGAATTGGAGCGACCTTTTCGGCATCCTCGCCAAAAAGCTCATAAAAATCGCCCATGCGAAAAAAGAGCACCATACCCGGATGCTTCGCCTTGGCATCCAGATACTGCTGCATCATTGGAGTGGTCATGAATTGAGACGCCGTCGCAATGAGAGAAAATTTCGGCCCGGACTACTCTTCTGGCTGGTTGAATTTGCGTCGCATGAGGACGGAATTGCCGGTTTCGTTATGAGCCACTTCGTGCATGTAGTGGCGGATCAGCATTAACCCCCGACCACAAGGGCGTTCCAAATTCTCAATATCTGTTGGGTCTGGGATATCATCCGGGTCAAATCCCGGTCCCTGATCGGTTACCTTCGCTTCGAATTCCATAGCGGTGATACGAACCGAGACGGTTACCGTTTTGGAGCGATCCATCTGGTTGCCATGCTTGATGGCATTGACCAGAACTTCTTCCATGCCAAGCTTCACGCAAAAGCTGTCACGACTTGGAACCTCATGCAGCGCAAGGAGGTTCTCAATACGGTCCTGCACGGCACGAACTTCCATTGGATCACTAGGGATCACAATATGAAAGTCGTGCTCGCGACCAATTTCCGATTCATTCGCCATTGCAAATACCTGGCACAAAATCCGGGGTAAACAACCCTGTACCAAAACCCCCAGAATGGGTGCGCCTATGAAGCAAACACCCAAGGATCCAGGAATCCCGGAAACCGAACCGTAGGGGTCGGCCCGGTGGATTTAGAACTTGGCGATTGCGTCGTCTTCGGAATTGACGATGATGATCAGCTTGTCAAGCTTGGTGATCGTGAACACTTCCTTGATGTCGGCGCGAATGTTGCAGAGCACCAGCTTGCCATTGGCCTTTTTCAGCTTCGAGTTCAAGGCAATGATTTTGCCCAGAGCCGCGGAGGAAAGGTACTCTACATTCGAGAAGTTCAAAATCACTTTGGTTCGCTTTTCGGCATCAACAAGCTCGGAAAGCTGTTCACCAATAACCTGGATGTTCTGCTCGTCGAGAATCTTCTTGTCGATGAAACCGACAACGGCGATGTCACCCTTTTCTTCGACTTCGATGCGACGACGACGGGGTTGAGCGGACATGAAAAGTATCCCCTTCTCTATTTGAATAATGCAGGGAAAGACCGGCAACCCTGGAAATCAATCAGGGCGCTCGGGAATTACCTATGGTTTTGTTAAAGGAGAGGCCGTCCGAGTCAACCCTAAAAGCAGACAAACCCAGCCGCCTTGGTCCCAAATGGCCCTTAAAGTGCAACTGGAATGAATTATTTGGGGAAAACTAAAAAAAATGAAAGGTAATGAATGGGAGGACCAACGGTCCGGTCGGCCCGGTTTCTGACCCTTCCCCGCCGCGTCTCTCTTAGGTCGAACCCCACCCAGGTCCAACCCTTTTGGGTTAAACCGCTTTGCGCCAGGCGTGTTGATCAAAAGCTTCCTGGGTATCCGGAAGTTCCCGGTCATCCATAAACCGTTCGTCTTTCCAGACCATCAGGACAAACGCCGGAACCAGGAATGGCCGGACAATGAAGGTGTCAACAAGGACGCCAAACGCCAAGGCAAAGCCGATCTGCACCAGTGTGCTTAGGCCCGCAAAAGCTAGGGTGGCAAAGGTACCCGCCATAATCAGGCCACAAGAGGTGATCGTTCCGCCCGTGCTTGCAAGGGCTTCTCGCATCGCCTCGGTTGGGCCCAGTTTGCCAACCTTTTCCAGCATTCGACTCATCAGGAGGATGTTGTAATCCTCCCCTACTGCGACCAGGATAACAAAGAGGAAAAACGGTACCCGCCAATCCACCTCGCCTGCCACCCTGCCAAACAAATGTTGAGCCAAAAGCATGGTTGCGCCAAGGGTCGCGAAATAGCTGAGGAGGACCGTTGCCAAAAGATAGAGGGCCAGCCAGGGTTTTTTGACCACCACCCAAAGTATTGCCAGAATTCCTGTGAGGACCATGAGGTTGATGCGAAAACGGTCCGATTCGACGACTGAGGCCATATCCCGGGCGCTGACGGCCATTCCGACCACTTCGCCCCGAACGGGGCCTTGTTCCGCCAAAAATCGGGGCATTTCCCCGGCGATCCAGAGTTCAACACAATCGACCGCATGCACCGCTTCTGGATCGAAGGGATCACAATCCATGATCACATCAAATCGGGCCACATGCCTTTCGACCTGCCTGACTTCCCCCATCACCAATTGCAACTCCGAGTTTCGGGCCTGAAATGGGGGAGGGGAAATTTTGGCGAGGTAGAACTCCTGGATCGTCTTTTGGACCTGATCTTCGATGGTCTTCCAAAGGCCCAGTTTTTCCAAAATGGGAAGCCCTGCTCCGTTGTGCGATGCGGTAAGGGCGGGTGTTCCCTGATTCCCCAGAGGTTGGGTGAGGGAGCGGACCTCACTTACATGGGGTAGCGAGCGAAATGCGCGGGTGAGGCGCTCGATCGAATCTCGTCCCTCTGGTCCACTCCACGGCTTGGGAGATTCCAAAAGGACGGTAACAGGCCCGGTTTCTCCAGAGGGGAAGTGTCGCTGAATGGCCTGGAGACCAAGAATACTGGATGATCCGGGACTGAGCTCCGCTGTGGCGCGAAAACTGGCTTTGGCAAAAAGGCCTAAAAACGCCAAAGGCAAAAGGAGCGCCATCGAGGCGATCCAGATTGCACGCGGACGCGCCACCACAATGTGGCTGATCACATCCCAAATGCCCGACCGGGCCGCTCCGCCCGCGCCTGGAGCTTTACCAGGCCAGAAAACAACGGGTCCCAAAAGGTAAAGGATCGCCGGGGTCAAAGACATGCTTGCAAAAAGCGCGACAGCCAGGCTCACCGCGATCGCCGGGCCACCACAGCGAACCTTGACAAACTCCGCAAATATCATGAGCCCAAGTCCGCAAATCACCGTCGCGGCGCTGGCGATAAGGGCGTGTCCGACCCCCTCAAGTGCCCGTGTAAGTGCCCGTTTCGATTCATACCCCAGAGCAAGTTCTTCCTTGTATCGGCTGATCAAAAAGAGGCAATAATCGGTCCCGGCGCCATAGAGCATCACCACGGCAAAAATCTGGCTCACATTGACCAGATAAAACCCTGGTATCAGCGTCGCCATCGCCAAAAGCTTGAGTGCCACCCAAACCGACAAGGCAATTGTAACCAGGGGAACCATCGCCAAAAGCGGAGCGCGATGGACTGCAAGGAGTACAACCACTACCAGTGCCACGGTTGCGCCAGTGGTTGTTTCCAAACCATGGGCGCTTGCACTAATCAGGTCGTGACCGATGCCTGCGGGCCCTGTGAGCTGAATGGCCGGCAGGGGTTTGCTTCCCGGTTCCCTTTCGAAAGTTTTGAGCGCCGTTTTGAGGACTTTTTCCGCCTCATCCACCGCAAGTCGGGTCTGATTGGCCAAATATGGGGTCGCAAGGGGCACTTGTACAAGCGTGCATTTCCCATCCCGGCTTACAAGTCGTTTCCCCAAAAAGGGATCCCGATGGGAAACGATGCGCCCCATTTTCCATTCAGGATGGATCGTGCGAAATTCGGAAAGCGCCAGAACGATCCTGTCTACAAGAGCAAAGTCAGCGGGGGAAAGTTCTTCGGTTTCCCGTTCAAAGGAAAGGATCAAGCGGCTCGCGGAGACATCCTGGGGGAAAGCTTCAGATAAAAGTGCAAAACCCCGCACACTGGCACATCGGGCAGGTAGAAACCGAACATCATCGTCCTGGGAATTGCGATCCCAGTCGGGCGCCAAAAAAGAGGCGATTACGCCCAACGCAACCCAAGCCAGGACAATCGTCCAGGGGCGGGATGTTGAGAATCTTCCAAGGAATGCCACCATGCCAAACCTCCCTGTCTGGCTCAAAAGAGTAAGCCTAATCAGGATGGGGAGGCCAACGCAATAAAGGAAGCAAAAAACAAAACGAGAAAATGGGCAAGGGAGGGAGTGAAATTTTTGTAAAAGCATAGCAGGTATGGAGTTGCCACTGTATCAACTGGCAGGATGGTCCTTCATCGGGAAAGTTCCTCTTGAACCCGGTCAAAGTCGCTGCTATATAAAATGGACAAGGACGCAGTCATCGCGACCTTTCATTCCCCGATAGCTCAACGGTAGAGCGAGCGGCTGTTAACCGCTAGGTTCTAGGTTCGAATCCTAGTCGGGGAGTTTATGGTCTCAACTCGAACCAGAAGTTTTGGTGGTAAGCACGGTAAACAGCTGGCGGCAAGAAGCACGGACATTCAGAAAACGAGTTGTGTACCTTCTCCAAGTTCAGGGCTCGTTTCATTGCCGATTGTTGAGTTTCTTGAACTCTTCCGGCGTGAGCATGCCGTCTTCGTTCGCATCAAGTCGCTCGAACAGTTGCTTCGTCTCGTCCGGGTTATCCTTGAACCGCGGCAGCAGTTTCACGAACACGTCGTACTCGGCGTGGGTGATCTTGCCGTCGCTGTTGGTGTCCAATCGTTTGAACAGACCGGCCGGGTCGAAACTGCCTCCAAGTCCACCGCCAGCCATCGTTGATGTCGATCCAGCAGGAACGTAATACTCCAGATACCCCAGCATCATTTCGTCAGTCGTCTGCGGACCCCAACGGACCGTCTTCTTCGGGTCCGGGTTAGCCGGGTTCTTGTCGCTGTTGTCGTACCACCCGGTCGCCTTCACCGTGGTTCCGGCGGGCATCAGTCGCGGTTCGGCGAGCCTATAGTACAGCTGCCAGTTGAAGTCGTAGTGCGGAATGTCGACCACCGTCTCGGCCTTCCCGCCCGGCAGTGTGATCTCGTAGCGGAAAGCCTTGCCGCGGAGGTGCATGTGCGGCAGGAACCCGAGGGCGGTCGCGTTCGTCGGCACGCGGAGGACGGCCGGCTCTGGGTGGTTGTCGGCCCCCGGTGGGATACTCAACTTCGGGTTCACGATCCCGGCCACCTTCACCTCGAACTGCGGCGACTTCTCCGCAAACACCAGCCCGATGCGGGTCTTGTCCTCGGTCGCCTTGCCGTTCGGCGTGTAGTGCATCTGGAACCGCAGCCGCGACCCCTTCGGCAGCCGCTTGGCGAACCCGTCCGGGTAACTGAGGACGCTCTGCCCGGGAACGTAAATGGCGAAGAACCCCTTGCGCTCCTCGGCGGCCGCGTCGCGCGGGTCGTCGGCTTCTTCTTTCCCTGGCGGTAGTACGAACACCAGGACATGGTGAACCACCTCGCGGGCAGACGGCCGCACCTCGACCGCCTTCACCCACTTCTCCTCGGTCAGCTTCGTCTCCACGGTGACGTTCTGGTACGGCATGGTGCCGTTCGCCTTGACCGCGACGGCCTTGGGGAACTCGTACACGGCGTCCGGCTTGCCGATGAGCCAGCCGTCGGCGTAGGTGCGGGGGAGCGGGGCGTCGGCGTCGTCGCCCTTCGGCCGGTCGCTCTTGAGCCAGGCGAACAGGTCGGCCCTGTCCGCGGCCGGAACCGTGCGGTCGTTCGCCCACGGGCTGGGCTTCCCTTCGGCGGCAGGAGTCGCGAACCACGGCGGCATCGTCCCCTTCTCGACCACCTTGCGGATCATCCCGGCGTGCGCGACCACGTCGTCGTAGGTCTCCAGGCTGAACGGCGCGACCCCGCCGGCCCGGTGGCACTCGACGCAGTTGGCCTGCACGATCCGCGAGATGCGGTTGTGGTAGGTGATGCCCGTAGCAGTCGCCTTCGCGGCGGACAGATCGAGTTCACAGCCGGGGGCGGTGGTTGCGGCCGGGTCGGCGGCGCGGTTGGTCAGCAGGGCGGTCACGGCGTCGAGCAGGTAGGTTCGCTTCGGGGCGTCGTGGGCGTAGCCGAGGCCGTACTGGTCGTCGATCGCCCCACGGTAGATTAGCGTCCGCTGCCGGTCGAGCAGAAACACTTCGGCGGTGCTGGTGGCCCCGAGGGTCTTGGCGACGGTGCCGTCGCGGTCGTGGACGTACGGCCCCTTTAGCTTGTGCGCTGCGGCAAAGGCGGTCATGTCGGCCGGCTTCTCGTTGGCGGTCGGGTTGACGAACAACACCGCCATGCCCTTCGCCGCCAGGGCTTCCTCCAACTTGGTGAGGGTCGGCCCGTACTTCTTGCAGATCGGGCAGGTGGTGTTGGTGAACGCCACGACGAGCCCGTTCTTCCCGACCAGACCCTTCAGCGCGACATCTTTGCCGTCGAGGGTCTTCAGCGGAACGTCCGGCACCATCCGCCCGATGCCGGCAGCGTTCGGGGCAAGCACCTTGGGCGCTTCGCGGACGGGGTCGGGTTTGGCCGCCGGTTCCGGGTCCTTGGGCTTCACGGCTGGTTGACCCAGGTGAGCGCGGACCTCGTCCAGCGTCAGGAACCCGTCGCCGTTCTTGTCCGCGCCCTTCAGCCGGGTCTGAAGTTGCGCTACGTCCTTCAACTCGTCGGCGGACAGTTTGCCGTCGCCGTTGGTATCGAGTTGCTTGAAGCGAGTGGCAATCACGTCCGGTTGGGCCTGCAAGGCGGCCGTCAGGGCCAAGCAGCACGGAATGGCCCAGAGAATTCGGGATTGCATCGGTGTTGACCCCTTGCGTTTATCGATTGCCCGGCACGCGAGCCATGTTTCGGAATTCTGTTTCTTTCAGAACAACGCAGATGCCCATGCAGGTGTTACAGAAACGTGCTCGTTACTTCTCTGGTTTCCTCGTTACTAGCGCTTCGTTCACCAGCTTGCGGAACTCGTTGTACGTGGGGGCCTTGTACCGCTGAGTCTGCACCATGAAGACGGCGAACAGCTTGTTCTTGCGGTCGATCCAAAACTGGGTGCCGTTGGCACCACCCCAGGCGTAGCCGCCGTCGCCATCGACCGCCCCACCCAACCCGTACTTCTGGCCGCTCCCTTTCAGGTGGTTCTGGAACATCAGATCCACGGTCTTGGGCTTGAGGATCTTCGCGCCATCGAGTTCGCCGCGGTTGAGGAGCATCAAGCAGAAGCGTTCGTAGTCGGCGGTCGTCGAGCAAAGCCCTTGGCCGCCGAGGAAGAGCTTCGGCTTGGTCGTGATCTGGTCCGCAGCCCGGCCCGCGACGAGTTTGCCCGGTTCCGGTTGCGTGTAGAGCGTCGCGATTCGACCGGCTTTGTCCTTCGGTACCCAGAAGTCGGTGTCGGCCATCTTGAGCGGGTCGAGGACGCGCTTTTTGAGGAACTCGTCGAGCGGTTGCCCAGATACGGCCTCGACGTAGCGGCCGAGGACATCGATGCTGGTGCCGTAGGAGTACCCTTCGCCGGGGTGAAACTTCAGCGGCTGTTTCGTCAGGGCCTTCGAGTAGGACTCGAGCGTCGTGGAGGCGTCGCGCTTCGGCATCCCGGAAAATGCGGCTTTGCCAGGGAGTTGGTAGTACAGCCCGCTGCTGTGGCTCATCAGCATCCGCGGCGTGATTGCGTGCTTCGCTGGTACGAGTTTCTCGTTCTCCAACACCTCTGGCTCTTTCCATTCCGGCAGGAACTTGGAGATCGGGTCGTCCAGCCCGAACTTGCCCTCGTCGAAGAGCGTCAGCGCGGCGACGGTGACGATCGGCTTGGTCATGCTTTGCAGGCGGAAGATCGCGTCCTTCGGCATGGCCTTCTTCGTCTCGACGTCCTGCATCCCGAAGGACTCGAAATAGCCCCGCGTGCCGTTGCGGTAGATGAGTGCCACGACACCCGAAACGTTCTTGGCGTCGGAATGGGCCGCCATCAGGGCATCGAGCTTCGCCAGCACCTTCGGTTCGAGACCGGCGTCCTTGGCTTCCTTCCCGTGAGCACGCTCCGCCTTCGGCTCCGGCGTGAGTTTGGCAGAGGGTTCCTGAGCCAGTACGAGAGCGCAGGTCGATCCGAGCAGGAGCAAAGTCATCAGCGGCTTCATTGTTTATCCCCGTCGAACACTTTGCGATAAAACTCCCAGTTCGCATCACCCAACCCCTTGAGCAGCGCCAGGGTGTCGTGGGTCACGCCCGGGACTTCGGTGAAATCGTGGGTGATCTTCAGCTTCTTCAGGTGTTCAGAGTAGGCACGGTTCAGGTCCGCCGTGAAATCGCGGGCACCAACCGCCATTCGCACGCGGGCTTTGTCCTTGGCCGTCGTGGAATATTTCTCGGCAACCGTCAGTGGGCTTTGCGCTTTGTAATAATCGATGTCGCCGCCGAAGGTGTACTGAAGGATGCCCTCACGCTCTTTGGGATTGCCGGTCGCGCGGGGGCCCTTGAACTCCAGGTCCAGTGGTCCGCCAGCCAGGATCGAGACCGTTCCGAAGAGGTCGCTGTTGTTGAATCCCAACCTTGCAGCCCCGTAGCCGCCCATGCTGAAGCCTTCGATCAATCGGCCTTCCCGCTTGGCAATGGTGCGGAAGTCGCGGTCCACCAGGGGCAGCAGTTCCTTGATGACGACTTGTTCCATCGGCACTTTGCCGTCCTTGGAGTCGCACCACATGCTGTTGGCCATGCCGTTCGGGAACACGATCAGCATCGGCGGGATCTTCTCCTTGCGGATCGCCTCGTCGAAGATCTCGCTGAGCGGTTTGATGCCTGCCAGTCCCCCGCCCGAGCCGTGCAGCCAGTAGAGCACGGGGAAGCGTCGGTCCTTGTCCTTGTCGTAGATGTCCGGCGTGTAGATGTGGTAACTGACCTTGGTCTTGACCGCAGTACTTTCGAAGGTGCGGTGTTCAACGCGAGGGGCTCGCACGGCGAGTGTCACCCAAATCGCCGAAGCTGGCTGGGATCCCGATGGTGCGGTGCTGGTTGTATCTGGCGTTGCGTTTGGCGTCGGGTCTTCCTTTGTTTTCGGCATCGGCGCGACTTCGGGCTGTTTCGCGGCCGGGGCCGCGCCGCCGAGGTGGGCGCGAACTTCGTCGAGCGTCAGGAACCCGTCCTTGTCCTTGTCCGCACCTTCCAACCGCCGTTGAATTGCCGCCGGGGCCTTCTTGAGTTCGTCGGCCGAGAGGTTACCGTCGCCGTTCGTGTCGAACTGCTTGAAACGTGTGGCGATGGTGTCGTCCTTCATTGGTTCGACTTTCTTCGGCTCGTCCTTCTTTGGGCCGGGGTTTTTTGCATCCTGACGGACCCACAGCGGCCGCATCATCTGCTTGTCCCACGCCGCATAAATGCCTTCCAGTTCCTTGAACTTGGCCGGTTGCTTTGTCGCGAGGTCGGTCTTCTCGCCGAGGTCGTCCTTCAGGTTGAACAGTTGCGACGTGCCGCGGAATGAGACGAGCTTCCAGTCGCCGACGCGGGCGGCGTGTTGCGGCCCGGCCCGCCAGAAGACCTTGTCGTGCGGATCGCCGGTCTGCTTGCCAGTGAAGAACGGCAGCAGATTCACGCCGTCGAGCGGCTTGTCCTTGGGCGTTTCCACCCCGGCGGCGGCCAGTGCGGTGCCGTGAACGTCTAAGCCCATCACCGCCGGGTCGTAAACCTTCCCGGCCGGTAGCGTGCCCTTCCACTGCCACAGAAATGGCACGCGGACGCCGCCCTCGTACATCTGGCCCTTGAATCCGCGGAGCGGGTCGTTGCGCGAACTCGTTTCGGCCGTCGGCCCGCCGTTGTCGCTGTAGAAGACGACGAGCGTGTTCGCCTCCAGCTTCAGGTCGCGGAGCTTGCCGAGCACCTTGCCGACCGCGTCGTCCATCGCCGAGAGCATACCGGCATACGTCTTCCGCTTGGCGTCCTTGATCTCCGGGAACCGCCTTTCATACTCGTTGGTCGCTTGCAGAGGCGAGTGGACCGCGTTGAACGCGAGGTACAGGAAGAACGGCTTGTCTTTACTGCGGTCGATGAACCCGACCGCTTCACGGGCGAAGGCGTCGGTGAGGTATTCCTTCTCGTCGTCAACGGTTTTCCCATTGCGAACGAGCGGATCGTTGTCCTTCTTGCCGGGCAGGTAGGCGTGAGCGCCGCTGAGAAAGCCGAAGTGGTAGTCGAACCCGCGTTCGTGGGGTCGCAGCCCTTCCTTGAAACCGATGTGCCACTTGCCCACCATCCCGGTGGCGTAGCCCGCCGACTTCAACTTCTCGGCCAGCGTCGGGACGGTCCTCGGCACGCCGAACTTCGGGTCGGCGAACTTTTCCGGCCCGGAATTGTGCTCGAACCCGAACCGCTGCGGATACAGGCCGGTCATCAGCCCGGCCCGCGACGGCGAGCAGACCGGGTGATTGGAGTATCCGCTCGTGCAACGGACGCCGTTGCTGGCGAGAGTGTCGATGTTCGGCGTCGGGATGTCTTTGCACCCCTGGCAGCCGAGGTCGGCGTAGCCGAGGTCGTCTGCGAGGATGACGACGATGTTCGGCTTCCGTGGCTCGGCGGCGACCGCGGGTGCGAGGCCGAGCAGGAGGGTCGCCAGAGCGGTGACGAAACGCGACATGGTTACTTCGCCCCCTTGAGGTGCTTGTCGAACCACTCGATCTCCAACTTCGTCGCCTCGGAGAAGCCCTCGCGGTAGATGCCGTAGTGGGTAATGCCCTTGATGACGTGGTAGCCCGTCGGCACGCCGCGCTTCTGGATGTCCTTTTGAACCTGCTCCACGACCGCGTTGTTGCTCAGTTCCTCCTTCTCGGCGACGACGAACAGGGCCGGCACCTTGATCTTGGCCGCCGCGTCCACGGCGTTGAAGCCGATCGACCGGGCCGGGTTCGCTCGCATGTTCTCGTAGGTCGCCATCTTCCCGCCGAGTTTGCCCGTCTCGAACGGCACCGGCTCGACCTCGCCGCGGGCCTGCTTCGTGGCCAGGTCGTAGCCCGCCTTCTCGGCCTGCGGGCCGCGGCCGCCCATGCCCGGCACCTGTGCGACGACGCACTTCACCCGCGGGTCGTTCCCGGCCACCCAGGTCACCAGCCCGCCGCCGTAGCTCGACCCCATGATGCCGATGCGGTCCTTGTCCACGCCCGGCTCGCCGCTCACGTAACTGATGGCGGCGCGGATGTCCTCGGTCTGATCGGCGTAGCTCATCTGCCACCGGGCGACGCGGGCCTTCACCGTCACCTCCCCCTTGTCGCCCGGCTTGGGCAGCGCTTCGAGCGGCATCAGCTTGCCGTCGCTGTCGCCCCAGCCGCGGTAGTCGAAGGCGAGGAACACGTACCCGGCCATGACGAAGTGCGTGGCCAGCTTGGTCGGCGTGCCCTTGCGGGTGCCGCCGGTGCCGTTGCAGAAGATGACCGCCGGCCGCTTGTCCTCCTTTTTGAACCCGGCCGGGAAGTACAGGTCGCCCTGCATCTTGATGCCGTCGGAGTAGATGGTGACGGCCTTCTTCTGGGCCCCCTCGGGCAGCGGCTCCGCCTTCTGGGCGTGGACGGGCGAACTACCCGCGAACGCGACGAGGAGGCCGGCGAAGAGAACGAACAGAATCGTGCGGACCATAGTGTCTCCGGGTGAGTGGGTTACGCGAGGATGTCTTTGACCACGTTGCCCTTCACCTCGGTCAGCCGCATGTCGCGGCCGGCGTAGCGGTGGGTGAGCTTCTCGTGGTCGAGGCCGAGCAGGTGCAGGATGGTGGCGTGCCAGTCGTGGATGTGGACCGGGTTCAC
>CAMBMH010000011.1 GCA_945868575.1 Singulisphaera sp. GP187 | reverse complement strand
ACCTGGTCGGAAACTTTGCAGGGTTATGATCTCAAATTTGGCCGCGAATTTGTCACAGGATTTCGCGACCTGACTGCGAACCTCGGAATCGAGAATTGATGGATCGATTCCCACCCGGGCATTCACCACAACATTGGCAGAAGTGACTTGGGATTTTGAAGGTAGGGAAAGTTCCGGGCCCGTTTCGTTACTCACCAGATTGGCGACCGCATAGGTAGCCTCGCTAAGACCAATGGTTTTGAGATGCGCCGCCTCGGCTCCATTGGCGCGGAATTTTTCAAGTAAACCGCTGACCAGGTCCATTAGGAAACTGTCGAGATCCACAGGGTTTACCGATGAGATATTTATTTGGCTATTCAGCCAACCCAATTCTGCTTCGCCCTCGGCGTAAACATCGTAATCCAAATCCATCATCCGGGTACCGTAGGTGCCCTTTTGCTCCAATTGGTCGATAAATGTATGGAATCCATCTCCGGTTTTTGCGGATATTCGGAGAATGGGTCGGCCAGGAAACTGATCCTCAAGGAGGTTGACCAGATGATCTGATTCTGTCGGGGAAAGCTCGTCAATCCGGTTAACCAGTATGAAATCTGCTTCTTCGATCTGTTTTCGGAAGATGTACTCGGCCTTGGGCGAGAATCCTCCACCCGGTTTTCCTTCGAGGATTTTTTTGCCATGGGAGGGTTTAAGAATCACCCCGTAGGGGGCGATCTCAAGTGGCTTTCCATAAACCTTTTGCAAGGGTCGCAAAACAGTTGCAACAAGGTCGGTGCAGCTGCCTACCGGTTCGGCGAGGATGATGTCGGGTTGCTCCCCATGGCTCATTTTTTCCACAGTCGCGGTTAGTTCATTGAAATTGCAGCAAAAACAGGCTCCGGCAACCTCGCCTACATCAAATCCCTGGGATCGGAGGCTTTGTGTGTCAACCAGGTCGGTCGTTTGGTCATTAGTGACAATCGCTACTTTTTTCCCCTGATCCAAATAGTGGCGGGCCAGCCGGGAAACTGTGGTGGTCTTTCCCGCACCAAGAAATCCGCCGATCATGATATACTTCGGGTTCATCGCTTTTCCTTTACTAATTTTTGCCAAAAACCAATCCAAATTGTCGGGTGAATGGGTGGCCCCCGCGAACGGTGGTCGCCCGATGAAATCGGGCACAGCAGAAACCCAGCGTCAGAGCATGGGGATAATCAACTCACAACAACCAAGGTCCAAGGCTTCTCTCGGGATTCCCGCTTCACTAGCCTCCTTGAGGACGCCCTCACAAAGCGAGTAAAAAACAAACCGTCCCTGCTTGCGGGCCTCGATCAGGTTTGCCTGTTTTAGAGCGCTTAGGTGATGGGATACATTCAGGGGTGGAATTTCCAGCGCCCCGGTAATTTCCCCAACATTTCTCTCGCCGTTGGCAAGTAGGCGAACGATTCGCAATCGCTCTGGACTTGCCAATGCACACAACAATTCGGCGCAGCGTTGCGGCTCAAGGGGATCATGGGTTTTCGGCTTCATATCCAGGAATCCGCCTCTCGATTTCCGGTCAATTCGGAAAATTGACAATTCACACTGAATCCTTGAAAGCAAGCAACATCTTGACAGTTGGACAGATGTCATGTACTTCTAATGGTATTGCGACCAACTATTGATTCAACCCAGCCCAAGGACCTTATTGTGAAATCCAAAAGATCCAAAGGCTTCACCCTGATCGAGCTGTTGGTGGTCATTGCGATCATTGGGGTGCTTGTAGGGCTTCTCCTTCCGGCGGTACAAAAGGTCCGTGAAGCGGCCAACCGCATGTCGAGCCAGAACAACCTCAAGCAATTGGGTCTGGCGACCCTTTCGTTTGAATCGACCTACAAACATCTCCCCAACGGTGGCGGATACGATTACACTCCCGGGATCCCGGCCAACTCCGCACTCTATAACACGCCCAACGCCTTCACCACGATTCCCGGCTACGGCGCCTTTCGCCCCCGGTGGGGCGACCCCTCCAAAGCGGGTGCATATCAGCTTGGCTCCGCGTTTTATTCCCTGCTCCCCTTTGTCGAACAGGAGGCGGTGTTTCGCGATCCGATCGCCGCGTTTCAAACACCAATCAAGACCTTTTATAATCCGATGCGTCGTCCCGGATTGGCTCAGGCGGTTCCCGGAACCGACTCCGTCTATCCCGGCTATTCGTACAGTGATGGCGGAGTGGGGCCAAGTGCTCGCACCGATTACGCCGCAAACGATCAGGTTATCTGCACCACATATTCAGGTTGGGGCAAAGTAACCACTGCTGGGGGGATCTTGGATGGTTCCAGCAACACCATCCTCTTTGGTGAAAAAGCCATGGCCCAATCTGCCGTGAGCACCGGTTCCTGGTATTGGGATGAACCCTATGTGATGGGCGGTACCGGCGGCACCGGCCGCTGTGGCGACCAGCTCTACTCCGATGGCCAACTCAACGGCTTCCCCGACCGTGCTTCCGGCGCGGGGTGGTCGGTGGGGAGCGAAAGTTGTGGTGGGGGAAACTGGGGAAACCCGAGCGTTAGCGGTGGGCCCCAGTTTGCCTTTGCTGATGGGAGTGTTCGCCCTCTCAACTACAACACCCCTTCCGCGACGGTTCGTCTCCTGATTCGTCCTACCGATGGTCAGGTTGTTACCCTTCCCTGATAAAACGGAGTCCAATCATGTCCGACCTTCGTTTTTGCAGGTTAGTGTTTTCGGTGGCTTTGGCTGTTGCCCTGGTGGGTTGCGGTTCAGACAAACCGAAGATGGTAACCTGCTCCGGCAAGGTGACCCACAAGGGCAAACCCGTTACCGCTGGTAGCATCAACTTCTTCCCCGATGCCGCGAACAGTTTCCAAAAGGACAATCCCAGCAGCATCCTGCAACTGGATGGTTCTTTTACCGCCAAGACCTTTCCCTGGGGCGATGGTATTCCCCCCGGGACCTACCGGGTCACTCTGGCTCCACAGCTTGCAGCAAGGCTCAATGCCTCCGCTTACGGATCGCCCGAGAAAACTCCCTGGAAGATCGAAATTCCCGATGGAGGCCTTGTCGATCAAACCCTTGAAGTGAAAACTCCCGAAACGGAAACCGATCCCAACAATTAAAAAAAGACACCGCCTGTTTGAAGCGGTGTCTTTTGTTGAATATTCAGATCGCTAATCAAAACATTCCGATTCCTAGATCAGTCCCGGAATCGGCTTGGCCGACTTGTCGACGACACGGATCGGGCGGCCGATCGGAGTCTGGTACCATTTGGAGGAGTCGATCCCAAGGACCTGGCAGACGCCTCCCATAAAATCGACCGCTGAGATCGGATTTTCGATAACGGTGCCGCCTTTTTCGTCGGTTTTGCCAATCACCCTTCCCCCCTTGAGGCCCGCGCCTGCCATAAGGCTGGTCCAGGCTCGTGGGTAGTGATCGCGTCCGGGTTTTTCGCCCCGGGCGTTGATCTTGGGCGTGCGACCGAAATCGCCCATCCAGATCACCAGAGTGCTATCGAGCATTCCCCGGTCCTTGAGGTCGGCAAGAAGGGCCGCCATAGGTTTGTCGATTTGACCCGAGAGATTTTTGACCCGTTCAAAGTTGTTTTCGTGGGTATCCCATCCGCCCAGGTTTACCTCGACAAACGCGACTCCCGCCTCGACGAGACGACGGGCCAAAAGACATCCTTGGGCAAAACGGCCGGAGCCGTACTTTGCTTTGGTTTCCGAAGATTCCTTGGAGAGGTCGAAGGCCTGTGCTTCTTGCGAGCGGATCATTTCGACCGCGCGCTGATAGGTGGTCTTGTGGTCGGCGCCCTGGTTTGCCTGGTAGTCCTTGAGGAATGCCGATTCCATCTGCCCAAGCAGGTCATAGCGCTTGTCGAATTGTCCAGCGCTCACAAGGGGGCGGAGATTTTCCACGCCTTTGGTCGGGTCATTCACCACAAGAGGGGCGTGCTTTGCGCCGAGAAATCCCGCGCCCTGGCTTCGGCCCACGGCGACGAAGTTCGGAATCGGAAGATTCGGATTGCCGATCTCCGCGGATGCGATGGCGCCCATCGAAGGATAGGACAAACCGCCTACACCTTCGCGGTAGCCCGTATGGATCAGGTGCTTGGCGCGGGGGTGGGCACCTTCGGCGGTGCTCATGCCACGAAGCAGAGTGATTTTGTCCATCTGCTTGGCAATCTCGGGGAGATGCTCGCTGATCTGGATCCCCGGGGCGGATGTGTCGATCACACTAAACTCGCCGCCTGTCTCCGCGCCCGGTTTGGGATCGAAGGTGTCGATGTGGCTCGGTCCGCCATCCATGTAAAGAAGGATGCACGATTTCCTTTTGGCCGCAGGCGATGGGGCCGAAGCCGTCGCTTTGGCGAGGACGGGCATCCACCCCGAAAGGGACGCTCCCAACGCGCCCGATGTGGCAAGGCGCAAAGCATCGCGCCTGGAAAATCCGCAGGAAAGAAGCTGGCTCAACATGGCTATGACTCCTGGCTCTGGTCTTTTGAATCGTTTCGGATGAAATAAGGCCCAAAAACTTTAGTGATTGAGGGCGAACTCGCTGGTATTGAGTAGCACCCAACAGATGTCCGCGTACGCCTGGCGCTTGTCCATCGGTTTGTCCGCCTTGACGACGAGCTCGCGCATTTTGGCCGCTTCGGCCTGGGTGGGCTTGCGCCCAAGGATCGCAAGGAAGAGCGTGTCGATATTGGCGCTGGCCGAGGCGCGTGGATCCAGATTGCGCAGGATCGCGGGGCTGTTGAGTTGGGGCGAGTTCATCAGCCGAAGTACTTGGGGAATCCCCGATTGGTATTCGGTCTGGTCCGCGCCATCTTCGCCCCGGAAAAATGCCAGGAACTGGTTGCGCTGGGCGGAACCGGGTTTGGCGGGAATCTTGTTGGCTTTCTTTTCTGCCTTTTTGTCGGCTTTGGTCTCTGTTTTGTCCGCTTTGGCGACATCCTGGGACGGTGCAGGGGACGCTGCAGCGGGGGTGAACAGATCGCTGAGCGAATCGAACATCTGCTCCGGGCTCAAAACCTTCACAGGCATGCGGGCCAAATAGTGGGACGAGGCCTTTTCGTTCCCCTGGTATGGCTTGCTTGTGCGCTGATAGGTCTCGGAAAGACAGATCGACTTGAGCAGATGGTGCAGGTCGTAGTGGTTTGCTTTGAACTGCGCGGCCAGGTCCTCAAAGAGCCCCGGATGGGATGGGGGATTGCCGTCCTGGATGTCATCGATCGGATGGACAAGTCCCCGCCCGAACATCTGTGCCCAGACGCGGTTGACCGCCGCTTTGGCGAAGAAGGGATTCGCGTCAGCGGTGATCCACTTTGCGAAAGCAGGGCGGTAAGGCTCTTTGGCGGCGAGGGTTGGTTTTTCGCCTGCGGGGAATTTGGGGGGGAGCTTTTTGGTCGATTCGGGAAGGAGCTTTTTGTTGGGGGGCTGGTTGTTTTCGGCGACTGTGGGCACGCGCGTGTCTTTGTTGTTACGGGGAGGTTGGGCCTTCACCTTGATAAAGAAAGCCGCGGTGTGCCAATAGTCGTCCTGCTTCCATTGCGGATTGAACGGGTGATTGTGGCACTGGGCGCACTGGAGTTGGACACCCATGAACAGCTTGCAGACCGAATCGGTGAGCTTGTCAAGTGAACTGTTGGCGAGGAAATAGGTCGTCGCGCCGTTTTGGTCCTGGGGACCCGAGGCGGTGAGGACCTCGCGGGTGAGATCGTCCCAATGCTTGTTCTCGGAGAATGCCTTTTCCAGCCACTTCACCAGGGGCTCGGCTTCCAGCCTCCTGTTTTCGATGCTCGGAGGCATCATCAGGGCCTGCCACAGGTCAGCCATGTGCCGGGCATACCCCTTCGAGGCGAGGAGCTTGTCCACGAGTGTTTCGCGCTTGGTGGGGCTTTTGTCTTCAAGGAAGCTGAGGGCTTCCTGGGCGGTCGGGATCTTGCCGGTCAGGTCGAGATGGACCCGACGGCAAAACTCCGCATCCGAACATTGGGGGCTTGGGACAAAGTTGTCCTGGGAAAGGAGCGCGCCCACATGCCCATCAATCCGTTTGGCCAGCTCGGCGGGGGAAAGTTTCGCCCCGGGTGCCATCGGCTTGGGAGCGTTGGCGATGACGGTGGCTTTTTTGGCCGCCTTTTCGACCTTGGGAGGCGCATCCGCCGCCAGGCCGATCGAAACCGCACCGACAAGTCCACCCAGACAAATGGTCCGGACAATCGATTGGACCCAGAAGGAAGGCGAGGAAGTCATGACAAGACCCCGGAAAACCAGCGAATCAAAAGTGATCCTATTCCATTCAACCCGATGATCTGGTCCCGGTTCCGGTAGATTTGGAGAATTCGAAAATTTCCTTATCCCTACTTTCAAAAGGGATGGCAAAATGGGTTAAGTCTGGCGGTCGTATCGGGATCCGGTAAGTTGACCGTTTGGGCTCTTTTGGGTCTTTCCACCGGCCATGGCCCGGAGGAGATTCTCTCCCTTCCCGGCACAGTGTTTTGAGGCGTTCATGGGCTTTTTCTCCGGAACCATCAGCTACACCCGTTTCCGCATTCCCGGCTATCGTCCGGGCGATTTTGGCGAGGAATTTCTCGAGCGTCTTTCGGCCATGGGGATGGGAAGCCAAAGGGTCGCCACCAAGGACGGCGTGACCGTCGGCTGGATCGCGGGCGAACACATTCTCGACCGCAACTTTCAGCTGGAAAAGAATGTGATCAACGAAACGCTCGGCTTCGCCTTGCGGGTCGATGTCAACAAACTCCCCACCGACCTCCTCAAGGCCTATGCCGCCGAAGAACTCCTTGGCCTGGCCAAGGACAACCCGAGCGGTCGCCCCTCGAAGCGCCAACGCAAGGAAGCCAAGGAGGCGGCCCAGGACCGTCTCGAAGCCGAAGCCAAGGACGGTCGCTTCCTCAAGCGGAAAATGGTCCCGGTGTTGTGGGATGGTTCGTCGGGCGAGGTCTTTTTCGGTACGGCTTCGGTCGCCATGATCGACCGGTTTGTCGACCAGTTCGAAGCGACCTTTGGCAAAAAGCCGGTCCAGGTCACGGCCGGAAGCCACGCCTACCAGCTTGCCGAAACGGCCGGAATGCCACGCGGTGTCGAGGATGCCGAGCCTTCGGCGTTTCTGCCGGGTCGTTCTCCGGGCGAAGTCGCCTGGATGCCGGATGAGGATTGCCGCGACTTTTTGGGCAACGAATTTCTCATCTGGCTCTGGTATCAGCTCGATGGATCGTCCGATGAGATCAAGCTCTCTGATGGAACGAGCGTCGCGGTCATGCTGACCAAGTCGATGAACCTCGAATGCCCCCGGGGGCAAACCGGTCGCCAAAGCGTTCACAGCGAAGGCCCGACCCGCATGCCCGAGGCCTATCGCGCCCTTCTGGAGGGGAAATGGCCCCGCAAGGTCGGCGTGATCATGGTCCGCCACCAGCAACAATACGAATTCAATTTCTCCGCCGAGAACATGGCGATCGGCAGCCTCAAGCTTCCCGCCACGGAAGAGACCGAGGAGGCGGCACGCCTGGACGAGCGCGTCACCCAGCTTCGCGGATTCCTTGAGACGATGGACCTTCTCTACGAGGCGTTCGTTTCCCGCCGCGCCTCCTCCACCCACTGGAAAGGGGACCTCCCCCGGATCCAGAAATGGCTCGCCCACCAGGGCGAAGAGCAAGATAGTGGTCCTGTCGCCGAGTCAGCCTGATTTTCCTGATTTCAATTAATTTGATTTGATTTGATTTGATTTGGGACAAGTTTTTTGTGGGAAAAACAGGATGTCCGAAATCCGCTATGCAACCGACCCCGGACTTTCCCCGGAGGAGTTTGCCGAATTGCTACACCGCTCGACTTTGGCCGAGCGGCGCCCGGTCGACAAACCCGAAGTCGTTCGTGGCATGGTGCAAAACGCCTCGCTGATCCTCACCGCCCGCGCGCCGGATGGTTTGCTCGTTGGCGTCTCCCGCGCCCTGACCGATTTCGTCTACTGCACCTACCTTTCCGATCTGGCGGTCGATGTTGCTTTTCAGCATCAGGGAATCGGCAAGGAACTCGTCCGGCGCACGCACGAGGCGGCCGGGCTTTCCACCATGCTGATCCTTCTCGCCGCGCCCAAGGCCCGCGAATACTATCCCAAAATCGGCATGGAACACCACGATTCGTGCTGGATCGTCCGGGGAAAATAGACGCGCAAAACCCATTGCCTGCATGGGAGTTTTGTGATCCGGGGCTGGTCTCTTGGATTCCCCCGTCAGAACCCCCATAATTTCCGCATGAACACCATCGTCTTTTCCCTTGCGTTGCTGTTGGGTCCCGCCGAGACCGCCCGGCCAAACCTGATCATCGTTCATGTCGATGACCTGCGCTACGATACGCTCGGTTATCTGGGCAATCCGGTGGTCCAGACTCCCAACCTCGACAAGCTCGCCCGCAAGGGGACCTCGTTCACCAACTCCTTCGTGACGACTTCGATCTGCGGGGTAAGTCGCGCCACACTCCTGACAGGCCAATGGCAACGCCGCCACAAATGCGCGGGCTTCAATCAGAACCTGACCGACGACCAGTGGAAGCGGACCTATCCCGAAGTCCTGCGCCAAACCGGATACCGCACCGGGTTCATCGGCAAGATCGGCATCGCCGACAAAGCGGACCAAAAACCGATGTGGGAAAAGCGCTGGGATTTCTATCGGGGTCTCCCCGGCCAGGGAGGCGATGAATTCATCGACTCGAAGGATCCGCAAAAGCCCCACAAGACCCAAATCTTCGGAGATCAGGCGCTAGAATTTGTCTCGGCCAAGGATCCCAAACCTTTCGTCCTCCAGATCAGTTTCAACGCCGTTCACGCCCGGGATGGCAAGCCGCGCGAATTCACCCCCGACCCGCGCGATGAGGAACTTTACAAGGATACAGCCATGCCGGTTCCGCCTCTCGCCAATGAGGAGGCGTATGGCCTTTTGCCCAAATTCGTCCAGGACTCCGAAGCCCGCAAACGCTGGAAACCGCGCTATTCCACTCCCGAAATGGCCCAGGCGACCCTTCGCGATTACTATCGCCTTGTGACCGGGGTCGACCGCGAAGTGGGGCGCATCGTCGAAGAACTGCAAAAGCGCGACCTGGCCAAAAATACGGTTCTGGTTTTTACCTCCGACAACGGTTTTGCCCTGGGCGACCGGGGGTTGGCCGACAAATGGTTCATGTACGAGGAGTCGATCCGGGTCCCTCTTTTGATTGCCGACCTGAGGGAAAAAGACGCCAGCCGCTGCCGCGTCGAATCGATTGTGCTTAATGCGGACATCGCCCCGACCCTTCTCGACCTTGCGGGGGCGAAAATCCCCAAAGAGATGCAGGGGCAAAGCCTCGTCCCCTTCCTCAAACGCTATATCCCGATGGATTGGCGCCAGGGGTTCTTTTACGAACACCATGCCGGGATGAAGAACATCCCGCCCAGCGAAGGCGTTCGCTCCGAGCGTTTCAAATATATCCGCTGGCTGGACCCAACCCCCGAGGGGATCAAGGAAGGTCACGCAAGAGCTGAGCAGCTATTCGAGCTCGACTCCGACCCACTGGAGAAAAAGGATCTTGCGGCCGACCCGAAATATGCCCAAATTCTGGATCAAAGCCGCAAGGTCTGGCAATACCAGCGCAAGGAGCTGGAGTAGGTTTGTAGAGTTGGTTTCGGGGGCTGGGGGATTGGATTAGGGAATAAGTTCCCCATCCCTTTTTGCCTGCGGGGATCGTTTTTTATGTCCCGGTTTATTCGGATTGATTGTATACCGTATCCGGTATAAATTTGGGAGGGTCTTGCGGGCAATGCCAATTTCAAGGGCTCCGGGCAATGCCTGGACTCCGCTGTCTGCTTCAAAGGAAAAGGGGACAGTCATGGAAGCATCCAAACGAAAAGCTCTTGAGGCGGCGGGATGGAAAATGGGTGATTCCGCCGATTTTCTGGATCTGAGCGCCGGGGAGCGCCAACTGCTCGATGCACGGGTCAAACTTGCCCTGGCAATTCGTCATCAGCGCGAGTCTCAAAACCTGTCGCAAAAAGAATTGGGAGAACGCCTCAAAACCAGTCAGCCCCGAATCGCCAAGATCGAAAGGGCGGCATCCGATGTGTCACTCGATCAACTGGTCAGGGCCTTCACGGCGGCCGGGGGAAAGATGGTCGTCAAATCGGTGAAGAGCAAATCCCGCAAAAAGGGACCAAACAAACTTCCCGGTCAGGAGCCTCAAATGCTCGAACTGACCGTTTCGCAAGAGTAATTTCCATTTGGGGAGCAAAGGGTTTTGACTGGCGCCGCCTTTACTGGGCTCGGGAATTTCCGGATCGCTGGCGCTGCTGAATTCCACTACCCCCATTAAGGAGTAGAAACCGGGTTTTCGCCCCAACGGGGCAGCACCAGACAACGCACCGGAAATAAATCAACCCGGGCTGGGATCATGCCCAGTCCGGGGCTTTTCTGGCTTCATGAAAATGATAACGATTGTTGGGTATCCTCCTTGGGTTTGGGGGATCGGTAACGAAAAAACTTTATCGCAAAGAGCGTGCCACTTTCTCCTTGGCCCGCTTCAAACCTTGGTTTCCCCTGTATTTTCAAGGGTTTTTGTGGAACACCTT
Source organism: Singulisphaera sp. GP187 (assembly GCA_945868575.1). Lineage (GTDB taxonomy): Bacteria > Planctomycetota > Planctomycetia > Gemmatales > Gemmataceae > SYLG01. The sequence goes on along the minus strand of CAMBMH010000011.1, from coordinate 39,469 downwards.
TTTCCCTCAGGGGCGCAAACACCCCAGCCCGGGCGCAACATTTTTGTGCAATCCGCCTGGGCAACCTGCCTCAAAACCAAGCGCGCCCCATCCGGAAAAACCAACCCGTCTCCCCGGCCCTACAATACACGATTATGGAACTGGGGCAGGAACAGATTGACGGGATGGTGGACCGGGTCACCTTTCACAACGCGGCCAACGGCTATGCCGTGCTGCGCGTAATCCTCCCCAAAGAGAAGGAACCCGTTGTGGTCGTGGGCGTTGCCGGAACGGTCTGTCCGGGGGAAAAACTCCGCGCCCGCGGAACCTGGATCGTCGATTCCCGCCACGGCAAACAGTTCAAGGCCGAACATATCACCTGTCTTCCTCCCACCTCCGCCAAAGCGATCGAGCGGTTTCTGGGAAGCGGCATGATCAAGGGGCTTGGGCCAGGCTATGCCAAGCGAATCGTCGATGCCTTTGGCGACAAGACCCTCGAAATCCTCGATCAGAGTCCCTCCCATCTGCGTCAGATCAAGGGATTGACCAAGGAACGGATCGGCCAGATCCGCAATAGCTGGATCCAGATGAAGACGGTCCGTGAGCTGATCGTTTTCCTCCAGGAGCATGGACTGGGGCCCGCCCGTGCCATGCGCATTCACAAGACCTATGGCGAGGATGCCCTGCGCCTTATCCGGGACAATCCGTATCGTCTTGCCACCGACATCCAGGGGATCGGCTTTCTCACGGCCGATAGTGTCGCCCGGAGTCTTGGCATTCCCGAGGATTCGCCTCTGCGGGCACGGGCCGCGCTTCGGCACACTCTGCTAGAGCTTACAGGCGAAGGGCACACCGGGTTTCCCGAAGAGCAGCTTATCGGCCAAACCTCGGGCGCGACCCAGGTCCCCGAGACGACGCTTTTGCCCGCGCTGCAGGAGTGTCTGGCCGATGGTTCGCTGATCAAGGACACAAGCGGCCACGAACCCTGGATCTATCTCAAGGAGCTTCACACCGCCGAGGAAGATCTCGCCAAGCGCCTCGTACGGCTTCAGGCCCAGCCCGTAAAGCGGGTCGAACTGAGCGATGTCGCCATGGCAGAGATCGAGGGGCGCACCGGGCTTAGCCTGGCCGAGGGGCAGATGGCGGCGCTCCGCTTGGTTGCGGAAAATCCGGTGGTGGTAATCACAGGCGGACCAGGCGTGGGCAAAACGACCCTGGTCCGGGCGATTGTCGAACTGGCCAGGCGGATGGGTTGGCGCGTGATTTTGGGCGCCCCCACGGGTCGCGCTTCGCGCCGCCTCTCCGAGGCGACCGGACTCCCGGCCAAAACCCTCCACCGCATTCTGGAGTTTGATCCCGGCATCGGCGGCTTCCGCAAAAGCAATATCGAGACCCTCGATGGGGACCTGTTCCTGATCGATGAAGTCTCCATGGTCGATCTCCCCCTGATGGACGCCATGATCAAGGCGATCCCGCTCGGTTCGCGCGTGGTTTTTGTCGGCGATGTCGACCAACTCCCTTCGGTCGGCCCGGGCGCGATCCTTTCGGACCTGATCGAATCGCGCACACTCCCCGTGGGGCGTCTTACCGAGGTGTTCCGGCAGGCGCGCGAAAGCCGGATCGTCCAGGCGGCGCATGCCCTGCTGGAAGGTCAGCTGCCCGAAACCAGCCCCGATTCCTCGGGCGATTTTTTCCTGGTGGAGGCCCAAACCCCTGAAGAGATCCAGGCCCGGATCATCGCCTTGGCCACCGACCGGATCCCCAAAAAGTTTGGACTCAATCCGGTTCGGGACATCCAGGTCCTGACCCCCATGAACAAAAACGAGCTCGGCTCCAAAGCGCTCAACGCCGTGTTGCGGGATGTGTTCAACCCCCCCAAGGGACAGGACGAACTGGAACGCTTTGGCTGGGTCTGGCGCGTGGGGGACAAGGTCATCCAGACCGAAAACAACTACCAAAAGAGCGTCTTCAACGGCGATCTGGGGATCATTGTCTCCATCGACACGACCGAGGCGCAGGTCTCCGTCGAGTTCGAAGGCAAAGTGGTCGACTACGAGGCGGGTGAACTGGACGAATTGGCCCCGGCATGGGCCATGACCGTTCACAAATCGCAAGGTTCCGAATATCCCGCCGTTTTGATCGTCCTCCACACACAACATTTTCCGATGCTCCAACGCAATCTGGTCTACACCGCCATTACCCGGGGAAAGAAACTGGTGGTTGTGGTGGGGAACAGACGAGCATTGCAACTGGCTTCGGAACGGATGCAATCGCGGCAGCGGTATACCGCTTTGGCCCGCCGGATCAAATCCTATTCCACCGACCGGGAGGTCCTGACCGGGGTGAAAGATCCCTACGGGAATGGATAATCTTTATAGCGCTGGATACAGTGTGGTTTTCAGAAGAGTTTGGCCGAAATCCGTTCCATAACCATCCCTTATAACCCCTACATTCCGCACATGGTTTGTTCCGCTACCTGGTTAGCTTGTGGCGAAGATCGTGAAGGATCTGTATTATGAAAACAAGGTGTGTCACCCTCTCAGACACCCTTGCGAGGATACGGTTTTGACCCCCAAGGAAATCCTGGCTTTTATCCGCCACGAGGCTATTCGGGCCGTGGATTTCCGTTTCATGGATTTCCCCGGGCAATGGAAGCATTTCACCATCCCTTCCGAGCGGCTTTCCGAAGCCACTTTCGAGGAAGGTTTGGGCTTTGACGCTTCCAGCGTGCGGGGTTGGCAGGCGATCAACGAATCCGACATGCTCGTGGTTCCCGCGCCCGAGACCGCCTTCATCGATCCTTTCTGCGCCGAAAAAACGCTCACCCTCATCTGCAACATCCAGGACCCGCTCACCCGCGAGGATTACACTCGCGACCCGCGCAATGTCGCCCGAAAAGCGGTCAACTACATGCGCTCGACCGGTGCCGCCGACACCGCCTGTTTTGGTCCCGAGATTGAGTTTTTCGTTTTTGATGATGTCCGCTTCGACCAGACCACCCAGTCCGGCTTCTACTTCCTGGACAGCGTCGAGGGTGCCTGGAACATGGGGCGCGACGAGAAGCCCAACCTGGCTTCAAAGATCCCTTATCGTCAGGGGTATTTCCCCTGTCCTCCGGCCGATTCGCACCACGATCTCCGCTCGGAAATGATGCGGGTGATGATTGATGCGGGGCTCCCCGTCGAGGGGCACCACCACGAGGTCGCCTCGGGCGGCCAAGGCGAGATCGACATGCGCTATGGGCCGCTGGTCGAGACGGCCGACAGCGTGCTCAAATACAAATACATTGTTCGCAATGTAGCCCGCAAACATGGCAAATCGGCCACCTTCATGCCCAAGCCGCTTTTCAGCGACAACGGCACCGGAATGCACATCCATATGTCGCTCTGGAAAGAGGGGAACAACCTCTTTGCCGGATCAGGCTATGCCGGGCTTTCCGAACTCGGTCGCCACGCCATGGGCGGTCTCCTTCGCCATGCCGGGGCGCTCGCGGCTTTCACCAATCCGACCACCAACTCCTACAAGCGCCTGGTTCCCGGGTTTGATGCCCCGGTGACCCTGAGCTATTCGAGTCGCAACCGCTCCGCGGCGGTGCGCATTCCGGTCTATTCGGCCAATCCCCGCAGCAGGCGCCTTGAGTTCCGCATGCCGGATGGGTCGTGCAATCCGTATTTGGCATTTGCGGCATCGCTGATGGCGATGCTTGATGGCGTGCGCAACCGGATCGATCCGGGTGAACCGCTGGACAGAAACATTTATGACCTCGAGCCCGAGGAGCTGGTGGATGTCCCCCGCGTCCCCGGCAGCCTTGAGGAATCTCTCGCGCTTCTGGAGCGCGACCACGAATTTTTGCTCCAAGGTGATGTTTTCACCGAGGATGTCATCCGTACCTGGATTCGTTTCAAGCGCGAGGAAGAGGTCGACGCGATTCGCGTTCGGCCCCATCCCTACGAATTCGTGCTTTACTACGACTCCTAGTAATCTCTCCCCGGGAAGGTGTTGAGTCGGGCATGGGGCCCGGCGCTCCCGACCGGTTCTCTGGTGGTTTGTTCGAAGAAGGCTTAAGGAGAATTCATCCCGTGAGTACCGCGCGTCAAGAAGCGTTGAAAATCATTGCAAATCAAAAGCACAATCTGGAGAGGATTGACTTCAAAAAACCCACCTTAAGGACCTTTTTGGAGTCAATGTATTCAACGAGGCAGCCCAACGGGAGCGCCTCCCCAAGCCCATTTTCAAGGCCCTCCAAAAAACCATCAAGCAGGGTGACACCCTTCCCGCCGATATCGCCGATGTCGTCGCCACCGCCATGAAAGATTGGGCCATCGAGCGTGGTGCGACCCACTTTACCCACCTTTTCCAGCCGATGACCGGCCTCACCGCCGAAAAGCACGACAGCTTCATCTCCCCAACGGGTGATGGCAAAGCGATCGTAGAATTCTCGGGCAAGGAACTGGTCCAAGGCGAACCCGACGCAAGCTCGTTCCCCTCGGGCGGCCTCCGCGCCACCTTCGAGGCCCGTGGCTACACCGCGTGGGACCCGACCAGCCCTGCCTTCATCCTTGAGAGCCCCAACGGCGCCACCCTCGTCATTCCCACCGCGTTCCTTAGCTGGACCGGCGAGGCCCTCGACAAGAAGGTTCCATTGCTTCGCTCCATGGAGGCGCTTTCCAAGCAGGCCCTCCGCGTTCTGCGCCTTTTCGGCAACAAGAGCGCCAAGCGCGTCATCACCACTTGCGGCGTCGAGCAGGAATACTTCCTTATCGATCGCAATTATCATCTTCTCCGTCCCGATCTGCTCAATGCGGGCCGCAGCGTGTTCGGCGCCTCCCCACCGAAGGGTCAGGAACTCGAAGACCAATACTTCGGCACCATCCCCGAGCGCGTCATCGCCTATATGGCCGACTGCGAAGCCCAACTCTACAAGCTTGGCGTTCCCGTCAAGACCCGCCACAACGAAGTGGCCCCGAGCCAATATGAGATCGCGCCGATCTTCGAAGACTCGAACCTCGCCACCGACCACAACATGTTGGTCATGGAAGTCCTTCGCAACACCGCGGCCAGCTATGGCCTCGCCTGCTATTTCCACGAGAAGCCCTTCGCCGGCATCAACGGCTCGGGCAAGCACAACAACTTCTCGATGGGCACCGACACGGGCGAGAACCTTCTCAACCCCGGCGACAACCCCCACGACAACGCCCAGTTCCTGGTGTTCTGCGTCGCGGTCATTCGCGCCGTCGCCAAATACCCCGAGTTGCTCCGCGTGACCGTCGCCAGCGCTCACAACGACCATCGTCTGGGCGCCAACGAAGCTCCCCCCGCGATCATGTCCATCTTCCTGGGCGATATGCTCCAGGACATCATGGAACAGGTCGAAAAGGGACCCGCAACCTCCACCATTCAGGGTGGAACCATGGAGATCGGCGTGTCCGTTCTCCCCAAGTTCCCCAAGGACGCGGGCGATCGCAACCGCACAAGTCCCTTTGCCTTCACCGGCAACAAGTTCGAGTTCCGCGCGGTAGGCGGTTCACAATCGGTCGCCGGACCCAACACGGTCCTCAACACCATTGTCGCCGAGTCGCTCGACTTTGTCGCCACCACCCTTGAAGCCGCCGTCGCCGCAGGCAAGGACCTCAACAAAGCCATCCAGGACCTCCTCTCCTCGATCCTCAAGGAATCGAAGAAGGTGCTATTCAACGGCGATGGCTACTCCGAAGAGTGGCACAAGGAAGCCGCCAATCGCGGTCTCCCCAACCACCGCAACACCGTCGACTCCCTCCCCGTCATTGTCCGCAAGGACACCGCCGAACTCTTCGGCAAGTACAAGGTGTACACGGAGAAGGAACTCGAAAGCCGCTTCAACATTCTCTGCGAAGGGTATGTCAAGACGATCTCTGTCGAAGCGAAGCTTACCGCGTTCATGGGGCGCAACCAGATCCTTCCCGCCGCCATCCGCTATCAGGGACAGGTAGCCGAAGCGGTCAACGCGACCAAGGCGGCCGGAGTCGAACCCGCCGGTTCCCTGGAACTGCTCAAGAACCTTGCCGCCACCGTTGGTGAATTCACCAAGGCGATCCATCACCTCGAACACGAACTCGGCCACGAAGCCGCCGGCACTGTCCATGACCATGCCAAGTACTTTCGCGACAAGGTGCGTCTGGCGATGAACGCCGTCCGCGTCCTGGGCGACAAGCTCGAAACACTCGTCGCCGACGATGTGTGGCCTCTCCCGACCTATCGCGAGATGCTTTTCATCAAGTAATCGCGCAAGCGATTGACCCCAGTCAACAAAAGCGGGGTGCCTTGGCACCCCGCTTCTTTTGACTCTCCTGTTTGCCTTGCCGGTATGCCGGATCCGCTTTTTGTACATACTTTTTTCGGATCAAACTTTTATGGCTGACATCGACCATTTCGATCCACGAACGCGACTTTACAAACTGACCAACGCGCGCAACATCCTTCTTCTGGTCGGGCTGTTCCTTGTCAGCTTCAACACCTGGGTTTTGGTCACGCTTCCGATGATGGTGGGGCGCGAACCGGAAATGCCCCAGTTTGTCCTCCGCGAGGAAATCCTGAAGCTGGCCGGTCTCGAAAAGGAGACCAATCCGGACAAGGTGATCACCACCCTGAAGGAAAAAGACGCCAAAGCCTTTGAAGCCTATGAAGCAGAGGCCAAAGCCAAAATCTCGCAGAAGCGCAAGCTTCTGGAAGCGACCCTTCTGGAAAAGAGCCCGCCTGTCTCCTGGGCGGGGATAGGCGCCGGAGTGTTTACCCTTTTTGCCGCGCTCCTTCTCCCTTGGATGCCCGGGGCTTTGGCGGTGATTTCGGCATTTGTTTTTTTGGCGACCTGTGGAGTCGAGATTTATCAGTTTGGCGCCAGCGGCCTTTTGAACGGGATCATCATCAAGATCATTTGCATGGTGCTCTACTTCTACGCGGGGCGTTTGTCCCTGGAGGCGGAAACCGGCCACCGGGTGAAGTAGGCGGGAGACTCGTCCCTTTCGTTTGATTGGGGTTTGGAATTCGCTCCGTGGTTCTTGCCGGTCTTCGTCGGGTTTGGATTTGTTGAAAGGTCGATAACCCGCGGTCGAAGGATTGTTGGTTAAGGGAACACCCGGGCCTCAACGACGGTGATGGATTTGGTCGCTCCTTCAGGGCTCTAACCTTTTGTGTGGATGTGGCATTCCTTGGGCGTTGCCCAGGGCTGCGACTAGTGGTGCCCCGTTGGGGCGCAAACCAACAAGCCTGAAAACCCAAAATCCCGCAAACACGGGAGAAGGCCCCGGGGAACTCCGGAGCCCTGAAAGGGCGGTCCAGGGGGACCCCTGGGCAACGCCCAGGGAAAGGGAAACACCCCAATTTATTTTGGGAGCCCTGTAGGGGCAATCTAGACGGAAGGGTTTTTCCTGGGACATTTGGATATTGCCAGGAAAGCGTTCATACAAGGCTGGCGATACAGCAGGTCTTTTGACTCAAAGCGATTTTCCAACGAATACAACACTTTCACCTATGCTGGGTTCTCTGCCCAGTTGGTTCCATTCTTCTTCAATTCGAGAAACGACCCTTTCCGGCTCCATATTCAACACATCCATACCGGCACCATGGGGCTTGTAGTAGCCAGCCACGACCGCTACGGCAGTTAGAATCTGGTTGACAACTTGCAGAGTGATTGCCTGGACCAAAGCTGGTTGCTTTACGCCAAGGTCATCACGAACTCCACAAATGATAAACCATAGGCCGACTTCATCTGCCTTCGCTTCCTCAATGATTTCGTCCAATAACTGCGGGGGGATATCCATTCGGTTTTCACGGTTTCATCAGAAATTTTAAATAAAATATATTTAAGGTGTTTTTAGTTGCTGTTCAAAAAAGGCAAACAGATCGTCCATTACGATCTGGACGATGGTCAGGTGCTCGATCTTCGGATATTCCTTGAGCGTTGCGGAAGTGTTGCCTGATTTTTGGATATCGGCGTGGAGCTTGCGGGCCGAACCAAGAGCGAAGTCCAGATTTCCGACGCCGACAAACGCAGGAAGTTTGGTGTACGCCTCAGTTTTGCCCGCGCGTCCTCCGCCTCCCAGATAGGCCCCCGCGCGATAGCGTTCTGGCGATTTGGCGGTTTGGGTACTTGCCATGGAGGCACCCATCGAATGCCCCATAATAAAGACTTTTTTGTCATCAATGGGCAGGAGCGCGGCCAATTGGTCCAGGGTCGTATCTCCCAAACCCATGCGGGGAGCAACCATGACCCACCCCTTTGCCTCGCAATTCCTATGGGTAACGCCTGATCCATATCCATCGAAAAACATATTCTCGCTGCCGCCGGCCCCGTGGAGTGTCAGGAGCAGTGGGACTTTTTGACCCTCCTGGGTTTTGGGTACAAACACCCTTGCGATGCGTGATCCCGGCTTTTCGGGGAGCGCCAGCCACCACTCACCCGGGGCAAGGTTTTTGCCTGGCCAGGTCGGGTCCTGAACGATCGCCTCGGCCTGGGCCAGCAACTTGTCGGAGGGATAGTCGGTTTCGAGGACTTCACCTTTGGCCTGATCGGCGAGGATCGAATGAAGGTGCCTTAATGTCAAATGAGGGAGATCCTTTTTATCTTTTGTGGCTTCCACCGCTTTGGCCAGGGCGTCGAGTCGGGATTTGAGCTTTTCCACGGAAACGATATTGATGACTCTTTCGGCCAAAACCTTGTCCTTGGCGCTTATGCGTGCCAACAGAATGTGTTTCCCTTTGGGTAGTACATAGGGGATTTTTGCATCCAACGGGAGTGATTCGATTTTGATGGGAGCGGGAAGGCGTTTGGGGTCGAGATTTTCGAGGGTAAGGATTGCTCCCTCGGGCATGGTGCCCGCTTTGTAAAACGGATCCAACTTGACCGAAAGTATTCCGCGTCCCGCATCAATCAGGGTGGGAGTGACCTGAATCTGAAGGGATTCGGCCCAGGCGGTCGCCTCGTCCATCGGTTTTTCGGAGCGGAGGCTTTGCCGGGCTTCGTCCAAGAGTTTTGCGGCTTTGCCGAACTGGGCGGAAAAATAGAGGAAGGTGATATCCTTGAGCCCGGGAATGGCACGATCACGGGCTTTGGGATCTTTCACTTCCTGAAGGGTCGATTCGAAGGCTCGAAGGTGCACGCCGAGTTCATGACGAACAATGCCCGATTGACCCGGGGCGAGAAGTAGCAAAAGCGGAAGGAGCGGGGACATGACAGATTGCCTCGTTTCAGTGAAGCGGTATGCGTTTCCACAAACCCATAGCCTGAGTCGCGGGAAAACCATTTACCATTAGGGAGAGCGCTCCGGCCTGATTTTCCAGGCGAAGTTCCAGGGTGTTGGATTCCATCCAGCGGGGATCATCCACAGGAGTTCGTTCTGAAAGGCGCAGGATCCGCTGGTTGGCCGAACCGATAAATCGCCTTTGCGGTTCGGGATTATCTTTTTGGTAGGGGCCATCCACCAAAATATCGGTGTGGCCCAAAAGGGCGAGGATGTCGGGGTCTTTTCGGGCCAGGAGTTCTTCGTGGGTGGAACCAGAAAAGAGGAGCACATCCAGCCCAAGGTTTTGGGCGAAGAGGGCAAGTGTTGCGAGGGCTTTGGCGTGGGCCGTCGGTTCCCCGCCAAGAAGGGTCAATCCTTCGAGGTTGTGTTCCTTGTGCGCGGAGCGCAGTTGGTCGCAAAGCGTCTCAAGGGTGTAATTGGTTCCCCCCTCAAAGGGGAGCATTTCCGGGTTGCAACATCCCGGGCACCGTAGGGGGCACCCCTGCACCCAAAGGGCGAACCGCTTGCCTGGCCCCTCGGCCTCGGTGCACGGAATCATACGGGCGACAGGTATCAGAATGGCCATGTGTTTATGGTAGGGGGCTGGATGAGATTGGGGCCAACAGTAAGAAGAGGGTCCCCCGAAGAACCCATCCCTCATTCTCCATGTGGGATTTGGCATTTGTGTGGAAACGAAAAAAACCGGGGGCTTTGAACCCCCGGTTGAAGGATAACTTCAAGGTTGTCAAACAAACGAGAAGCAACTGACCCAAGCTGCGTTCCCACCTGTTATCATCCGTCCCCCCACGAGACGGCCCCGGATTTCCCGCGAAACCGAGGTACCTGGAAGTATTAAGCCCTCCATGGTGTCCCGAGGAAGGATAACCCCGGGCGCGTCGTCCCTGACGCATGGATGAGCTAATATCTCTGGGTGTTTTTGGACGCAATACCAACTTTTAGAATTTCTGACAAATTTGTCATGTGCTGAAAGAGCTTCAAGTCGGTGCATCGGGTTGCCCCGGTGTCCAGGGATGAGGGGCTTTCATCCTTGAAGGGGTGGGACCCCCCAGGTAGACTTCGTGGAAACGGTGGTTGGATGAACCGGGAGGGGATCACAATGGGATTCAGAAGGTCTTTTGCATTTGTCCTACTTCTTTCCGGGGGCTTTTTCGCGCTGGGAAACCTGAATGCCCAAAAGGGGAATGAAACCCCTGAGGCAACGGGGGCAAACACCAAATTCCCACCCATTTCGATTGAGCGGATCCGCACCGATCTGAAATACCTTTCCAGCGAACCCTTTCAGGGGCGGGGTGTGGGCACTCGTGGTGAGGAATTGGCCACCGACTATATCGCCTCGCAATTGGAAAAGGCGGGGATCAAACCCGCCGGAACCAAGGGGACCTTCTTTCAGCCTGTCCCTCTGGTGCTGGTGAAAACCGGGCAGGGCGCAACAGTGGAACTGATCAAAGGGGCGAATATCTCCCCTTTGAAAATGGAAGAGGAATTTGCCGGCACCAACAACACCCAGCAAAACGAAGACTTTGAAGGGGAAGCGGTTTTCGTGGGCCATGGGATCTCGGCGCCCGAATTCGGCTGGGACGATTACAAGGATGTCGATGTGAAGGGGAAGGTCGTGGTGCTTTTCACCAATGAACCCCCCTCCGAAGATCCGAAATTCTTTAATGGCAAATCGCTCACCTATTACGGACGCTGGACCTACAAGTTTGAAGAGGCGACCCGCCGCGGAGCCAAAGCCGCTTTTATCATTCACACGCCGGAAACGGCTGGTTATCCCTATTCCGTCGTCAAGACCGTCAAGGGTGCCCAGCTCCAACGCGAACCGGGCGCGCCCGCTTTGGCGTTCGCGGGTTGGCTCTCTTCCCAGGCGGGGGAGAAGGTTTTGGCCTCGATTGGGCTTTCGGTTTCCGAGGCGCTCAAAAAAGCCGACACCAAAGGGTTTGTGCCCATTCCCTTGGGAACGCGCCTGAAGGGGCACATCCCCACGACCGTGCAAAAAGTCGCATCCAAGAATGTCGCGGGGATGATTGAGGGGAGCGATCCGGAGCTGAAATCCGAAGTCGTCCTGTTTACCGCGCACTGGGACCATTTGGGAGTGGCCAAGACCTCGCCTGGCCGGGAAGAGGCGTTTCCCGGAGCCCTGGATAATGGGAGCGGTTGTTCGCTTCTTCTGGAATTGGCCCGGGCGTGGGCCGCGACCAATCCGAAGCCAAAGCGCTCGGCGCTATTCCTCTTTACCACCGCCGAGGAGAGCGGGCTTTTGGGCGCATCGTACTATGCGCTTCATCCGCTTGTGCCACTAGGCAAGACGGCGATGAACTTCAACTTTGATACCATTTCTCCGGTCGGTATACCCGAGTCGATTGTGCTTAACGGCTCGGAACGAACGACCGGCTGGAAAATGCTTCAGGAAGTCGCGGCGAAACACTCTCTGGAGATCGAGCCGGACAAGAGGGGACACTTGGGCTACTTCTATCGTTCGGACCATTTTGCGCTCGCCAAAGGTGGCGTTCCCGCGTTTTCTGTCGGCCGGGGGGAAAAGGTCAAAGGCAAATCGGCCGACTTTACCAGGAAGATGTCCGAGGATTTCATCGCCAACATCTACCACACCCCAAAGGACAAATATCGCGAGGATTGGGATTTTGAAGGGTATCCGGTCCTGATCCGCTTTGCCCTGGAAGCGGCGGGAGAAGCGGCCAACGCAAGCAGTTTGCCGACCTGGCTGCCTGGGGATGAATTCCGCGCCGCAAGGGAAAAGAGCGGAGTGCGATAGGCCAAAACGGGTTTGGGGGCAGGCTTTTGGCTTGCCCCCCAGAAAGAATCTGCGATGGCAATATCGTCTCCGATCGGTGAGCTGCGCCCAAAAGGTCGGTATATTCCACCTCAGACATTAAAAACCAGGCAGCGTTGTTGATTAATTTTTTTAAGATAGGTGTTAAGTAAAATATAGATGCCTTTTGTCGGTTTTACACCCCAAAGTTCAACAGGATGGCATGCTTGGGCCCCCAGGTTTTTCTTAGCGCTTCACAATCTTCGCTTCAGGATTCATAAAGAGGGTTCCCGCCTTGGCGTGCACTTCGCAGATCAACACGACATTTTTGACTGGCTCAGGCACTTCAAAATCCAGGTTTCGAACGGTCCAATCGTTGTTTCCCGCCAGGCCAGTTCGTCCCTTTTCCCCGGAAATCCGAAGATCGGCTCCCGAACCCTTCTCGTCCATCAATGGGACAATGCCCTCCGTCTTCATCCTGACTTCAAGACGGTATTTTCCCTTGGCCAGGGTCACGGTGGTCCTCCACCCACCCGCTGTCGGTTGGTTGGGAACAAGCACCATAGAATTTATTTTTTGTCCGTTTATTTCGACGTCACCAATTTTTGGTTCTCCCAAGTCGGTTTGTGGTTGCCAGCCATGGATCCGCTCGGATCCTTCAGGACCAAAGACCAATGGTTCGGGATCACGCTCCTTCAGGCTTGTGACCATACTCTGATAACGCTCTCGAATCCGTTCTCGTAGTCCTTTGACCTCCTCCGCGTGACTATTGGCAAAATCCTTGCCAAGCGAATCCACAAGCGGCTTGATCCTTTTGAGGGCTGGATCAATGACGGCATCAATTGCTTTTGTTTCAAACATCGGAAGCAGGGCTTCAACACGCTTGTGATAGAGCTTACGCCAATCAGGATCGGAATTTACTGCTGAAGCGACAATGGCTCCGGGTGGCTCCATGACAGGGAAATTTTCCCAAAGCTGGTCCATACCATGGGGAAGAAAAGCCGCCTTTTTGGATACGGGATGAAAGTAAATACGGTAGTTGTTGCGATTACGGGCATATCCGTCCCAATGTCCAAGCATCTGCTCCACGGCGATAAACGAAATCATCTCCTCGACATCGAGTACTTTTTCCAAAGCAATTTTGCGCCTGGCCGGGTCGGGTTCACGACAAGCGGCAAGGAGAGATTTGAGTTCCCGTTTGTCATCAGGGCCGGGCCCGCTGTCACGCTGTAAGTCGGCATCAATATCCTGGAGGAATCCACCATCAAAAAGGCTTCCCTTCTTGTCAACGAAGTGCCGCTTGAGGAAACCGGAATCAAAACCCTCCTTAAGAACAAACAACCCCAGGTCGCGATTGTTGACACGCAATCGGGCATGGGTTACCCGGGTGGCAGGAACCTTGGCGGCAAGTGAAATCGTTGAACCAATTAGTTCGTTAAGGTAAGTCGGATCCTGAACGGAATTATTGAGATGGAACTTGTCCATCCCCTGAAAGTTTTGGCCCCGATGATATTTGTCCATGTTCAGGGTAAGGGCCGGCCGGTCATCGTAAGGGCGGGTGCTGCCTGCCGCACCTTTGATTTTGATTCCAATCTCGACGGGTTTGGCCCCGTTGGCGCGGAACTGGGCCTTTACATAGGTGCGAGGTTCATTTCGGAGCGCATTTTCGGCATCGGGCGCAAGCTGAAGGCGGATTTCGGGGACTGGCCCCGAAAAGAAGGCATCCGTAGGGGTTTGGCCGAGACAGAACGCAAGACCGACAAACCAAAAAATTCCCATGGTGGGACCTCCACGGGTTAAAAAAACGGGAAAACAGGCTCCATTTGGGGACCCATCAAACTCAAGCCTACGAAACAACAGCAGAATCTGACAGCTGTAACCCGGAACAGAATGCCAAGATCAAAAAATGGAATTTGGCAAAACAGGAACCGGAATCCAATGGTTAGCGGAAGGAAAACAAAGGAGTGAGCAGTGGGGTCCCTAAAAGGCAGATTGGGCGATCAAATAGGGATTTGCACGGGGAGAATGCCCAAGATGAAGGAAAAAAGAAGCCGGTGACAGGCCAAACTCAGGAATGTGTCGTATGTTAAGAAAATGATCGGGGAAAAAATGGCCGAAAGGCCGATACTGACCCGGTGCGGAGAAGCTTATTGTCTTGACAGGTCACTTTGACCCGGGATAAGATGGCAACTTCCCGAACAAGCGATCAGCTAAGAACGCAGGAGTAGGTTGTGGCGGCCGCTGGCAACGAAAAAATGCGCATCCGAATCAGGATGGAATCGTACGATCACGAAGTACTTGACCGAACGGCCAAAGAAATCGTGCAAACGGCGGAGCAAACGGAAGCAACCGTTCACGGACCAATTCCTCTTCCAACACGGGTCGAGCGTTACACGGTGCTTCGCAGCCCGTTTATCGATCGTAAATCACGAGAGCAGTTTGAGATTCGCACTCACAAGAGAGTGATCGATATTCTGCGTCCAACGGGTAAGACGGTTGAGGCTTTGAACAAAGGCCTTAGCCTTCCTCCTGGCGTGGACATCAAAATCAGGGTCCTTGCAGCAGGACTCTAAGAGTTTGAGGCGCTTTTGCGCCTTTTTCCAAGGTCCGGTTATGCCGGACCTTGCTGCTTCACCGGGGTAATCCCGGTTTCCTGTGATGTTCCTTTGCCCATATATGCCTCCGGCTCTTTCGACCTGAGAGGCATTGGGTGTTGGATTTCGGCGCAGCAAAGTGCCGAGGAACACAGAACAATCATTGGCCCAAGCTGGCAATTTCGCCGGTTTGGCCTGCATTTGGGGTTGGGACATGTTGAGCTTGAAGGTTTATAACCGGCAGGGTCAGGAAGTGGACCAAGTCGAGGTAAATCCCTCTGACTTTGGTGGACGGGTCAACCGTCAGCTTCTCCATGACGCCGTTGTTCAATACTTGGCTAACCAGCGTGCGGGTACACACTCGACACTTCGCCGTGGCGAAGTTGCGGGTAGTACCAAAAAGCTGTTTAAACAAAAAGGTACTGGCAACGCTCGCGTGGGTAACAAGCGCACCAACAAGCGTCGTGGTGGTGGTACGGCAAAGGGCCCCAAGCCCCGCGATTATTCCTACTACATGCCCAAAAAGGCACAACGCGCCGCCACCCGAATGGCGATCCTGTCCAAATTCGAAGATAACCAGGCCATCATCATTGAAGACCTGAACATCGCGACTCCAAAGACCAAGGAAATCAAGGGCGTTTTGACTGCGTTGAAACTCCTTGGTGCCAAGGAATCTGCCCAGTCGGATGGCTTTGATCCGAACCTGAATGGTGTGAGCTGTCTAATCGGTGTAGCCAAAGGCGAAACCGAAGAAGGCAAGACCAATCACAAAAATCTTTATCTGTCGGCCCGGAACCTTCCAACGGTTCGTGTTGCTCCGGCTGATGAACTTAATGTGTACCAGATTCTCCGTCAGAAACGCCTTGTCCTTACGAAGTCAGCTCTCGTTGCTTTGACCGCCAAGGTTCGTCGCGAAACAGCCAACGCAGCGAAGGGAGCCTAATCATGACCCAACAGGATCAAAAATACGGTTATTACGGGCACCTTAGCCATGCGGTCCGCCCTGCTGGACCAGTGCTTGAGCCGCACCAAATCATCCTTCGCCCGCTGGTGACAGAAAAGTCAACAGAACTGAGCCAGGACAAACGAACCTACGCTTTCGAAGTAAGCACTTGGGCCAACAAGCACGACATCAAGGCTGCTGCTGAAACGCTTTTCTCTGTAAAGGTCGAAAAGGTTCGCACGATGAACAGGGCCGGCAAGGTCCGTCGTTTCAAGAATGCGCTTGGTCGTCTTCCTCACTGGAAGAAAGCCTATGTAACGCTTCATCCGGACAGCCCAGCACTCGACCTGTTCTAGTAGACGGGCATTCGATTAGGAAATCCGGTTTAAAATAAAATACAAGCCGACGCGGCCAGAGAAATATTTGGGCCGCCCAAGTTGAGGGAAGAGAATCATGGGAGTTCGTTACTACAATCCGACGACAGCGGGGCGCCGTGGTGCCTCGGTGAGCGATTTTGCGGAAATTACAGACAAGAGCAAGAAGCCCGAAAAGTCCCTGTTGCGTCCGAAGCCCAAATCGGGTGGCCGGAACAACCAGGGTGTCATCACCCGACGTTTCCGCGGGGGTGGCAACAAGGTTCGTTACCGCGTAATCGACTTCCGTCGTCGTCGCGATGGCCTTGAGGCAAAAGTTATTGCGATCGAGTACGATCCCAATCGCTCGGCTCGTATTGCCCTTATTCAGTATGCCGACAATCAGAAGGCTTATATCCTTGCTCCCGAAGGACTCAAAGCTGGCGATGTCATTAGCAGCGGTCCCGACTCGGAACCCAAGGTTGGCAACTGTCTCCCCCTCAGGAAGATTCCTCTTGGTATGGCGATTCACAATGTGGAATTGCAACCAGGCCGCGGTGGTCAGCTTTCACGAAGCGCCGGCGTGGGTGCAGTACTTACCGCTCGCGAAGCGGATTGGGCTCAGGTAACCCTTCCATCCGGTGAAATGCGTCGTTTGAGCTGTGAATGCCGAGCGACCATTGGAATGATTGGTAACTCTGACCACATGAATATCAGCCTCGGAAAGGCTGGCCGCAAACGCTGGAAAGGTCGCAAACCCCACAATCGCGGTACCTCAATGAACCCGATCGATCACCCGATGGGTGGTGGTGAAGGTCGTACAGGCGGTGGTCGTCATCCTTGTTCGCCAACAGGCGTACTTGCCAAGGGTGGCAAGACGAGGAAGAAGCGCAAACCATCCAACAAGGCAATTGTTCGCCGTCGCCGTCCAGGCGCGCGCTCAAAGAACTAATTAATTCGGAGTGGCATAGATGAGCCGTTCGCTAAAAAAAGGTCCGTATGTCGATGAGCGCCTCTACCAAAAGGTGGAGAAGAATCGCAAGTCGGGAAATCGTGAGCCAATCAAGACCTGGTCTCGCGATTGTACCATCATCCCCGAGTTTGTGGGTTTGAATTTCCTGGTGCATAACGGCAACAAGTTTCTCAAGGTCTACATCTCCGAAGAGATGGTCGGACACAAGTTGGGTGAGTTCTCCCCGACACGGACATTCAAGGGACATGCGGGCAAGGCCAAAGCGGCACCCGGGGGCAAGTAACCCCTAGCGTTTCCGGATAAAACCGGGGACGGAGCTTGGAGGATAAAGGAAACATGGAATCACTTTACACGGCTAAGCACAGGTTCGTGCGAATGGCTCCCCGGAAGATCCGCTTGTTCGCGGACCTGATCCGTGGCAAATATGTTGATGAGGCTCTTGAGCTTCTCAGGTATTCGCCCAATCGCGGGGCTCGCCTTTTGCGCAAGGTGGTCAAGAGCGCAATTGACAACGCTCGTGATCGTGAAGCAGAAGATCTTGGTGACCTTCGCGTCACGGAATCCCGTGTTGATGGTGGACCGATCCTGAAAAGGTCGATGCCCCGTGCTCGCGGTATGGCCTACCCGATTCTTAAATACATGTCCCACATCGTTGTCGGCCTTAGCTATGGCGATGAGCGGGACCAAGCGGGAACAGAAGATTCAAAGGGCGAGCAGGAATAACCCGCGCCGCAATCCACCGGAGGCAGTAGATAATGGGACAAAAAGTAAGGCCGGTAGGTTTTCGGACCGGCATCTATCTTGGTTGGAAGAGCAACTGGTGTGCTAGCAAGAGGGATTTCCCCGACCTCCTGGTCGAGGATTCAAAAATCCGCCATCACATCAAGACGAAATTCAAGAATGCCGGGATTAGCAAAATCATTATCGACCGGACCCGTGAAAAGGTCATTGTTCGCATATCTGCGGGCAAGGTCGGCGTGATTATTGGTAAGAAGGGCGCTGAAGTTGACACCCTGACAAAGGAACTGGAGGACTTGTTCCACCGCCTTATCGAGGTCAAGACTTTTGAAGTTTCCAACCCGCTTTGCGATGCACAGATTGTGTCCCAGAGCATCTCGGAAGAACTTGAAAAGCGTGGTAGTTTCCGCCGTACCCTCAAAAAGGGTCTCGAACAAACTATGGGTGCAGGCGCCAAAGGCATTCGCATTCAAATGTCCGGCCGCCTGGGTGGCGCGGAAATGGCCCGTTGTGAAAGTGGCATGCTTGGTAGCATCCCCCTTAGCACTCTTAGGGCGAAAATTGACTACGGTTTTACCGAAGCGATGACCCCACAGGGTCACATCGGTATCAAGGTTTGGATTAATAACGGCGATTTCTTGGCGGAGGAGACTCAAGATGGCACTAATGCCCAAACGAGTAAAGTATCGAAAAAGCCAGCGCGGCAAAATAAAAGGTAATGCTTGCCGAGGCAACACAGTTGCTTACGGAGAGTATGGCCTCCAGTCGCTGGATGGTGGTTGGCTCCAAGCCGAGGTGATCGAGGCCGGCCGTATTACGGCTAGTCACTCAACTCGCGGAGAAGGAAAATTGTTCATCCGCGTGTTTCCGCACAAGTCGGTAACCGCAATCCCGCTCGAAACCCGTATGGGTAAGGGTAAGGGTGAACCCGAGTTCTGGGCTGCCGTGGTTAAACCTGGCATGATCCTTTTCGAACTTGGTGGTATTCCTGAAGCAGCGGCTCGGGAAGCCCTTGCGAAGGTTGCATACAAGATGCCATTCCGCTGCCGGTTTGTTACCCGGCTTCCTGCGGTAGGCTAGTGTACAAGGATTCTCGGAAACCGAGAAAGGTAGGCAGGCAATGAAGGCTTCGGAAATCAGGGCATTGAACGGCGACCAAAAGGTCCTGGCCCTTTCCGATCTGTCGAAGCAGGTTGTTCAGCTTCGCATTCAGGCCGCAACGGAACGGCTTCAGTCGCTTGGTAAGATCCGCGAGGCCCGCAAGGACATCGCTCGGGTTAAGACTATCCAACGCGAAACGGAGCTTGTCTCCATTCGTGCAGCGGCAGAAAAGGCAGCTGCTGAAGCGGGTATTGCCCACCAAAAGGCTTACACCGACGCTGTTGCCCACCGCAAGGAATTGAAGCGCCTTAACGAAGAAGGTGTGAAGCGGGCCAAGGAAAATCCTAAGTCCAAAGGCAAGAAGAGCGACAAGAGCTCCAAGAGCAAGGCTGCCAAAGCTGCCAAGTCTGCCTCCGGAAAGAGCAAGGGGAAGTAAAGAATGTCCGAGCAAACCGTTCAGACTGTTGATGTGGGAACTCGTCGTGTTGTCACCGGTGTTGTGGCTAGCGACAAAATGAACAAGACCCGTCGGGTTGAAATTCCTCGTATGGTCCGCCATCCCCGTTACGGAAAGATTATTCGTCGTAAAACCATTTGCATGGTTCACGATGAGCACAACATTTGCCATGTTGGTGATTTTGTTGAAATTGTTGAGTCCCGTCCACTTTCCCGCACAAAGCATTGGGAACTTGTAAGGATCATCAAGAAGGCTGCTGGTTCTACAGACAAGGCGTAGGACAGGCGGTTTGCCCAAATACAGTTTTGAATTTCAGGATTTTCGGGCTTTGCAGGTCCAGGTGGATCTCGGTCTGATCAGAATTGTTGGAAGACTAAAGGTGCGCTGATGATCCAGATGTACACTTATCTTGATGTGGCCGACAACACCGGCGCGAAAGAATGCATGTGCATCAAGGTGCTTGGTGGCAACCAGCGCCGGTATGCAGGGCTTGGTGATGTTATCATCGCCAGCGTCAAGAAGGCCAATTCGGGCGGCGATGTGAAGCCAGGCGATGTTATCCGTGCAGTTGTGGTACGAACCAAAAAGGCTACCCGTCGAGAAGATGGTACCTATATTCGGTTTGATCGCAATGCACTTGTGATCATCGACAAAGATGACAATCCCCGTGGCACCCGTATCTTTGGCGCCGTGGCCCGGGAACTTCGCGACAAGAAATTTGCCAAGATCACAAACCTTGCTGAGGAAGTGATCTAGTTAAATGCCTTCCCATGTGAAGGTAATGAAATCAAGGTGGTTCCCCTGTGATATACTGGGTCGAACCTGTGGGAGTGAGTTGAGATGAAGATTCGCAAGAATGACCTGGTGGCAGTTATTGCCGGAAATGATGCGGACCTTACGAAGTCCCGTCGCGTTTTGAGCACGATGCCCAGCAAAGACAAAATTGTCGTTGAAGGCGTTAACCGTGTTTACAAACATGTTCGTCCCAATCGTCGCAACATGCAAGGCGGTCGGCTTTCCAAGGAAATGCCAATTCAGGCCAGCAATGTTCTTCTTTTTTGTCCTTCCTGCCGCCGTGGTGTTCGCACCGGTATCAAGTTGGATCAGGACGGAACGAAGTTTCTTTCTTGCAAGAAGTGTTCCGGCAATCTCCGGGTGATTGCCCGTTCAAAGGCCGTCCGTATTCAGGGTTAATACGGTTTCGGCTCCAATACATTGAGGCTAGAGGTGTGAAATGGCTCGGTTGCAAGAAAAGTATAAGACTGAGATTGTCGGGGAACTCAAAAAGAAGTTCGCTCGCGACAATATCAACAGCATTCCAAAATTGCAAAAGATTGTCTTGAATATGGGCGTTGGTAAAGCGCTCCAGGACAAGAATCGTATGAAGGAAGCTGCTGAGCAACTCGGCATGATTGCCGGACAGCGTGCACAAGTAACCAAAGCCAAGGTTGCGGTGAGCGGTTTCCGTCTTAGGGAAAATAATGAGATCGGCGCAAGGGTTACCCTTCGTGGTCTTCGCATGTTTGAATTCATGGATCGCCTCATCAGCGTTGCTCTTCCTCGTATTCGCGACTTTCGTGGTATCAACCCGAAAAGCTTTGACGGTAATGGCAACTACAGCATGGGTCTTACGGAACAGAGCGTGTTCCCTGAGGTAGATCCCGACAAGATGAATTTCACCCAGGGTTTGGACATCACTTTTGTGACTTCCGCCCAAAGTGATGAAGAGGCTCGTGAATTGCTGAGGGCTTTTGGCCTCCCCTTCCGCGAAGCTTAATTACCAAATCAGAACGGTCAGGATTTTAGAAGGACAAGGTAAAACATGGCAACATCAGGCAAGATGAGCCGTTTCCGCGTGAAAATCGCCAAGCTTGACGCGTGGCGCAGGGAACCGGACAAGGTAAAGTTGGAGCCCCGCGAGCGGATCCGCCTTAGGCTTCGTTGTCGGTTGTGTGGCCGTCCCCGTGCAGTTTACCGCAAGTTTGGCATTTGCCGCATTTGCTTGAGGAACATGGCGCACGAAGGGATCATCCCAGGTCTTATGAAGGCGAGCTGGTAACAACCAGACACGGAGCGATTACACCATGATGACTGACCCTTTGGCGGATATGCTTACCCGCATCCGCAATGCAAACCGGATTGAACGTCCCGTTGTAGATATGCCTGCAACCCGACTCAAGACCGAAGTGGCTCGTGTTCTTCGGGAAGAGGGATTTATTCTCGACTTCCAGGTCGGCACGGTTCAGATTGATGATCAAGGTGTCAGCCACCTTGTTCCCGAGACTGATCTCTCGAAATCGGGCGTAATACTTCGCCTGTATCTTAAGTATGGTCCCGAAGGCGAAAAAGTCATTCGGATCATCAAGCGTGCCAGTAAGCCAGGTCAGCGGCATTATGTACGCAGCACCCAGCTTCGTCCCATTCTTGGTGGCTTGGGTATCAGCATTCTTACAACAAGCCGTGGCGTACTCAGCGATCGCCAGGCACGCACTCAAAAAGTGGGCGGGGAACTGCTCTGCACCGTTTACTAACAGCGCGGTAGTGGGCGAATTGCCCTGCGAACCAGCCGCGATCGGACAGTGGGTAGGAGGAAATCAAGGTGTCTCGTATTGGAAAACAGCCCGTGGCAGTGCCCGCAGGCGTTAATGTGAGCGTTGCTGAAGGCAAGGTCAGTGTCAAGGGACCAAAGGGTGAATTGACCCTTGAGCCCCATGCTCGCGTCAAAGTCAGCTTTGATAACGCCGCCCGCAATATCATTGTTGAGCGCCCTGACGAAGATCGTCTTACTCGCTCGGTTCATGGCCTGACCCGTACCCTTTTGGCCAATATGGTTGAAGGTGTTACCAAGGGCTACGAGCGGAAGCTTATTGTGATTGGTCTTGGTTACAAGGCTGAAATCGACAAGAAGAACAAGCAGATGGTCATTCTGAAGCTTGGCTATGCCAACGCTATCGAATGTGTTGCCCCTCCGGGAGTTACCGTTGAGGTAACCACAATGGATTACCGGATGGAAGGCAAGAAAGACAACGAAAAGGTGACCGCGGTTGTGGTCAAGGGTACGGACAAGCAAAAAGTCGGTCAGTTCGCTGCCGATGTCCGTTCTGCCCAACCTTCCGAGCCCTATCAGGGCAAGGGAATCCGGTATGACGATGAAGTCGTCCGCCGTAAGGAAGGCAAATCCAAGACAGGTTGATCCTAGCCCGGGTGAGTTGAACCCGGATGGCGAGCACAATGTGGCCAGTTGCGATGAGGATCGCTGCTGGCAGGAGACTGAGGAAGATGAACACTCACAAGCTGAAGAAGAAGAGGCAGTTGCGAAGGCGGAACCATGTCCGTCGCATCGTCCGTGGGACGGCGGATCGCCCGCGTTTGAGCGTATTTCGCAGCTCCAAGCACATCTATGCCCAGCTGATCAACGACGACGCTGGCGAGACTCTTGTTTCTGCGAGCTCCAAAGCCGGTGTGGAAGGTCTCAACTACGGTGGCAATGTCAAAGCTGCTGAAGTCGTAGGTTCCGCCCTTGCCAAGGTAGCCGCTGAAAAGGGTATCCAGCAGGTCTGTTTTGACCGCGGACATTATCGCTACCATGGTCGCGTCAAGGCTCTCGCCGATGCGGCTCGTGCAGGTGGTCTCCAGTTCTAATAAGATATATTGCCCAGGGTATTCCTGGGGCCAAGGCATTTTTTGGGGAGATTGGTTATGGCGCGTGAGCGTGACCGCGGTGAACAGTCTGATTCGGGCATCGAGGATCGTGTAATCAAGATCCGTCGTTGTTCTGCGACGGTAAAAGGTGGCCGCCGGTTCACCTTCAATGCCTTGGTTGTTGTAGGCGACAAGAAGGGTAAAGTTTCCTTGGGTTATTCCAAGGCTAACGAAGTTCCTCCCGCTGTGGAGAAGGCAACCAAAGACGCTGAAAACGGCCTTCGCCGCAGCCTTCGTGTTAGTCTTATGGGTGATACCATTCCCCATCGCGTAGTTGGCAAGTTTGGCGCCAGCAAAGTAATCATGGTTCCTGCCGGCCCTGGTACAGGCGTGAAGGCCGGTCCAAGCGTCCGTGCGGTACTTGAACTTGCGGGTGTTCGCAACATTCTTACCAAGACCCATGGCAGCACCAATTCAATGAACCTCGTCCGCGCGACGATTGCCGGGCTCCAGGAGCTTCGGACCCGTGAGGATGTGGCTCGCCTTCGTGGAGTGACTCTCTAATGAATCTCAACGACATCAATCAGGGTATTGTTACCCACAAGAAGCTTAAGCGCGTTGGTCGCGGTATTGGATCGGGTCATGGCAAGACCGCCGGTCGTGGTAGCAAGGGTCAATATGCTTCGGCAGGCGCCCGCTTCCCCCGGTTTTTCTTCGAAGGCGGTCAGATGCCTTTGTTCCGCCGTATGCCCAAGCGCGGTTTCTCGCACGGGTCGTGGGACAAGTACTTCCTTGTTGTTAACATCGGCGATATCGATGTTCAATTCGAAGACGGCGCAGTCGTCGATCAGGAAACCCTCAAGAAGGTCGGCCTTGCCAATGGTCCTGCTGATGGTGTTCGTATTCTTGGGGAAGGCGAAATCACCAAGAAGATCACCGTTCGCGTTCACCATGTAACCAAGTCCGCAGCCGAGAAGATCGTGGCAGCTGGTGGCACTGTGGAAATTATTCCTCCTGCTCCCAAGCCTGTTCGCAATAAGATGAAGCCCAAGACCCCGAAAAAGGCCAAGGCCTAATTCGGTTACAGCGGCGCCCCGGGATTCGCCTCGAATCCTTGGGGCACCTTGGTTTTTGGCCTTATTTACCTGTGCCACGGTTCCATCCTCCGGTTCCGTTGGTTTTCATGGTGAATGTTCCGATTTCAAGGTAAGCACAAGCCAGCCAGGAAGCGAGCATGTCCAACCTTATCAACATTTTTCGCATTCCGGAATTGCGCTGGAAAATCGGGATCACCCTGATGTTCCTTGCGATTTACCGGGTTGGATATAGTGTTCCCCTTCCGTTCATTGACCAGGATCTTCTGAGCAAGAATCTTGGTGGTGGTGGGCTTAATAGTATTTTCAGTTATGTTTCGATGTTTTCGGGCGGAAACCTAAGCAACGCTACGGTTTTTGGACTCGGCATCATGCCTTATATTTCCGCGAGCATCATCTTCCAACTTTTGGGCGCTATGGTTCCTGCCATTGAGCGCCTCCAAAAGGAAGGTGAGGCAGGCCGCAAGATCCTCAATAACTATACCCGCCTTGCTACCGTGCCGATCTGCATGTTCCAGGCAATCATGTATGTCAATTTCATGACGGATCCGGTTGCGGGTCAGGGACTGGGCCTTCCTGGTTACTCTGGTTTCTTCTGGTATTTCAGCATGGTATTGTCCATGGTGATTGGCACGCTTTTCCTTATGTGGATGGGTGAGCAGATCGATGAATACGGAATTGGTAATGGTATTAGCATCATTATCATGGCGGGCATTGTAGCGAGACTTCCAGCTGCTACTGTTTCTCTTCTTTTTGAGCAAACTGGCGGAATTTGGAAGCTCAAGGAATCGGTACTGACCCTGGGTGGGAGTGGTGGTGCCGATATGTCCTTTGAGAAGCTTATAGTCCTATTGTTCCTCTTTGTTGTAGTCATCATGGCTGTGGTGGCGATGACCAAGGCACAGAGGCGAATCCCGACCCAATCCGCACGCCATGTTCGTGGGCGCAGGGTGTACGGCGGCAGCAAACAATATTTGCCTTTGAAGGTCAACCAAGCGGGTGTCATGCCTGTGATTTTTGCGAGCAGCCTTTTGATTCTTCCCTATTTTCTGTTTTCGGCGATGGCCAACGCCACCGGTTCGGATTTTATCCGCACCGTCGCCTCCGTCTTCGAACGGCAGGGTTGGGTGTACACGATCACATTCGTCGTTTTGATTTATGTGTTTTGCTACTTTTGGACCGCCATTATCTTTAATCCCAAGGATGTCGCCAACAATCTGCGTGACCATGGAAGCTTCATTCCTGGTTACCGTCCTGGCAAGAGGACGGCGGACTACCTGGAAAAGGTAATGCTCCGGCTGACTTATGTAGGCGCCGCCTTCCTTGCGATCATTGCGGTTATCCCCACCATGGTAACTTCCACGATGGAAGTTTCGCAGGAGGTTGCCCAATTTTATGGCGGCACCAGTCTGCTTATTGTGGTGAGCGTTGCGCTTGATCTTGTGCAAAAGATCAACAGCCACTTGGTTATGCGGAATTACCCCGGACTTACTGAGGATTGATTCCTTTTGAAAGTCTGGTTCGGGCGTTTTGACGCGTCCGAGCCGCGGTCATCCTCACGCGGTTATTCGGGAATGCGAAGAGATGCGAATCCTGCTGTTGGGTCCACCCGGATGCGGGAAAGGCACTCAAGCCAAATTGCTCTGTAAGAAATTTGGATGGGAACACATCGGGACGGGTGACCTCCTCCGTGAGGCGATGCGCAAGCAAACGCCGGTGGGGTTGAGGGCCCAACCTTTTGTTGACAAGGGAAATCTTGTCCCTGACGAATTGGTCAACGATCTAATTGCCGAAAGGTTTGCCCGCGAGGACAGGCCGGCGGCATTTGTGATGGATGGCTATCCCAGGACTTTGGCTCAAGCCGAGGCCTTCGACGGAATTCTGGCAAAAGTTGGCAAAGCGCTCGACATTGCCTTTCTGATCGATGTTCCGGATGAGGCGATTGTCAAAAGGGTGTGCGGTCGTTGGAGCTGCCCCAAGCTGGGGTGCAAAGCGACCTATCACACACACAACAACCCACCTCTCGTGGCTGGTGTGTGTAACGATTGCGGAGTTGCCTTGGTACAGCGTGCTGACGATTCAGCTGAGACCGTAACGGCTCGTCTGGTTGTCTACCACAAAGATACCGAACGATTAATTCCCTATTACCATGCCCGCGGAATACTGGTCCGGGTTGAGGGTGGTGGTGAAGTCAAAGGCGTTTTCGGTCGTATCACCGAGTCGCTTGGTAAAGTTTGCAATTAGGATAAGCAAACAGGTTTATCCATGGCGGGAGTGGCGGAGCAAATTTGGTCAGGTCATCGGCAGAACCACACCGGGTAAAGCAGTTAAAAACTGTCCGGGATGTTGAGATGATGCGGGTTGCGGGCAAGATTGTTGCGCGCGCACTCGATCTTTGCCGTGAAATGGTCAAGCCAGGGGTCAAGACAATAGACCTTGATCGCGCGGTGGAGGAGCTCTTCGTAAAGGAGGGTGCCAAAAGCCTGTTCAAGGGTTATCCTGGTCGGGTGCCTTTTCCGGCTGTGACATGTATTTCGGTCAATGAGCAGGTTGTCCACGGGATTCCGGGAAGCCGAGCCTTGGCTGAAGGGGAAATAGTGAAAGTTGACACCGCCTGCTCGGTCGAGGGGTGGTGTGCGGATGCGGCGGTGAGTCTTCCTGTGGGAGAAATTTCCCAGGAAAAATCCCGTCTGATCCGGACAGGCGAAGAAATTTTACAGCTGGCCATGGAGTCAATGGCCCATTCCAGCTGGTGGTCGGAAGTAGCCCAGGCCATGCAGGCGAAAGCCAAGCTGGCGGGGTTCTCCATGGTGACCCAATATGTGGGCCATGGTATCGGCCGGACGATGCACGAGGTACCCCAGGTGCCTAACTATTGGCATAACTCCATGAAAAAGACCGACTTCCGGCTAGAGCCCGGGGTGGTTTTGGCAGTGGAGCCGATGGTAAACATGGGGGGTCATCTTTGCGACACACTGCGGGACCACTGGACGGTGGTGACGCGTGACGGTCTGCCGAGTGTTCATGTAGAGCACACGGTGGCGGTTCTTGAGCAAGGGATATATGTGATAACAGCCCGCGAAGAGACCTGGATTCCGGGTCCTGGCGGAAAATCCCTTGCTGGAGCATGAATTTTGGGGTATCCTGATTAGTTCCCGAACCTTTCGAGACGATTGGTCCGAAATGGTGGGGAGAGGTGAACCATGAAAGTCCGTTCGAGCGTTAAGAGAATTTGCGAGAAGTGCAAGCTGGTAAAGCGGCACGGCAAGCTTTTGATTATTTGTGAAAACCCCCGGCACAAGCAGCGTCAGGGCTAATTGCCCGGTTAGAAGCCAAGCCGATAAGGAGCCTTGAAGATGCCTCGTATTTTGGGTGTGGACCTTCCGAACGATAAACCCACCCACATTTCCCTGCGCTACATTTACGGGATTGGTCCCGTGACCTCCCTGCAACTTTGTGAGCAGGCCAAGGTTGATCCGAACCGCCGTGCGCGCGAGCTTTCGGACGATGAGATCAGCCGTTTGGCCGGAATCCTTGACCGTGAGTACACGGTCGAAGGGCCACTTCGTCGCCAGATTCAGCAAAACATTGGTCGTCTTCGTGAAATTGGATCGTACCGTGGCTCCCGGCATCGCCGAAGTCTTCCGGTTCGTGGCCAGCGCACCAAGACGAACGCCCGCACGCGCAAGGGTCCCCGCAAGACGGTGGCCGGCAAGAAGGGCGTCAAGGACAAGTAAGAGTTGATGCCGGGTTTTCCCCCGGTCCGGTTCACAAAGTCATGGCCGCGCGAGGCGGTCCAAGAAGAGGGCTTATACGGTGTCGAAAAAGGGCAAGAAGAAGGTCCGTCGCAATGTCAGCGCCGGAGTGGCGCATGTCAAGGCGACCTTCAACAATACGATCGTTACCATCACCGACAAGCAAGGCGACACGCTGTGCTTTGCTTCGGGTGGTGGTGTGGGCTTCAAGGGGAGCCGCAAAAGCACCCCTTTCGCGGCCCAGCGCGCTGCCGAAGTTGCCGCCGAAAAGGCGAGCAAGTTTGGCGTAAAGGAAGTCGATGTCCAGGTTCAGGGGCCTGGTTCGGGTCGCGAATCCGCAGTTACCGCGCTCCAGGCGTCCGGTTTGACCGTGCGCTCGATCGAGGATGTGACCCCGCTGCCCCACAATGGCTGCCGTCCTCCCAAGCGCCGTCGCGTTTAACCCCTTAACATATTCAAACCACTTATTTGGAAGCTTAGAAGCGAACCATGGCAAGATTTACTGACTCCGTCTGCAAGCTCTGCCGCCGCGAAGGCCGCAAGCTGTTCCTCAAGGGGACCCGCTGCGAGAGCGACAAGTGCTCACTCAAGAAGCGCAATTACGCCCCGGGTATGCACGGCCAACGCCGTGGCAAGCTTTCCGAATACGGTACCCGTCTTCGCGAAAAGCAAAAGCTGCGTCGTTTTTATGGCGTTATGCAACGCCAGTTCGACCGTTACTTCGAAATTGCTTCCCGCTCCAAACAGAGCACAGGCGAGGCCCTTCTCTCGCTGATGGAGCGTCGTCTTGATAATGTGGTCTATCGTTTGGGTTGGGCTTCCAGCCGCTCGAACGCCCGTCAGCTTATTGCTCACGGCCACATCTTCCTAGGCGTTCACCGCTGCACCATTCCAAGTCTTCTCCTTCGTGCAGGCGATGTGATTTCCGTTCGCAACCACGAGACCTCCCTCAAGGCGATCCGCAACGGTCTTGCCGATAACGAGCGTCGTCCTGTTCCCGCATACCTCGAGCGCACCAACAACGAGAGCCAGCCGCCGACCGGAGTTCTGACCCGTTTGCCCGCGCGCACCGATGTAGATCCCAACCTTGAGGATCTGCGTGAGCAACTCATCATCGAGCTTTGCTCCCGCTAATCAAGACATCACCCTTAAGGGCTCCTTTTTTCCGTACGGAGATTCTCGAATATGCGTATCCGCTGGCGTGGCCTGGAACTTCCAAACCGCATCTCGGCCGATCGTTCCACATTGTCCGACACCTATGGCAAGTTCTCGGTGGAACCCTTCGAGCGCGGCTTCGGGGTTTCTGTCGGCAACAGCCTTCGTCGGGTGCTTCTTTCCAGCCTCGAAGGGAGCTCCGTCACCCAGGTCAAGATCCAGGGTGTACAGCACGAGATCTCCTCGATTCCCGGTGTTGTGGAAGATGTCACCGATATCATCCTTAACATCAAGAGCTTGGTGGTGAAGAGCACCTCCGAGTTCGCCAAGACCATTCGTATCGAACGGCACGAGAGGGGCGTCGTCAAGGCGTCCGACATCATCGCTGACGCCACGGTCAGCATTGTCAACCCTGACCATGTGATCGCCACTCTCACTGACGATGTTCCTTTCGTTGTTGAGATGAAGGTTGAAAATGGTCGTGGTTATCGTTCCGCCGAAGAAAATGTGATTGGCGACCGCGAAGTTGGCGTCATCCCTGTCGACTCGAGCTTCTCCCCCGTGGTGAAGGTCAAGTACGAAATCGAAGACACCCGCGTCGGTCAAAAGACCAACTACGACAAATTGGGTCTTGAGATCTGGACTAACGGCACGATCGCTCCGGGAATGGCGCTTGTGGAAGCCGCGAAGATCCTTCGCAAGCACCTCAATCCGTTCATTCAATACGCTGATCTCGGACCCGAGATTGGATATGGCGACGAGCCTGAACTCGAATCCGAGATTGGTGACGATCCGGATCTCGAGCGTCATTTGGCCATGAGCCTCGCCGAACTCGAACTGTCCGTGCGCGCCACGAACTGTCTCGAATCCGAGGGAATCACCATGGTTCGCGACCTCGTTTGCCGCTCTGAAGACGAGCTGCTTGAAGTTCGCAACTTTGGTGACAACACGCTCAAGGAAGTCAAAGCCAAGCTTGCCGAGCGCGGCATGCACCTGGGTATGAGGCTTCCCGCCTCCAACCGCTAAGGCACCCGGAACATACAAGGTTCAAAGGATAGACAAGGAATAGTATCATGCGTCACATGAAGGCCGGTCGCAAGCTGAACCGGAACTCCAGCCATCGTCTTGCTCTTAATCGCAATCTGAGTTGTGGTCTTATTGAGCACGGCCGTATTGTAACGACCGTGGCCAAGGCCAAGGAATTGCGTCCTTTCATCGAGCGGTTGATTACCATCGCCCGCAAGGGTGATCTCCACGCCCGCCGTGAGGCCGTTGCCCTTCTTGGACCTATGGCCAAGCGAACCATCGATGCCGACTCGGAAGCCGCGAAGGATCCCAAGGCTTGGCTTCGTCCCAATGTTTACAAGAAACTCTTCAACGAAGTGGCGCCCAAGTTCGTCAATCATCCAGGCGGTTACACTCGTATCCTGAAAATCCACAAGCGCCGTATTGGCGACGGTGGAGAACTTGCGATCATCGAGTTCATCAATCCCGAATTGATCTCCACCACAGCGGCTCCCGCCCCCAAGGTTGAGGCTCCTGTCAACGCCTAAGGCTGTTTGGGAAAGCAAAAAAATTCAAGCCGCGCGGTCTTCCGTGCGGCTTTTTCTTTGCCTTATTTTTCCTAGTCCCGCTGGATGGAGTTTCACTCGTTTCCCATGAACAAAGTCCTTGAATCGCGACAGTTGGAGGAGGCTTTGGCCCGGTGGGCGGGAAGTTCCTGTTCCGATTGTGGCGCCAGGCTTTGCGATCATGGAGTGTTGTGCGCGGTTGCTCTTGGTCTAAAGGACCGGCCCCGGTGTCTGTCATGCGCGGCAAATGGGCTCAATCGGGATCTGTCCACCATGAGCCAACATCTTGGCCGATGGCTTCTTGGCAAGGATTGCTACAAAAAGGCGTGGATTCTGGCCGATTCGACCCGGTGTGAAGTGCCTTGTTCTCTTGTGGGGTTGTTTGCGGGCTGTTTGGAATTGGACTCGGAGGATTCTTTTGCAAACGACCTCTCCGATTCTTCGCCTGGCGGAATGGTCCCGAAGTTTCCGGTTGCCCAGGACGATTCGCCACCCCATGTTTACGATTTTGGGGATCTTGGATGTGGTGATCTGATCCTTGAACTCCGGCGGATCCTCCGGGAATTGGGTCCGGGAGTGGTGGTCCGTGTTTTGGCGACGGATCCGGGTGCGCCTCAGGATATTCCGGCTTGGGTGCGGATGACGGGGCATACCCTACTTGGTGCCGCTCATCCGGTCTATGATCTCAGGAAGCGAACCGATCCTTGATTATCCCTGGGTAGGACTAACAGCGCGGTCCGATCAACCCTTCTCCAATCCTTCCCTGATGGGATTTTTTGAGTCGGAAAATTTAGGGCAACCAACAAAAGGAGAGTTTTTATGCCAGGCAAATTTGTGGTTAGTCTGACTGTAGGTCCCGAGCAACCTGACCGTGCCACGGTCGCCTTTGTGGTTGCCAATGCCGCTTTGGGATCGGATCGGGACACGGTTGTCTTCCTCTCGACGGAAGGGGTGCGGTTGGCTGTCCAGGGTGGCGCAGATCCGATCCACGAGGAGGGTTTTGCCAAGTTGTCCGAATTGCTGGCCAATTTTGCCCGGGAAGGGGGAAAGATCTATGTTTGTTCCCCCTGTTTCAAGCGGCGCAAGCTCGATGAAACCCAACTCATTGCCGGGGCGGTGATTGTGGGCGGGGCAAAGCTGGTCGAATTCATGGATCAGGGAGTCCCGAGCATCAGTTATTAGTTGTCCGTTGTTAACAAAGTTGCTTTCGCTTATTCGTTTGCGCCCACTGGGATTCCACAATGGCAGATCCGATGGTTCCCGATGCCTCTTTTGATGGGGGCGACCTCGATTGCGGCAATGGTCTGCTGATTCTGATCCGGCAGCACCTTGGGCCGCTGGAGCGGGGCCAGCTGCTCCACTTGCGTAGCACGGAAAAGTCTGTCGCCGAGGATCTTCCTTCTTGGGGGCGTTTGACGGGTAATGCCCTGTTGGATCATCGCACCGAAACAATTGCTACGGGTACGGCCCACCATTTCCTTGTGGTGAAGGGTTCGCAGGCGGATCGGGAAGCGTGGTTAAGCCACATCGGCTCCGCAAAGGGTGGGTCTGGTGCCAAGGTTTTGCCTGGATTGGCCAATCCGATGGTCGACCGGAATGTTCCCCTCCCCGCCAAGGATCAGCTGGTTGCGCCTCTACCAAAGCTGGCTGTGTTTGGGATGGGATCGATGCCGCGTCCGGCCTGGCTGTTGCGGATGCTCCATGACAAACTTGAGGGTCGGATCGGCGAGGTGGAGTTTGAAAACGCCGCCGATGATGCGGTGCGATTGGTGGTCAGCGCCCAGGAGCAGGCGGGAGTCGATGTTTTGTCGGATGGGGAACAGCGTCGCGACACCTATGCCAGCTTCGTTGGAGGAAGGCTATCGTGTTGTCGGCTGATTCCGGTGAGCGACCTCCTTCCCTATGTGGATGATCCGGAAAAATTCAAAGGCGAGCTTTCGCAGCTGGATGTGCCTGCGGAAAAAGTACATCATCCGGCGCTTTTGGGGCCTTTGGTTCGCAATCGGCCCCTAGCTTTGCAGGAATTGGCTTTTTTGAGGACGGTAACGCCCCGGCCGATCAAGGTGGCGCTGCCTGGTCCCTACCTTTTGACGAGGACGCTCTTCCTGGAATGCCTTTCGGAAAAGGTCTACAAGGAGCGCGAGGCCCTTGCGGAGGATGTGATCCGACTTTTGAGAGCGGAGATTTTCGATTTGTTGGCTTATGGCGCGTCAATTGTCCAGATTGATGAGCCGGTGTTGACCGAAGTGGTTTTTGCCCAGCCAAAAAAGCGGCGGAGTTTCATGTGTGGGGCCCTTTCGTGGAGGAAACCCAAAAACGAGGAACTCGAATTTGCCCAGTCGATCCTTGAGCGGACCCTGGAGGGGTTTCCGCGCGAGCGCCTTGCGATGCATGTTTGCCGGGGGAACTGGTCGCGGGATGAGTCTGTGGCGCTGACCGGGGATTATGAACCGCTTGTCGGGCTGTTTTCCAAAATTCCTGTTGGAATGCTCCTTTTGGAGTTCTCGACTCCCCGGGCGGGGGAAATGAAGGTCCTAAAAGGCTTGCCCAAGGAAACGAAGCTCGGTTTGGGCCTGGTAAACCCCAAAACTGTGGAAATTGAACCAGAGTCGGTTATCATGAAGAGAGTCGAAGAGGCATTCGCCCTCTTTGGCTCGGAGCGAGTGGCGGCACTCCATCCCGACTGTGGCTTCGCCACATTTGCAGACAATCCGGTTTCCTCTCTGGAGATCGCCCGGGCCAAGCTCGGTGTCCTGGCTAGTGTGGTACGAAAGTTCCGTTAAGGATTCTAATAAATTTTTGATCTTGGAAAATCAGGAAAGGAGCCGGGTCGTGACACAAATCTATTCCGCATGGCTCTGTGTTCCTGCTTTGGATGTTCCCGGCTTTTCCTGACTATAAACCGCACTTAGAACGGCGTGTCCGATTTCTATTGATTGCCGAACGCGAATGTTTGTTCGTGGCTCGGACTCCCGCCGAAAAAAGGCAGTTGCCCCGATGTCTCTTTGCCAAGTTGGCAAATACAGTTCTTCCGGATTGTTTACCCGGACTCTGAATCTCTTGAACCGGATATTGTTTTTTTCAATGGAGTTTTCGTATGCGTAAAGTTAGAAATGGGTTTACCCTGATTGAGCTTTTGGTGGTGATCGCCATCATTGCCGTGCTCATTGGTCTTCTTTTGCCAGCTGTGCAAAAAGTTCGCGCCGCCGCGGCCAGTCTGCAAAGCAAGAACAATCTGAAACAGATTGGCCTCGCCGTGCACGCCGCCAACGACACCTTTGGCAAGGCGCCTCCGATGTTTGGGAAGTATTCTGCCCAAACGGGTGGATCGTTTTTCTACAGTCTTCTTCCTTACCTTGAACAGGACAACCTCTTCAAACAGGGGCCTGATGCCGCAAAGAGCGCGATCATCAAGACCCTTCAGGCTCCCGCCGATGTCACTGTCGGTGGTGGCACCTTTGAACTGACCCCCACTACCTACAACACTTCGGCCAACTCGCCTATTCCCGCCTGGTCCACCGCAGGCACCACCTGGGGCCTGGCGAGCTATGCGGCCAACTGGATGGTTTTTGGTGATATGGGGATGTCCCTTTCCAGCAGCATCACCGATGGTCTTTCGAAGACCATGATTGTTTCCGAGCACTATGCCGTCTGCAAGCGTGGCGCCAGCACTAACCCTAACTCGGGCGCTCTCCTTTGGGCGTATGGCTGGCAGGTTCCCACCCTTGCTCATCAATGGGCCCGTCAACCCGCCCAGCTGGCTGCTCCCGCGACGGTGATCAGTTCGCAATACAACTCGCCTTATTGGGCGCGATCGATTTGGGTGAACAATCCCAATCCAGTTCCGACCGAATGGACCGGGACCAAGCCTTGGGAATTCCGCTGTCACAAGAAACCCGAATTCGGGCCTCCGGTTGACAACTCCCACCCCTACAAGGAACAGGCCTACAACTCCAGCGCGATCAATATCCTTTTGGGTGATGGCAGCGTGGTAAGCCTCAACTCCGGAATTAACGACAAGAACTGGTACTTCATCGCCAGTCCCAACGAAGGCGACATCCCGGACGATGCGCAAGCGCCCTAATCAAGGAAAAAACCATGGAAAATGGGGTTAATCCTATAGCCGCTCCCCGGCCTGCCGTGAAAAGCGGTTGGCTGGGGATTCTTGGTGTTTTGGTTTTGGCCCTTGGGGCGAGCCTTTTCATGGAATTTGGGCCTAGGGGCGGCGTCCCTGTGGGAATCCTTCCCCGCGAGGGGGATTCTCTTGTTCCCGGACCATACCCGGTTGGGGAATGGGTGAACGGGGCCAGAGGGACGATTGGCCTTAAATATTTGGTTTCCGGACCGGGCCTGGGAGAGGATCAATATCTTCGCTTTTCCGAGGGGTCAGGTCGGTCCACCGCGTCGGTGATGGTGCATTGGCAGGATGCGAATGGTTTGCCTGTGGGCGAGCCGTTTGAAAAGCCGTTCAAGGACGATTGCTGAAAGGGGTTTGAAGACCCGTATGGCGCCTCGGTCGAGGTGATCATACCGGAGAAAGCCCGAAGGGCCCGGGCGATCGTAACCCCTTTGTTTGACGGGTATGGCCCGAAGTTGGAGCCGATTGTTTTGGATATTGTCGTCGAGGCCAAGTAGTTTGCTCCCGCGTAAACTGCGATGAATTGTGCGGAAATTTCCAACAATAATACTTCTACCCCGGGGGCCCCAGGATCTCCGGGGTTGTTTTTTGGAATTTCCAAAGAAATGTGTGAATGTGGAGGGGTTGCTACGAACCCTTTCCGCCTGGGGTCGGTGTTTTTCGCCGAACCTCGGCGACATCGCAAAGGCCCAGGGCGGTTTCCCCTGCGAGCTTGACCGCGGTCGAGCGCAAGCCTTTGGGGATCCATGGGGGTGCCTGAAGTTCGAGGTCGTAGATGGGATTGAGTTCCAGTTCCGGGGGAAGCAGTTGTCGCAACCCTTCGAGGGAATGGCGATGAGTGCATAGCACTACGGTACGGTCGCGGGTGAAAAGGTCGGCCCGGAAAGCATCAAACTCTTTCGATCGGAAATTGCGCAGGTCGTCGCGTCCCAAAGCGAAGGCAACCGAATGGCACTCGCGCGGATAACAGACAATTGGCGTTTTCGGATCACGAAGCAGCGCAAGAAGGTTTTCGCCTGGCGCAAGAGGCGATCGCCATGCCGCCCACATCGGCAGGATCAGATGAGTGCCCGCCAAAAGGGCGCAGATCCAGATACCGCCAGTCGCGGCGATTTTTCGGATCTGCAAAGTTGCCAGCCAGGGACCCATCGCCATGCAAAGAGGCGCGAACGCCGGAAGGATATAGGTCGGCAGTTTGCAACCCGAAAGGGTGAAAAAGAAAACACACCACCCCCCCGAAAGAAGGAGAAACGACTGGGTCGGCCCACGCAGGGCCCGTGACCCGGATGCATCGCCAAACTGGAACTTTAGCCACGACCAGGCGAACAGGCTTCCCGGCAGAAGGCCAAGCCCCAACACGGGGATGTAAAACCAGACTCCCCGTTGGTGATCAAACGGTTGCACGAACCGGAGGATATTGTGCTCCCAGAAAAAGTGGCGCACAAAATCGGGCACGCGGCCAATCATCAGCGCATACCATGGAATCCCCATTGCCAAAGCAAGCGTCCCATGAACAACCAGCGACTTCCAGGGGATCGACTCGGCGCGAAGAAACCGGTAAAGGACCACAGGCGGAATCACCAGGATCAAGCCGATGGGCCCCTTGGCCAAAATCGCCAATCCCGTGAAAAATGCCGAGGCGAGCCACCATCCGATTCGTGGAGAGTTGGGATTTTCCCAAAGGCTTTGCCAGGCGCAGATCACCGCCCCGCCTATGCACGCCGCGAGGACCGCATCGATCGTAAGCAGCCTGCCCATGATGGTAAATCCGGGGGCGACAATTAAAAGCATCGCGCCCAATAGCGCCGCACGCGTGCCAAGCGCTTTGCCTAAAGCGGCCCAAAACCCGACCACCAGACCATGCAGACACAGCGCCGGCACGAGCCTCGCGCTGGCCGGGCTGATGCCAAAGATTTTGTAGCTGATCATGATCAGCCAATAGAGAAGGGGCGGCTTGTCGAGATAGGGTTCCCCATCCAGAAGCGGAACCACCCACTCCCCTTTGGAGAGCATTTCACGGGGGATCTCGGCGTAGCGCGATTCGTCGGGTTCCAACAGGTCGAATCCGATGGTTGGGTAGAGGATCAGCGCGGGCAAAAAGAGAACGATGAGCCAGCCCCAAATCCCGATCAAGGGGCGGGTTACGACAGAATCGGTTGGGGAAGTATGTGGATTGGTCCTGGCATCCTGTCCCGGGAATAGCACAACAGACCAAAGCCCACGGACCCATTGGAGCAATTTGGGTGAGTGGGATGGGGTCAACGGCGGTTTTTCCAGGATGGTGTCCATAGTGCCACATGATGTTCCATGGGGTCACTTTGAGTCAACCGGAAGGGGTCTGGGGCCTGGATCCGAAAGGATTTTGACCCGAAAACTATGAGGGTTTGAGGGCGCAAGGCTGCCTGGATGGCCCAAACTTTCTGATTTGGGGATTAACGAGGGGCTTAAACGATGGGATATAGCCTTGGGAAGAAGCGGCCGCCCAGTTCGGTTCCCTTGGGGACGACGGGGACGCCCTGAAGCAGCGACTCGTTGGTGTCGGATTTGGTCCCCGCGCGGAAAAAGTTGAGAACGGCGGCACGGCGGGAGCGCTCGGTGCTGTTGGCAAAGCTGCCGTGAATGAGGAGCGGGTGGTGGAAGGTGATTTGTCCTTTTTTGAGTTCGATGGGGACCGGGTTTTCCATGGCGGTCATTTGCTCGGGGGAGAGGACTTCGCGGATAGCGTCCATGTTGCCTGCCAGGCCGGTGATGGGAAGCAGGTCCCAGTTGTGGCTGCCGGGAATGTATTGGAGGCATCCGTTATCAATTTTGGCATCTTCAAGGGCGATCCAGCAGGTGAGGTGGGCCATCGGCTTGGTGCGGGTCCAATACGAATAGTCCTGGTGCCAGGCGACCACCCCGCCATGCCGGGCGGGTTTGCAGAAGAGTTGGTCGTGCCAGAAGTGGACCGGGCCGCCTACGAGCTGGCTGGCGGGGACGGCGATGGCCGGGTTCCAAACCAGGTCATGAAATGCCGGGGTGATGCGCCAGGCCCCCAGGGCGTGGAAAAGGACGCGGTTGGGATCGGCCGATTCGTTGGTGTGGAATTCGTGGAAAAGGTGGTTTCCGGGGTGTTTGGGGTCCATGATTCCGGTCAATTCCTCAACCAGACGATCGGCCTGTTCTTCTGTAAGGCCGCGCATTCCGGCGACATAGCCAAAATTATGGAAGTGTTCGATCTGTTCGGGAGTGAGCAGGAAGGGGTTGTCTTGGGAGGTGGGCATTTTGTCGAAGAGATTGGTGATTAGTCCGGAAAATTGCGAAAGGTCTTCGGCTATAGGAGTGGTGGTCATTTGGGGGCCCTGAAAATGGGGTTGGAGGCGTGAATCAATCTGTGGTTAGTTTACTTGGGGCTTGGGTTCTGGGCCAAGAGGGGCAGATCTTAATGGTAGGGCGGCACAAAAACCGACTCCAAGGGGCTCATCCCAAGGCTAAAGGGGAATACACCACATTGGCTGACATCTGAAACCATAACCAAAACCAATTAACCACGAAAAGCACGAACCACACGAAAAGGAAAACCAAAAGCAAACACCGGAGAGACTGTCTTTTTCCGATCCCTCCTTTCGAGTTTAATGGTTTTTTGATTCGCAGGCGGTTTACCAAGGCGACACCACCGCCATCACAACGGTTGGAGGAGTCTGGAGGGACCAGATTGCAGGGATTCCAGTTATTCCCTATATAATTGTCGAAATCCGTGATCGGTGCAATTTGCAAAGCGAAAATACCCAAATTGCTCGAGGGTATTTTAGAATGAATCCAATCCTGGTTGGAACCCCGGGGCTTACGCGTCATAAGTCCTTGCAATCTGCATATTTTAGTTCGTTTGGACCGTTCGCAAAATCATGAAACAGAAATCTTCCTGGTCCAAATCCCGGCAATCCATTCTTTTCAGATATTGTGTTCTTTTTAGTCTTCTTTTTTCCGGATGGTGTCGGATCGGTGGGCAGGAAATGCCCGGTATTGCCCCGCCTACTTTTGCCGATGTGTCCTATGGTCCCCATGCCAGAAATGTGCTGGACTTCTGGAAAGCCGAAGGGGTTGGGCCAAGGCCCCTGCTCGTGTACATTCATGGCGGGGGGTGGCTGACCGGGGACAAAAGGAAAAAGGGACCGGATTTCCAACCGTACCTGGACAAAGGGATCTCATTCGCGGCTATAAACTATCGGTTGACTCCAGAACATCCGCTCCCCGCGCCGATTCATGATGCGGCCCGGGCGATCCAGTTTTTGCGTACCAAAGCAAAAGAATGGAATATCGAAACGGGGCGGATCGCTCTGACCGGTCCCAGCGCGGGCGCGTGCACTTCGATGTGGTTGTTGCTACATGATGATTTGGCCGATCCACGGTCGATGGATCCGGTCCTTCGTGAATCGACCCGTGTGTGTGCCGCTTCGGTTATGGTGGGGCAAACATCCATCGAACCAAAAGTGATTGAAAGCTGGCTGGGGCCCAATGTGTTGAAACACCCGATGATTCCGCAGGCGGTGGGGGAGAAAACCATCGAGGCGGTTTTAGCGAGGTATGAAAAGTATCGGCCTCTTTATGCGGAGTTTTCTCCCATCAATCATGTTGATTCCGGGGATCCGCCATTGTTTATGACTTGTAGCGCGGAGATGGATCTGCCTTCACGGGATGCGGGGCATGGGATTCATCATCCAATTTTTGGAGTCAAATTGCGGGAGAAATCGTTACGGGTGGGGCATGAATGTCATCTGATCATTCCGGGAGTTTCCGTTTCCCGCGAATACGCCGATGGAAACCAGTTTCTTATGGCCAAGTTGCTTGGTGAGAAAAAGAAAAAGCCGTAACTCAAGTTGTTGATTGAGTTGGTATGCCCCGAGTCGGTGTTTCATGGGTGAAGTCATCAGAAGATACCTTCCTCTTGTTGG